>DASSNV010000248.1:0-33394 GCA_035701245.1 Gemmatimonadaceae bacterium | reverse complement strand
ATACACCCCGGCGACGCTGAGGAATTTTTACGACACCTGGTACCGCCCCGACTTGATGGCGGTCGTCGCTGTCGGTGACTTCAGGAAGGCGAACGTCGAAGCCCTGATCAAGCGCTACCTCGGCGCAATTCCGCGTGCCGTGAACCCGAAGCCGCGTACTCTCTTTCCGGTTCCGGAGCACGACAGCACCCTCGTCTCGATCAACAACGACAAGGAAGCAACCCGCACCGTGATTCGGTTGCTGTACAAGCAGCCGAAGCGAATCAACACGACAACGGCGAGCTATCGCGAGAACCTCATCGAGCAGATTTTCGGCTCGATGTTCAACGACAGGTTCTCGGAGATCACCCAGCGTCCGAACCCGCCGTTCATCAACGCGTTCGCGGCGCAGGGCGACCTGGTGAGAACGGCCGAGTCGTTCTCCCTCACGGCGATCGTCGCCGACAACGGCATCCAGCGGGGACTCAACGCGCTGCTCACCGAGGGCGAGCGCGTGAAGCGTTACGGCTTCCTGCAGTCCGAGCTGGACCGCACCAAGAAGGATTTTCTCCGCGGAATCGAGCACGCCTACAGCGAGCGCAACAAGACCAATTCCAGTGTCTATGCGGCCGCGTACGTCTCTGCATTTTTGCAGTCGCAGCCTTCCACCAGCATCCAGTACGATCTCGACGCGATGAAGCGGCTGTTGCCGGGGATCACGCTCGCCGAAGTCAACAAGCTTGCCGGCGAGTGGATGACCGATCGGAATCGGGTTCTGGTGACGACCGCGCCAGACAAGCCGGGCATTGCCAACCTCAGTCGCGGCGAGCTGCTGCTTTCTTTCGATGCAGTGAAGGGAGCCAACGTCACCGCGTACAGCGAGACGGCGCCGTCGAGCCGGCTCGTCGACAAGGATCCCGTTGGCGGAAAGGTCGTCTCGGAGAAGCAGATCAAGGAAGTCGGGATCACCGAGTGGAAGCTCTCCAACGGAGTGCGGGTCTTTCTCAAGCCCACCGACTTCAACGCCGATCAGATCACCTTCACGGCCTATAGCCCGGGCGGAGCATCGCTTCTCCCAGACGCATCCTATGTCGCGGCGAGCGCGGCCGATCTCATTCCTGCCACCAGCGGTGTCGGCAATTTCAGCGTCATCGATCTGCAGAAATTCCTCGCCGGCAAGCAGGTGAGCGTCTCACCGTCGATCGACGAGATGAGCCAGGGAATTTCCGGCAGCGCGTCGCAGCGCGACGTCGACACCATGATGCAGCTGGTCTACCTGTACTTCACCCAGCCGCGACTGGATACGGCTCTGGTCAACACTTTTCTGGGACGGTTCAGAGGAGTTCTGGCGAACCGCAGCGCGAGTCCCGAGGCCGCGTTCAGTGACACGCTCCAGGTCACCATGGCCCAGCATTCGCCGCGCGACCTGCCGGTATCTACCGCGACTCTCGACAGAATCGATCCGTTCAAATCGTTCGACTTTTACAAGGATCGCTTTGCCGACGCGAGCGACTTCACTTTCGTGTTCGTTGGGAACTTCAAGACCGACTCGATCAAGCCGTTGATCGAGAAATGGCTCGGCGCGCTCCCGTCGATCAACCGGAAGCAAACCTGGCGTGATACGGGCGTGCGGCCGCCGAGTGGGGTAGTGCAGCGCGTAGTGAAGAAAGGCGCCGAGCCCAAAGCGCGCACGGCGATGGTCTTCACCGGACCATTCGAGTACACCCGTCGAAACCGCTACTATCTCAGCGCGCTCGCCGAGCTCCTCAACATCAAGCTGCGCGAGGCGCTGCGCGAAAACCTCGGTGGGACTTACGGAGTAAGCGTCAGCCCCAGCGCCAGCAAGGATCCTCAGCCCTCGTATCGCTTCACGATCGGCTTCGGATCGGCTCCGGAGCGGCTCGAGACGCTGACCCAGGCGGCGCTCGCGCAGATAGACAGCGTCAAGAAATTCGGAACCACCCCGGCCTATCTCACCAAGGTCAAGGAAGCGGCCCTCCGCGCTCGCGAGACCGCCATCAAACAGAACGGATACTGGCTCGCGCAGATCTCGACCTTCGACCAGAGCGGCTGGCCGCTGGCCGAGATTCCCGACGGTGACAAGCTGATCTCCAGTCTGACCGCGGACGACCTGCGCCAGGCAGCGATCAAGTATCTGCGGACCAACAATTACGTGCGCGTCTCGCTGTACCCCGAGAATTTCAGCGCCGCTGAAAACCGCTAGCACGAACGTGGACGACTCGCTCTACTTCACCGAACAACACCTCGCGGTCCGCAACATGGTCCGCGAGTTTGCGCGCGGCGAAGTCGCACCTGTCGCCGCCAGGCTCGATGCGAAAGCCGAGTTTCCCTGGGCGAACGTCAAGAAGATGGGGGAGCTCGGATTGCTCGGAATTCCGTGGCCGGAGGAGCTCGGCGGCGCGGGCCTCGACACTCTCAGCTACATGATCGTGATCAACGAGATGGCCAAGGTGGATGCATCTCACGCCATCACGATCTCGGCGCACACCACCCTCGGCACTTCGCCGATCGTCAATTTCGGAACCGCGCAGCAGAAGAAGCGCTACGTACCGCTGTTGGCGTCCGGGAAAGTGCTCGGCGGTTTCGGTCTCACCGAGCCGAGCGCGGGAAGCGATGCCGCCGGGACGCGCACCACCGCCGTGCGCAAAGGATCTCATTTTGTCCTCAACGGCAGCAAGATCTTCATCACCCATGGCGGGGTCGGGGAGATTTTTGTCGTCACCGCCGTCACGGATCCCGGCAAAGGGAGCAAAGGCATTAGCTCCTTCATCGTGACCAAGGAAGCGAGCGATCTCGACAAAGCCGACGGGCTCGGCATTGGTCACGACGATTCGCTGCCGCCGCTGGCAGGATTTCGCGCCGGCAAGAAGGAAGATAAGCTCGGGTGGAGGGCGTCGGATACGCGCTCGCTGATCTTCGAGGACGTCGAAGTCCCCGCCGAGAATCTGCTCGGTGAAGAAGGCGAGGGCTTCACGAATTTCATGCGCACCCTCGACTCGGGCCGGGTCGGGATCGCGGCACTTTCGCTCGGAATCGCCGAAGGCGCCTTCGAGGAGGCGCTCAGATACTCGACGCTCCGCAAGCAGTTCGGCCAGCCGATCTCCAACTTCCAGGGCATCCAGTTTCAGCTCGCTGATATTGCCACCGAGATCGAGGCCGGCAGACACCTGATGTTTCACGCCGCCTGGCTGGCTCAGAACAAGCAGCCCTTCACCAAGCAGGCCGCCATCGCCAAGCTTTATTGCTCGGAGCTGGCAATGCGTACGACCATCAAGGCAATTCAGATCCACGGTGGCTATGGCTACACCAAGGAATATCCTGTCGAGCGAATGTTCCGGGACGCCAAGATCTGCGAGATTGGGGAAGGCACTTCCGAGATTCAACGTCTGGTGATCGCGCGCAATCTTCTCAAGGAGCTGGCTGATTGACTTACTCCGAGGTCGCGAAGCGGCTCCGCCTGCCGCTCGGCTTCGTGCTCGGCATTGCCTACCTCGTCTTCGCCCGTCCAACTCCGCTGACTTTGCTGGTTGGAGGGGCGGTCGCGCTCCTCGGAGTATTGATCCGCGGCTGGGCTTCGGGACACATCTCGAAGAACGAGCGTCTGGCGACGACCGGCCCATATGCTCACACCCGGAACCCGCTCTACTTCGGAAGCTTCCTGATCGCGGCGGGATTTGCCGTGGCGGTGCATTGGGCGCTGCTACTTCTGGTGGTCGCCTTCTTCGCTCTCATTTATGCGCCGACAATGCAAAGGGAGCGCGCGAATATCGCCGGCCGGTTTCCGGAAGCGTACGAGGTGTATGCGGCGAACGTCCCCGCGTTTGTCCCGCGTCCGACGCCGTGGAAGGCCACCCATCCGGACGACGCGGGTGGCTTTAGTCTCGAGCTTTATATGAAGCACGGCGAGTGGAAGGCTGGACTGACTTATGTGCTCGTGATGGGGTGGCTCATCTACCGGATGGTGACCGGATTCTGATTGCCGCGTCACATACGTGGTGCGCAATCGAGGTTCCCAAGCTCTGCAGGTCGGGCGTGTAAGTTGTTGTCGCCGTTGCGGAAACGGGCTGGGCGCCGGTAGATTGTTGGCACTTGACTGTGGATCTCCACGCATGGGGCACCCGCGCGACTCGCGGGGCCCGCGCACATGGATGGAGACCTCTGAAAGTGGAAGACCCAGGAACTCATAACGCGGCCCTGTAGCACGACCGCGCGGACTTTTTTGAACCGTCCACTTTTTCGCTCGCCGAGTCGCCGGGCGATTGGTGAGACGGGCAACGATGAAAAGAGAAATCCTCATTAACGCGGCTCCGCGCGAAACGCGGATCGCGATTCTGGAGGACGGCAAGCTCGTAGAGCTTCTCGTCGATCGTCCAGACAACCGACGTATGGTCGGTGACATTTATTTGGGCCGGGTTGACGCAGTCCTCCCCGGAATCCAGGCAGCCTTCGTCGACATTGGGACGGAGAAGAGCGCCTTCCTCCACGCCTCGGATCTCGTCAGGCAGTCGGCCGACGAAGCAGAAGACGACGACGATGACGACGACGACGAGGATGAGGTCGATGAATCTCCGCCGCGTCGAAACGGCAACGGAAACGGCAGCAATGGAAATGGGCGTCGCTCGAAAGCGCCGCCGATCCAGGAAGTCCTGAAGCGAGGCCAGGAGATCCTGGTCCAGGTTTCCAAGGAGCCGATTTCCACCAAGGGACCGCGGGTCACCGCCCAGATCTCGCTGGCAGGCCGCTTCCTGGTTTACATCCCCGATTCTTCGAAGGTTGGCGTGAGCCGCAAGATCGGCTCATCGGCGGAGCGGTCGCGCCTTAAGGAACAGGTCCAGTCGATTCTTCCCGACAAGTCGGGCGGGGTGATCGTTCGAACGGTAAGCGAAGACGTGACGCCCGAGATGCTGCAGCGCGAGCTGAACAGCCTGATGTCGCAGTGGAAGAAGATCAAGCGCAAGACGCGGTTTCAGAAAGCTCCGTCGCTGGTCAACCGGGAGAGCGGCCTGACTCGCGGGCTCGTCCGCGACATCTTCAGCGACAAGGTCGACAGTCTGACCGTCGATTCCAAGCAGGTCTACAATGAGATCGCGGGCTACCTCAAGGACATCGCGCCGGATCTCATCGCCAGAGTCAAGCTCCATGAGGCGCCGGTGCCGCTCTTCGACACCGCTGAGATCGAGGAGGAGATCCGCGACATCTTCAAGCGTCGGTGCGATCTGCCGTCCGGCGGCTACCTGATCATCGAGCCGACCGAGGCGCTTGTCTCGATCGATGTCAACTCCGGCCGCTATACCGGTAAGAAGGATCCTGAGAAAACTGTTCTTCGCACGAATATGGAAGCGGCCCAGGAGGTTGCCCGCCAGCTGAGACTGCGCGACGTCGGCGGGATCATCGTCTGCGACTTCATCGACATGGAGACGAAGGCGAACCGCGATCGCGTGCTGCAGGAGCTCCGCCAGCATCTGTCCCGCGATCGCGCCCGCACCAAGGCATTCGCGGTCAGCGATCTGGGTCTGATCGAGATGACCAGGCAACGTGTCAGACAGAGCCACTACCAGTCGTCGACCGAAGCCTGCCCCACCTGCAACGGCAGCGGCAGAGTGCTGACTCCCGAAACTATCGTTCGCAGGATGGAGCGCTCGGTGAAGAGGATGGCAGTCGAAGGGCGGCGCGACAATCTGCTCGTCAAGCTCCACCCCGACGTCGCGATGTACGTGCTGGAGCAGGAGCGCGATCTCGCCCAGAAGCTCCAGAAGGCGGCGAATTTCTCGCTCGAGTTCCGCGACGATCCGTTGCTGCGTCCGGACGAATTCAAGCTCGTCGTGAAATCGCAGGGAAGGGATGTTACGGAGCAGTACGCCCTCGCTTAGCACTTCGGATTCCGCGACCTCAGTGCTAACGACTGCCCACTGTAGTCCAAAGGTGGCAGGTGGGAGACATGATCAGAGGCACGGGTATCAGTTCATCCGGCGCGTTCCAAGGTGGCGTGACGCAGCTAGAAGGCGAGTAGAAAAACTGCTACCAGAGCATCTCTGTGCATCCTCTCCCACCTGCCACCTTTTGGACTAGGGGTGCCAGTTGTAAGCGGTCAGGGCTTAGAATCCGTGACCAGTCGTCAGCGCTCAGAATCCGGGGAAGTGTTGACTGGACCAGCGTATCCGACTAACTTTCGTGGCTGCACGCACTACTTAACAGCAACGCTATCCATGACTTACGCGATCATCCGCACCGGCGGCAAGCAGTTCCGCGCCGAGTCCGGAAAGACAATACGGATCCCCACCCTCGAGGGTGAAGCGGGTTCGAAGGTGACGTTCGACGACGTCGTCCTCGGTTCCGACGGCGACAAGACCCACGTTGGTGCACCTGGAGTGAAGGGCGCGCACGTGACTGGCGAGATCGTCAAGCACGGCAAGGGTGAGAAGGTCGTCGTCTTCAAGCAGAAGCGGCGCAAGGGTTACGCGAAAAAGCAGGGCCATCGGCAGGCGTTCACCGAGGTCCGCATCAAGGATATCGCCTTCGGCAAGAAGAGCGGGGGAGAGAAGTAATGGCTCACAAGAAAGGTGTAGGCTCATCGCGCAACGGGCGCGACAGCAATCCGCAGTACCGCGGCGTCAAGAAGTTCGGCGGTGAGAAAGTCGTCGCCGGCAACATCATCGTCCGCCAGTGCGGCACGAAGTGGCACCCTGGCCGCAACGTCGGCCTCGGCTCCGATTTCACCATCTACTCGCTCATCGACGGAGTGGTGAAGTTCGAGCACAAGAGCCGCAGCCGCTACAAGGTCAGCGTTTATCCCGCCACCGAAACGAACGCGGCGTAACTCGTCGTCGCGGCGTCGGCGAGTCGACAAGCCGAGTAGACCAAGGGCCCCGCGAGGGGCCTTTTTGTTGCCATCACCAAAGCGATGCGCCATACTGAAACGTGACCACAGCGGTCTGCGTACGGTGAGTGGCGAACCCATAACGCGAGACGACTACGATGGCACTACTCGATAGACTGAAACAGGAGCTCGATCGCGCCGGCAAAGTGGCGCAGGATGCTTTCGATGACGGCAAGACGAGACTCGAAGCGTTCCGAACCCGCCAGCTCGCCGATAAGGCGGCGCAGGCACTCGGCTACGCGGTCTATCGCGCCCGCAAGAACGGCGGCGAGATCGACGCTGCGACCTACGACCGGCTCAAGTCAACTCTCGAGACCCACGACACCGAGGCTGCGCGGCTCGAGGCTGAGATCGAGCTGAAGCGACAGCAGTCGTCGCCGCGCTCTTCGACGGCGGATGCGCAGACGCCGAGCGGCGCCGGTCCAGGCTCGCCCAGTTAGGCAGCCCGCGTAGGATTCGGCGCGACTGGCAAGTCTCCTGAACCAAATGCATTAACAAAAGCCCCCGCATTTGCGGGGGCTTTTGCTATCCTCTGCGATCGTGTGTGACTTCGAACTCAGTGCGCCGAAGGCAGGTTGTGGGTGCCAGGCAGATTCTTGTAACGATCGACGAGTAGATCCTGCCTCGTCGTGTCGTGGTACTCCCTGCCGCGCACAAAAACGTGCTCGGCGCGGGTAGTGAACTCGAACGGGTCGCCGCTCCACACGACGACGTTTCCTTCGCGGCCCACCTGCAGAGATCCGACGCGATCGGCTACGCCAAAGACCTCCGCGGGAGCGAGCGTCACCGCGCGCAGCGCATCGTCCCACGACATACCGTAGGCCACTGCGTTACCGGCTTCCTGCTTGAGATTGCGCACATTAAAGGCTTCTTCGTCGCCGCCGCCGGCATTGCCGATCAGCGCGACCTGTACTCCCGCTCTGCGCAGCAGCGCCGCGTTCTCCTGACGCTGCCCGAGGGTCGCAAACCCCGACGGGATGTTGTTCATCGCGCCCGTCAAAACAGGAATCCGCGCCGCCGCCAGCTTGTCGGCCATCATCCACGCCTCGGCGCCGCCGCCGATGATCAGCTTCACATTGTAGTCGCGCGCCAATCGCATCGTCGCGTCGATGTCGGCCTCCTTGTCGACATTCACGACGAGCGGGAGTCGGCCTTCCACAACGGGAATCATCGCCTGCAAATCCAGCCGACTCGCCGCGAACGGTCGCGTCTGAGCGCGATCGAACGCATCGCGGTGGGCCTGAAAGAATTTGGTGTCCTCGAGAAGCTCACGCAGCTTGACGATCAGCTCGCCGCGCGCACCCACGCCCGCCGGCTGCGGGTCGCCGACTTCGGCGAGCATCGCGACCGGGGCGTGAATGATCATGTCGGTAGTCGTACCCGGCACTACATCGACCATCGCCGCCTGACCTGAGACCAAACCACCAGTCGGCATGACGACGAAGCTGGTGATTCCCGCCTTGCGCGCCGGCGCCAGCAGCACCGAATTCGGATTCAAGCCTTCCCAAACGGTGAACGACGCGGCAATTGCGTCCTTGCCCCGCGCGCTTGCGTCACGAGTGTCGCCGACGGCAGCGACTTCCTGGACGCCAAGCTGAGTCGCGGAATTCACGAGCCCCGGCGTGACGATTTTGCCGGTTGCGTCGATGCGCTGCGCGCCGGCGGGCACCGGAACATTCGCGCCAACGGCGGTGATTCTTCCGTCGGTAATGACGACCGTTCCGTTCTCGATCGGCGGGCCGCTGACCGGATAAACTTTTCCGCCGGTGATGGCGATGGTCTGCGCTCCGATCCCCGGAGCAGCTGCGACGAGCGCGATGGCAGCGGTGAGCTTCAGTCTGTGCGAGATCATCGATTGGTTCCGGTGACGGGTACGAAGCCGAGCTCGAAGTCGGTGCGCCATTGCTCGGACGGATCGAGACGATCGTAGAGCAAAGCACCATCGATCCAAACTTTCTCCGGCTTGGAGTAAACGCTGAATGGATCGCCGGTCCACAGCACGACGTCTGCGTTCTTGCCGGTCTCGAGCGAGCCGATCTTGTCATCGAGATCGAGTGCCCATGCGGGGTTGATGGTGAGCCACTTGATGGCTTCGTCTTCACTCACTGGCAATCCGATTTCGGCGCCGGCTTCCATTCCCTTCGCCGCTTCCTGATTGAGCCGCTGTGACCCCGAAGGATCGTCCGAGTGAACGATGACTCGCGCACCCGCGTGGTCGAGGAGCGCCATGTTGGCCCTTACCGCGTCGAGTGCCTCCATTTTGAAGCTTCCCCAGTCTGCCCATACCGAAGCGGCGATGCCTTCCTTCGCCAGCAGGTCGGCGATCTTGTACGCCTCGACGCCATGGTGAAAAGAGCGAACCTTGTAGCCGAACTCGTGCGCGATGTCGATCATCTGCGCCATCTCGTCAGCGCGATAGCAGTGATTGTGAACGAGGATGTTTCCGCGCAACACTTCGGCGAGAGTCTCGAGACCCAGGTCGCGAGTCGGCGGATCGCCCTTGTGGTCGGCGTTCCACTTGTCCCACTTCCGGCGATAGTCCTGCGCCCTGATCCACGCGGCGCGATAGCCGGCGACGTTTCCCATGCGGGTCTGTGGGCCGCCGCGGTTGCCGTAGACGCGCTTGGGATTTTCACCGCACGCCATCTTGAGGCCGTACTTTGCGCCGGGGAATTTCATTTCCTGAACGGTCCTGCCCGGCACGACCTTGAGCACGACACTGCGACCGCCGATCAGATTCGCCGAGCCTGGCAATACCTGAAGCGTCGTCACGCCGCCGGCCAGATTGCGCGGAAACTGCGGGTCTTGTGGCCAGACCGAATGCTCGGCCCACACCTGCGGAGTCACGGGATTGGTCGCTTCATTGCCATCGCTCAGCGCGTTGACGCCCGGCGCCGCGTACACCCCTAGGTGCGAATGATCGTCGATGATCCCGGGCGTCACGTACTTGCCCCCACCGTCGATGACGACCGCGTCCGCGGGCGCGTTCACAGTGGCACCGACGGCCGCAATCTTCCCAGCCTGGAGCAGGATCGCTCCGTTGCGGATCATCGGCCCCGCGGCCGTCAGAAGATTGACGTTGCGAATTACCGTGGTGCGCGACGGAAACGGTTTGTAGGTACTCGGGAACGGATCGGCGTTTGGAACCGAGAGAGCGCCGCGTTCGGCGTCGACCTTTACGCTGTCCCGCGCAGGCGAAGGCGCGGTGGTCGACTGGGATGCGGCGGATGCACAGGCCGTTGCTCCCAACAACAGGAGGCAATGAAGAGCGCGCATTTGCAGGTGTGTCCTCCGAAAAAAAGACTTGGGTCGCAATAAAGTAGCGCAGTTGTCAGTCGAGCGCGCCGAGCTCCCGGATTCGGTCGGTGCAGATCCCGTCGACGCCGATTCGCCTGAGGGTTTCCCAGCGATCCACGTCGTTGGCGGTCCACGCGATGACTCTCGCATCGACGGAGTGCGCGCGGCTGACGAGTTCCTCGTCGATGGCTGAAACTTCCTGCCACAAATCGCGCGCGCCGGCAGCGACGAGCGCGTGGACTGGATCGATGGGCCGCGCGACCTGCAGCACTCCCGTCGGGACGGCTGGGAAAATGCTTTTCACGGTTTTCACGATGCGATGGTCGAACGAATGCACGGCACAATCGGCTTCCGACTCGCGAATGCAGCGCACCACCAATGGCTCGATCGATCCGGCCTTGATCTCGATGTACACCGATGCGCGCCGGCCAATCGCTGACAGCACCTCGGGCAGTGTTGGAATTGCGATTTCCTTGTCGAGGCGATACCGAGCCAGGTCGGCGGCGGTGAGCTCGGCGATCTCTGCGGCCGGAAGACCGGGGAAATGGACTGCGGCGTCGTGGTGTACGATGACCACTCCGTCGCTCGTCGCGTGCACATCCAGCTCAATGGCGTCGGCGCCGAGTGCGATCGCGCGCTCGAACGCCGGGATGGAGTTCTCCGGCGCGGTGTCGTGGGCGCCGCGATGAGCGATCCTCTGGGGCCGGCCTGGAGGACGGCGGGTCAGGATTTCCTCGGGGTAATAGCTTTGGGCACGATGAGCGCGAAGCATATGGGGGCTCCGGAAGCGGGTCAATCGGCGTCGGCGGCCTTAACGCCGCCCCTTTCGGCGCGTCTACCGGATGAGGCTCCATGACCCAAGGCCCCGAAAGACCGCCCGCTGACAGGGCCGACGAAACAGATATGGAGCTGATCGCGCGCTGGAAGGCGGGCGATGGCAGGGCCGCGACTCAGCTCGTGGGGCGACATTCGCAGGCGTTGGCGAGGTTCGCCGCGAGCGCCGGGGAACGGGACGGAATCGAGGAGCTGGTGCAGGATACCTTCGTGCGTGCGTTTGGGTCACTCGACTCGTTTCGCGGCGAAAGCTCGCTCCGCACGTGGTTGTTTACGATCGAGCGGCGGTTGATGCTCGATCGGCGAAGGGCGGAGCGGAGGAGCAGGGAGACGGTTCCGGTGGCCGAGTCGGAGCAGGTGAGCGAGTACGGTGCGCTGGACGGATTGATCGCGGAGGAAGCGCAGGAACGGGTGAGGAAATCGCTCGACGCGCTTTCCCCGACCCAGCGGGAGGTTTTCACGCTGCGGGTACAACAGGGCTTGTCGTATAAGGAGATCGCTGAAGTGGTCGGCAGCACCGAAGGAGCAGCGCGGGTTCATTACCACAACGCGATTCAGACGGTAAAGGAGTTTTTGAAAGATGAATGAGTGCATGGCGAGGGACATCCAGGAAATGCTTCCGGATCTGCTTCACACCGCGCTCCCCGCTGACCAGCGGGAGCGGGTCGAGCAGCATCTCGCCGCGTGTGAGAGCTGCCGCGAGGAGCTGGCTGTGCTGCGCACCGTCAGGGATGCTGCGGTCTTCGCGCCTGCGATCGATGCCGCGCGGATTGCGCGGCAGATTCCGCCTTATCGTGCAATTCTGCCCGCTCCCGCACCGGCGCGCAGTCGTGTCGCGCAGTGGCTGGTTGCCGCGACGGCTGCCGTACTGATCATCGGCGGTGGCTCGGTGGTGATGAACCGTGGTTCGGCTACGCCCGACAAGGTTGCGGTCGCCGCTCCTCCGACCGACAGCGGCGCTTCGCAGCCGGACCGCGTGCCCGCTCCCGGTGAGGCGACGGTTGCGTCGGCGGGCTCGCAGAGCGCACAGGTGCCCACCTTCGCGTTGGCATCGGATGTCGCGAGTCTGAGTGACGGCGACTTGGTTCAGCTGATGAACGACATGGACGATTTCGACGCGCTGCCCGCGGCGGAGCCCGATCCCGTTATCGCGGTGGACAGCGGGGACAGCCTCTGACCATGATTAGAGCGATGAGGAAATCGGTTCTGTTGACGGCGGTCGTCACGCTAGCCGCGTCCTCGGTCGCAGCGCAGCCGGTGCGCGCCAATGCCAAACCGGCGCGACCGGAGCTCGAGCAGCAGTTCCGCCAGCGCCTCGCCAAGCTCGCGCAAGCGCGGATCGGCCTCAGCGACGCTCAAATGACGCAGCTGGAGCAGTCGACCGCGCGCTACGCGCCGCAGTTATCCGAGCTCGCGAGGCAGGAGCGTGAAACCCGCCGCCAGCTTCGCGTCGAGCTGACTGCAACGCAGCCCAATCAACAGCACGTCAGCGATTTGCTCGATACCTCGCTGCGCCTCCAGCAGCAGCGCATCAATCTGATCCAGGCGGAGCAGAAGGATCTGGCGCGCTTCATGACACCGGTGCAGCGCGCCCGGTACGCCGCTCTCCAGCAGCAATTCCGGCGTCGCACCCAGGAGCTCAACTCCAGGCGGGGTGGTGCGCAACGTTCCGGCGTCAAGCGGCTTCCATAGCGCTGCATCGCGGAATAGTCTTCGTGACACCTGCCCTCGTCCGAAACGGCGAGGGTTCTTTTTTGGCCTCACCGTTCACGATGCCTGACTTCGCGCACCATCTATCGCACCTGCTCCACGCGTACACATATCCGGTCCTCGTCGCTTTGGTGTTGCTCGAGAGCCTTGGCATACCGCTACCGGGCGAGATCGCGCTTGTCACCGCCTCCGCATACGCTTCGGTGGGAACGATCTCCATTACGGCGGTGATCATTCTCGCGGCGGTGGCGTCAACCGTCGGCGGCGTGACGGGTTACTGGATTGGAATCAAGGGCGGATTGCCCTTGCTCGCGCGCTACGGCGGTTACGTCGGGGTCAGACGCAAGCACATCGATCGCGCCCACGCTTTTTTCGAAAAGAACGGCGCCAAGACGATTCTTTTCGGTCGGTTCGTGGCATTGCTTCGGACGTGGGCGTCAGTGATTGCCGGCGCGGCGTGCATGTCGTTCCGGACGTTCGTCGCCTTCAACGCGATCGGCGCCTTCGCGTGGGCGGTCGTCTTCGGGTTGCTGGGTTTTTACTTCGGCCGCGACCTGCCGATGCTCGAGAGGCTGATCTCCGGAGCGAGCTTCGTGGTACTCATCCTCGGTGCGGTTGTGATTCTGGGCTTTGTGCTGATCAGGCGGCGGAAGGGCCGCCGCGAAAGCCAACTGCCAAACAAACTGCGGGATGAGTCAGGTGTTCGCGGCGAGGTACTAGGGAAAGAGGTATGAAGGTGAGAGCATCGTTCTTCTCAGCCGACGTTGCTGTCTTCTCGGCAGCCTGCAACTAGATTTGACTCTCACGCCCGGGTGGCGGAATCGGTAGACGCAGGGGACTCAAAATCCCCCGGCCATTGGCCTTACGAGTTCGAGTCTCGTCCCGGGTACTTCCTACCTCTCGCTCGGCGCCAGCGATGTTTCGCGGCGTCTGATTCGCGCTATCGCTCTGCGCGTCAGCACCCGAACCCGACCAGGCAGCTCGTCGAAGTAGGTGTAGAACACCGGCGTCACGTACAGAGTCACTAGCTGCGAGAACGCCAGGCCACCCACCACCGCGACCCCGAGGGGACGACGTGACTCGGCGCCAGCTCCGCGGCCCAGCGCGATCGGCAGGGTCGCCATCAGCGCCGCCATCGTCGTCATCATGATCGGACGGAATCGCACACTCGCGGCTTCAACGATCGCCTGCGCCGGCGGGATGTGCTCGGTGCGCTCTGCCTCCAGCGCGAAGTCGATCATCATGATCGCGTTCTTCTTCACGATGCCCACGAGCAGGATGAGACCCACGAACCCGTAGACGTCGAGCGGCATCCGGAAAATTAGCAGAGCGAGCAGCGCGCCGAACGCCGCGAACGGAAGGCCGGTCAGAATCGTCGCCGGGTGGATGAAGCTCTCGTACAGAATGCCCAGCACCATGTAGATGACGAAGATCGCGAGGATGAGCAGCGCGAGCAGGCCTTGTTGACTCGCCTGGAACGCTTGCGCCGTTCCCGAGAAGCTGGTGGTGACGTTCGATGGAACGGTCGTCGCCGCTGCAGCCTCGACCGCCGCGGTCGCCTCGCCGAGTGCGACATCGGGCCTGGTGTTGAACGAGAGCGTCACCGACGGCAGCTGGCCGGAGTGGGTGATCGACAGCGGGCCGACGTTCTCAGTGATCGTAGCCACCGCGCTGAGCGGCACCAGATCTCCCCGCGTCGACCGCACGTACAACATCCGCAGCGCGTTTACATCCTGCTGAAACTGCTCCTGCAGCTCCATGATCACGTCGTACTGGTTGTTCGGCGTATAGATGGTCGAGACCTGATGCGAGCCGTACGCATCGTACAGCGCGCTCTCGATCTGCTCGGCCGTTACGCCGAGGGACGACGCGCGGTCGCGGTCGATCGCGACGTTGACCTGCGGATTCGAGATCTGGAGATCACTCGTCACGTCCTGGATTTGTGGAATGCCGCGCATCCTGGCTTCCATGCGCTTCGCAGCGGTGTCCAGCGCTTCGATGTCGGGACTCTGAAGCGTGAACTGGTACTGACTCTTCGATGACCGGGCGCCGATCTGGATCGCCGGAGGAACCGTCATGAACACGGTCATCCCGGGAATTCCCGACAGCTTGGGACGCAGCTCGTTGACGACATCCTCCGCGCTTTCTCTCTCGCTGCGCGGCTTGAGGCTGAGGAATATCCGCCCCTGATTGCCGCTGCCACCACCTCCGCCTCCCACCGACGACATGAAGCTGGCGACGTTGGGATCCTTGGCCACGATCGCCGCGACGAGCTGCTGCTTCTTCACCATCTCGTCGAACGAGGTGCCCTCTGCCGCTTCGGTCGTCGCGACGATCTGTCCGGTATCCTGGGTCGGGATGAATCCGGTCGGCACCATCTTGAAGAGGACCACGGTTCCGACCAGCACCGCTAGCGAAAACATCAGCGCCGCGAAGCGATGCTCCATCGTCCACGTCAGGCTCGACTGATAGCGCGCGAGAATGCGCTCGTAGATGCGCTCCGATGCGTTGAACAGGCGTCCATGCTGATGTGATGGCGGCTTGAGGAACCGGCTCGACAACATTGGCGTCAGCGTCAGCGACACGAAGCCCGACACCAGGATCGCCGTTCCAATCGTCACCGCAAACTCGTGGAACAACCGGCCGAGGATTCCTCCCATGAACAGCAGCGGAATGAACACCGCCGTCAGCGAGATCGTCATTGCCAGGATGGTGAAGCCGACTTCCGCCGAGCCGTCGAAAGCCGCCTGCATTGGCTTCTTTCCCATCTCCATGTGCCGGACGATGTTCTCGAGCATGACGATGGCGTCGTCAACCACGAAGCCGACAGCGAGCGTCAGCGCCATCAGCGACAGGTTGTCGAGGGAATAGCCGAACAAATACATCACGGCGAAGGTGCCGATCAGCGACATCGGCAGCGCCAGGCTGGGGATGATCGTCGCCGAGATGTTGCGCAGGAAAATGAAGATCACCATGATGACCAGGAACAGCGTCAGCATCAGGGTGAACTTCACTTCGCCGACTGACTCCTCGATCGAAGCGGATCGGTCGTAGAGAGTCTTGATGTCCACGCTGGGCGGGATCTGATCGCGCAATCCGTTGACGAGATCCTTGACCCCCTTGGCCACCGCGACAGTGTTGGTACCTGGCTGTCGCTGGATCGCGAGCACCACCGCGCGGTCGTTGTTGTACCAGCTCGCGACACGGTTGTTCTCGACGTCGTCGAGAACTTGCCCGAGCTCGTCGAGGTGGACCGGAGCACCGTTTCGATAGGCCACGACCATTCGCCTGAACTCCCCGGCGTTCTGGAGTTGGCCGTTGGCGCGAATGGTCGAAGCACGGTTCGGCCCCCAAAGCGTGCCGGTCGGCATGCTGACGTTCTGCGCCGAAATGGCCGATGCGACTTCGTCGATGCCGATGCCGCGGTTCGCCAGAGATGTGGGATCGAGCTGCACCCGCACCGCGTACTTCTGGCCGCCGTACACGACTACCTGGGCGATTCCGGGGACCGTCGAGATGCGCTGCGCCAGGTAAGTCTCGCCGTACTCGTCGAGGTCCGAGAGCGGCATGGTGTTCGACGTCAGCGCGAAATACAGAATCGGCGCGTCGGCTGGATTCACCTTCCGGTAGGACGGCGGTAGAATCCCGAGCGGCAGGCTGCGCAGCGTCTGCGAGATTGCAGCCTGCACATCCTGCGCTGCGGCATCGATGCTGCGGTCGAGCGAAAACTGGATGGTGATTGACGTCGAGCCAAGCTGACTCGACGACGTCATGTTGTCGATTCCGGCAATCGTCGAGAACTGTTTTTCGAGCGGCGTGGCGACGGCGGCGGCCATCGTCTCGGGGCTGGCGCCGGGGAGATTGGCACGAACCTGAATAGTCGGGAAATCAACCGACGGCAGATCGCTCACCGGCAGGCGTCGATAGGCGACGCTGCCGAAAAACAGGATGCCGATCATGACCAGAGCGGTCATCACCGGGCGTCGAATGAAAAGTGCCGTCATTGTGGTGCTCCCTTTATCGTCACCTTCGAGCCCGGGATCAGTCGGGATTGCCCGTCGACGACCACCCGCTCTCCGTCGACGACACCGGTAGCGATGACCGCCACCGAATCAACGGTCCGCGCTATCTGCACTGGACGTTGGCGCGCTGCGCTCGTGGAATCAACAGTGTACACGTAGGTGCCCTGCTGTCCCGTCATCACTGCCGATGCAGGCAATGTGAGGGCGTTCGGATCGACGTAGAGCTGCAGCGCCACCTTCATGTATTGGCCCGGCCACATCGTGCCTTGGGGATTGCTGAAACGCGCCTTGAGGAGCACGGTACCGGTCGTCGAGTCGACGTTGTTGTCGACGAATGCGAGGGTGCCATCCAGTGGAATGCCGGTGCCCTCGGACGGAGTAGCGCGTACCTGAAGGGCATTCCCGCTGTTGTAGTACCGCTGGATGTCTGGAAACTGACTCTGCGGAATCGAAAAACGAACGAGGATCGGCTGGATCTGATTGATCACCACCAGCGGTGGCTGGCTGTTCTGCTTGACCAGGTTCCCCTGACGCACGAGGAGCGATCCGGTTCGTCCGGAAATCGGCGCGCGGATGGTGCAGTTGGAGACGTCGAGTGCGGCCTTCTGCACGGCTGCGCGGTCGGCGGCGACGGTCGCTTCAGCAGAGGCAGCGGTCGCTTCGGCCTGATCTGCCTGCGACCCCGTGACGTAGCCTTCCTTGACCAGGGCGGCGTAGCGGGCGGCATCGCGCCGCGCGTTGGCGGAGACGGCTAGGTCCCTGGTAAGCTGCGCCCGGGCCTGATCGAGTATCGCCACGTAGGGGCGGGCGTCGATCTGAAACAACACCTGCCCAGCCTGGACCTCCTGGCCCTCGGCAAACGTCACTCGATTCAGGATGCCGTTGACCTGGGCCTCAACGGCCACGGTTTGCATCGGTTCGGCGACGCCGTTGGCGGTCACCACATAAGGGATTGAAGCGCGCTTTACCGTAGTGATGCTGACCGGCACCACCGGATTGCGTGGCGGGTCTTTCTTCGAGCAAGCAGCGAGGGCAACGAGTGCAAGCGCGGCCATGCACGCGGAAGGAGAGCGCGTGCTCATCGATTGGTCGGGTTTGGAGGTGTGTGAGAAGCTGAGTCGGACGAGAACGCGAAAGGCGTGTCGCCGTTGGGCTGTAATACACCCGCATCGCGCGCCAGTTGCGCCAGCGAAGTATACCACTGCCAGCGCGATTGAACCTGCTGGGCGCGGGCATTGGCGAGCGCGGTTTGCGCCGTGAGCAGGTCGATGATGCTACCGACTCCCTCGCGGTAGCGGCCGGCTGCCACCTGGACGGATTGGGTCGCGCTCGCCAACAGATCGTCGGCGGTCGCAACGCGCTGCTCGGCCGTCTGAAGCGCGTAGTAGGAGACGAAAACCTGAGTCACCACGTTCTGACGCGTCTGGTCTGCGATCGCGGAGATCGCATCCGCCTGCGCCTTGGCCGCGGCGACGTCGTACTGGTGGGAGAAGCCGTTGAAGATTGGAATCTGCAGTCCGAGCGACAGTGTGTAGGACGGTCCCGCGAATACCTGTGGAGTTGAGAACGTCCGAGCCGCATTTCCGTTGAGCGCGAGCGACGGAAGCTCGGCAGAGCGGGCGACTTTGATCGCCGATGCTGCGGCCGCCGCGTCGGCCCTCGCCGCGGCGAGATCGGGCCGGTTTCTCAGCGCATCGTTGATCACGCTGTCGACGCTCTGCGCCAGCGCTCGCACCGGGAGAGCTCCAGTGAGCGGTTGGAGCTCGAACGGAAGATTCGCCGGAAGACCGAGCGCGGATGCAAGGCTCCCGCGCGCGGCCTGAAGATTTCCCTGCGTCGTCTCGAGATTGAGCTGCTCCTGCGAGAGTGCGGTTCGGGCCTGCAGTACATCGGCGATGGTCGCGAGCCCGACCCGATTACGTTGTTGCGCGGCGTTGAGATTCGCCTGTGCTTCGGCAATCGCCGATCGCTCCGCGCCGAGGAGCGCCGCCGTTGCCATGTAGGTGAAGTAGGCGACCTCCGCCTGGAGAACCGTGTTCTGGATCGTCGCGTTGTGCGCGAAGTTGGCCGCAAACAGGTTCTGCCTCGCTCTCTCGATCGACCCGGACCGGCCGCCGAAATCGAGGAGGAGATAGCTGAGAGAGGCCGAGGGGCCGTACTCGGTGCGCTGACCCGCGGGTCTGGTGGCCGTCGCAGGAGACTGGACGCGTGACAGGGTTCCGGCGGCGTTGATCGTAGGGAAAAGCTGGCCGCGCTCGGACCCGAAGAGCGCCGCGGCGGCACGTGCCTGGGCCCACGACGCCCGCGTCGCGGGGTTGTTGCGCAGAGCGAGATCCACGACGTCGGCGAGGGTCAGCTGGCTGATTCGCTGCTGAAGGTCCGAGGGAACCGCTTCGGCAGGCGTGGTCGTCACCAGCGGCTCCGGCTGAATGGCGCGAGCCGGCGCTTTCCATGGGACGTTTGGTGAAGGTGCCGCACCTGCAACACCATTCACCCTGGGTGGTTTTCCACACGCGATCGCAAAGATCGCCACAACCAGGGGGAGTGGTTGGAATAGACTGTTTTTGTGGGGCATTATTTCCAATACGTTGTGCGCGGCCGTTATGCTGATGTGCGCCAAAGGTTTTGTGCGAACCTTCGTTGCACTACATTTGGCGATTCGGATCGACCGTCAGGAGCCAATGACGAAGTATAAGTTCGCAACGGTGCCTTCGCGCGGCGAAGCCATCGTCTACAGGAACGGCGCTCTCGCCGTGCCCGACAATCCAATCATCCCGTTCGTCGAGGGCGACGGCACCGGCCCCGACATCTGGAGAGCGTCGGTGAGGGTTTTCGACGCCGCCGTGGAGCGCGCCTACCAGGGCGAGCGCCGGGTCGCGTGGATGGAGGTTTTCGCCGGCGAAAAATCCTTCAAGCAGTTTCAGGATTGGCTGCCCCAGGAAACCGTCGATGCGATGCAGGAGTATCGCGTATCGATGAAGGGCCCGCTCACGACTCCCGTCGGTGGCGGAATTCGCTCCCTCAACGTCACCCTGCGGCAGGTACTCGATCTTTACGCGTGTATTCGGCCCGTTCGCTACTTCGAGGGTGTGGGTGCGCCGGTCAAAGAGCCCGAGCGGGTCAACGTCGTCATTTTTCGCGAGAACACCGAGGACGTTTACGCTGGGATAGAGTGGAAGGCTGGCTCGCCCGAGGCCGAAAAGGTCGCGGCGTTTCTGCGCAAGGAATTCAATTCAGACATCCGCGAGAAATCGGCGATCGGTATCAAGCCCATGTCCGAGTTCGGATCCAAGCGACTGGTCGCGATGGCAATTCGCCACGCGATCGAGAAGTGCAGGGAGTCGGTGACCCTCGTGCACAAGGGCAACATCATGAAGTTCACCGAGGGTGCCTTTCGCGATTGGGGATACGAGGTAGCCCGCGAGCAGTTCGCTGAAGACACCACCACCGAAGCCGAGCTGACCAAGGGTGGCCCGACGGCGCGCGCCGACGCGATCGTGATCCGCGACCGAATCGCCGACTCGATGTTCCAGCAGCTTCTGCTGCGGCCGTCGGAGTACTCGGTGATCGCGACCCCGAACCTAAACGGCGACTACCTCTCTGACGCCGCCGCGGCGCAGGTTGGCGGGCTTGGCATCGCCCCGGGCGGAAACGTCGGCGACGGAGTGGCCGTTTTCGAGGCCACCCACGGCACGGCACCCAAATACGCCAATCTCGACAAAATCAATCCCGGCAGTGTCATACTGTCGGGGGTCATGATGTTCGAGTACATGGGTTGGAATGAAGCGGCAGCACTGATCGTGAAGGGAATGGAGAACGCCATCAAATCGAAGCGCGTCACCTATGACCTCGCGCGACAGATGCCGGGCGCGACCGAAGTCTCAACCTCCGCTTTTGGCGATCAAGTGATCGCTGGAATGAAGAGTTAAGCGTTGCTGAACGTCGGCATCGCATCGGCGAGTCCGGTTGAAGTCGGAACCGCGCTTCTCGTCGTCGCACTGGCTGAGAATCCGACCCTCTCCGGCATCGCCGGGCTGGACAGCGCCATGCAGGGCGCGCTGTCCAGATCGTTCGAGATGAAAGACTTCCGCGGCTCCCGCGACGAGATGCTGCATCTCACCGGCCTCGCCAAAGGCCCGCGACGCGTCCTGCTCGTCGGCATGGGCGCAGTTAGCGACCGCAGGGCATCGCTCCGTCGCGCCGCAACACTTGCCGCCCGAAATGCACACCGACTGGGCGTCGGCGAGCTGGTGTGGTACTCCGACCAGCTATCGCCCGAAGAAATCGAAGCCATCACTGTCGGGTTGATTGCCGGATGCTGGGAGTACGCGGACCTCAAGTCTCCGTTGCCGGAGGCAGAGCGCAAGAAGCCGCTCGAGAAGGCGACCATCCTCGCCACCAGCACCGATGATAGCCGCCGCGGTCTCGCCAACGGTCAGGCGATAGGATCCGGCCAGAGTCTGGCGCGCCGGCTGGCAATGATGCCGGGTAATATCTGCACGCCCGACCTCCTCGCGGAGACCGCTTCCGAGATCGCAAAGCGCTACGGAATGGGCATCACCGTTCTTGGCCGCAAGGAGCTCGAAGCGGAGAAGATGGGCTCGTTCCTCGCCGTGGCTCAGGCGACGCCGCAGGATCCAAAGCTCATCGCTCTCGAGTACAAGGGCACCAAGCCGACCTCCAAGCCGGTTGTGCTTGTCGGCAAGGGCCTCTGCTTCGACAGCGGCGGCATCTCGATAAAGCCCGCCCAGAGCATGGAATACATGAAGTTCGACATGTGCGGCGCCGCTGGGGTGCTCGGTACCTTCGAGGCGCTGGGGCAGCTCAAGCCGGAAGTGAACGTCGTCGGCATCGTCGGCGCCACGACCAACATGCCCTCCGGCACCGCGATGAATCCGGGGGACGTCGTCCGAGCGTCGAACGGCAAGTCGATCGAGATCATCAATACCGACGCCGAGGGACGGCTCGTTCTCGCCGATTGCCTCTCTTACGCAAAGCGATTCAACCCCGACGTCGTCATAGACGCGGCCACCCTCACCGGCGCTTGCGTCATCGCGCTTGGGCACACGGCGAGCGGAGTCTTCTCCGCCGACGATGCGCTCATCGCCGAGATCCTTGCCGCGGGCAAGCGCGCCGGCGAGCCAAGTTGGCCTTTGCCGCTCTGGGACGAGTACAAGGAGTTGATCAAGTCCGATGTCGCGGACGTGAAGAATTCCGGTGGCAGACCGGCCGGCGCCGTCACCGCCGCGATGTTCCTGAAAGAGTTTGCCGAGGGATACACCTGGGCGCACCTCGACATCGCCGGAACCGCCTACTCCGAGACCGATCTCGTGACGATTCCCAAAGGACCAACGGGCGTTCCAACGGGTACCTTCATCGAATTCGTGCGCGGGAGAATTCCCTGAGGAAAAGCAGAGTGGCGCTCTGGCCCATCTCAGCCCGCCTCGGCCTCATTGCCGGGGCGCTTTTGTACGCGGTGGCAAATCCAGCTCGCGCGCAGGTGGTGCCGCCGCCGGCGAGCGAAGTGCCGATCCCCGTCAAGCCGAAGACCGATTCAGGGCCGGACACCGTCAAGACGGACACCATCAAGGCGCCCATCGGTCGTTTCGCCGACCCGCCACTCTACGAGATCGGCCCGCAGTACGAATGGAATCGTGCCCAGCTTTTTGCGACTGGCGCTTTGAGTCTTGTCGATCTGCTCGATCGCATACCTGGCGTCACGACCTTCAGATCGGGTTGGCTGTCGACGCCGCAAACAGCGATGCACAACGGCGACTTTCGCCGGGTGCGCATCTTCTACGACGGACTGGAGATCGACAACCTCGATGGCCGCACTGGCGGCGTGCTCGATCTGTCGACGATCCAGCTCTGGTCGCTCGAGCATCTCAGCATCGAGCGCACCGCGAGCGAGCTACGGATCTACATGCGAAGCTGGAGGGCGGACAACACCGACCCCTACACTCGCGTCGACGTCGCCACCGGTAACGAAGACACCAATCTCTACAGAGGATTTTACGGCAAGCGCTTCGACAATGGCGGAGTGCTTCAGCTCGCCGGTCAACAGTTCGGGGTCAGCAGCAGTCGTGTCGCCGGAAGCGGTGACGCACTCTCACTCCTCGCGCGGATCGGAGTAGCGAAGAAAGCGTGGAGTCTCGACGGGTTTGTGCTGCGCCACCATCCGACGCGGAACATCCAGAGGGGTTTGTCGCGTCCGCCGGTGCCCGGACTCGATGCGACCTACACCGATGCGTATCTGCGCGCATCCATTGGCAACAACAACGCCGGTCCGTGGGTGACTTTGACCGTCGGCTCACTCGGCTTCAAGGGAACGACGCCGCCAGACCGCGGTGTCGGCGCTGCCGCATTCGGCGATACGCTCGAGCGACGCGCCTCGGAGGCGCAGTACGATGTGAGCGGTGGCTTGACCCTGGGGCCTCTTCGGCTTGAGGTCGGCGATCGACTGCGCAGTCTCCTCGGCGCCTCGTACAACACTCCAAGCGCGCGCGCCGATATCGTCAGCCCGATCGGCGTCGTGAGCGGATTCGCCGAGCACGATGGCTTCCGCGGCGTCACCAACGCCGACGTCGGGATACGTGCTCAGCCTCTGCCGTTCCTGGCGCTCTCCGGCTCGGTTGCGCGATCCCAGGCGGGGAGCGGGGTGCCCACAGCGGGCGATGTGACCGCGCTCCGAGGTGAGGCAGGTATCAGGCTCTTCGGACCATGGTTCGCGGGTGGACTGATACGAGCCGATCGGAGACCAGGGCTCGCACCCGTCGTCTACGACACTTTGCTGCTTCCGTCGGCCACGGGTCAGCTTTCGGCGTGGACCGCATCGATCAGGGGGCCGATCGGCGCCGGATTCGGAGTCGATGCCTGGCTCGAGCGCTGGTCGCCGCGAGGACCGTACACACCGGAATACCAGAGTCGATCGGAGCTCAATTACTCCAACAATTTCATCAGGCGCTTTCCGCGCGGCGACTTCGAGCTCAGACTTTCAGGCGTGTACGAGTACCGCTCGCACGTGGATTTTCCTCTCGCCGCCGGCGACGCTCGCACCGAGGCTGAACGGACTGTCTCGGCCATGCTCGAGATTCGGATCATGCGCGCGGTGATCACTTACCAGCAGCGAAACATCACCGCCTACCAGTATCCGATCGTTCCGGGTTTCGAGATGCCGCGGGTGCTCGCGATCTACGGAGTCAGATGGGATTTCTGGAATTGACAAAGCCTTTGTCGTTCCGTAGGATAGCCCACCTCACATGATATCCAGCATGACCGGTTTCGGCGCCGCCGAAGGCGCCATTGGGGATGCTCGCGCGAGCGTCGAGATCCGCTCGGTCAATCATCGATTCTTCAGTCCCAGTCTGAAGCTTCCGCAGGCGCTGGCCCGCTGGGAGGGCGAGGTCCGCGAGATACTTCGGCAGAAGATTGCGCGTGGACACGTTACCCTTACCGCGCGGCTCGATCGCGCCGCTGGAACCCAGACCGTGATCGATGAAGCGCGCGTCGCTCAGTACGCGACAGCTCTGAAAGAGCTCAAGAAAAAACACGCCCTCGGCGGGGAGGTGGATCTCGCTACTGTCCTGCGAATGCCCGACGTCGTCGCGGTTCCGACGGATGATCTGGACGCAGGCGCCGGGGAGGCGCTGGCCGTGATCGTGAATCAGGCGGTCGCGAATCTCGTCTCAATGCGACGTAGCGAGGGGGCGCAACTCGCGACATTCCTGCTCGAGCGCGTTGGAGTAGTCGAGAGCCGGCTGGCGCGAATCGAAACTCGCGCGCCCATCCGGCTGAAGGAGCACCACGAGCGGGTCAAGCGCACCGTCTCCGAGCTGATCGGAGGTGCCGGGGCCGACCCGCAACGCGTCGCCCAGGAGATCGCAATCCTCGCGGACAAGCTCGACGTCGCCGAAGAGCTCGACCGATTCCGGTCACATCTCGCGGCGTTCCGCGAGACGTCGCGCTCGCAGACGGCAGATCCGGTCGGCAAGCGACTCGGATTCATCCTCCAGGAGATGGTGCGCGAGGCAAACACCATCGGCAGCAAGGCGAGCGATGCCCAGATCCAGGAGGACGTGATCGCGATCAAGGAAGAGCTGGAGCGAATTCGGGAACAGGTAGAAAACCTAGAGTGACGCCCTTTCCCGTCATCCTCTCTTCGCCTTCGGGCGGGGGCAAGACGACCATCGCGCACCGTCTGCTCAACGAGCGGGGCGACGTCGGGTACTCCGTTTCGTGCACCACGCGGCCGCCGCGCGAGGGCGAGGTCCAGGGCAAGGACTATCACTTCCTCACCGAGACGGATTTCGTGCGTGGGCAGAAGAACGGCGAGTTCGCTGAGTCAGCCGAAGTCCACGGCTACCTCTACGGGACGCTCCGGGCCGAAGTCGAGCGCGTCCTGTCGTCCGGACGCCACGTCATCATGGACATCGACGTCCAGGGCGCCCGACAGTTCGCGAAGGCCTTTCCGAGGTCGGTGCTGATCTTCATTCTGCCGCCGTCGGCCGACGTGCTGGTCGAGCGTCTCAGGATCCGCGGAACCGAGGATTCCGACTCGCTGATCAGGCGTTTCAAGAGTGCCAAAGACGAGCTGAAGGCGATAGATTTGTATCAGTACGTCATAGTGAACGACGAGATCGATTCCGCGGTGGCGGCGGTATCGAGCATCATCAACGCCGAAGGACTCACTCGGTCGCGGAACCCGCAGCTCGGCGCCCGCGTCGAAGACCTGATGAACGGTATCCAGCGCGCCATCGATCAATACTCAGCGAGGAAGTAGATGCAGGTATTCATTCCGAACGAAGTCGCGAAGCACGCGACCAACAAGTATCTGGGAGTTCTGGTGGCGGCGAAGTACGCGCGCGTCCTTAACGAATTCCCGCGCGACCGCTCGGCTCCGGGTGAGAAGAAGCTCACCACCAGAGCGCTCGAGGAGCTCACCGACGGCGAGGTCGAGTATCGCGTAGTTCCGCGCCGCCGCACGGAGTAGTTACCGCGCGTCCTTTCGCCGGCAGTCGGGTACTCCTCGGGGTAACCGGGGGAATCGCCAGCTACAAATCAGTGTGGCTGGCGCGTTTGCTTACCCAGGCCGGCGCCGAGGTGGACGTTGTGATGACCCGCGGCGCGCGGGAATTCGTGGGACCGATCACATTCGAGGCCGTGACGGCTCGTCCGGTCCATACGGAGATCTTCGGCCCCGGCCACGCTCTCGATCACATCCGACTGGCGCGTGAGGCCAAGGTGATCGTGGTCGCTCCAGCAACTGCCGATTTTGTCGGCAGGGCCGCGCACGGGCTCGCCGATGATTTGTTGACGGCCTGCCTCCTCGCCACTCAGTCGAAGGTGCTCCTTGTTCCCGCGATGAACGACAAAATGTGGTCGCACGCGCAGACGAAGCGGAACGTCGAGCAGGCACGATCGCTGGGCTACGAGATCCTCGAGCCGGCAGAGGGACCGCTCGCGGTCGGCGAGGGAAGCGGTCCGGGGCGGATGCCCGAGCCCGAAGAAATCATGAGCCACGTCGGCCGGCTGCTCGAGGGGAAAACTCCATTGAGCGGCAAACGAATCATCATCACCGCTGGAGCGACGCGCGAACCGATTGACCCGGTGCGTTTCATCTCGAATCACAGCAGCGGAAAGATGGGAATCGCGCTGGCGCGGTCCGCGTGGCGGCGGGGAGCCGAGGTGAAATTGATCGCCGGTCATGTCGACATTCCGATTCCACGGGAGATCCCAACGGTGAACGCTGCCACTGTCGAGGATATGGCGCGCTCGGTCGGCGAGTCGTTGCCGTCAGCCGATGTGCTGATCATGGCAGCGGCACCATCCGATTTCAGGCCGGCTTCAGCAGCGCCGGAAAAAATCAAGAAAGGGAAGTCGGTGCCGCGCGTGGATCTCGAGCCGACCACGGACATCCTCAAGTCCACCATCGCGCGGCGGAAAAAGAAAAGCGTCATCGTCGGTTTCGCGCTCGAGACGACCGACGGACTGAAAAACGCGACGGCAAAACTGAAGTCGAAGGATCTGGACCTGGTGGTGCTCAACAACGCAAAAGAGGCCGGCGCAGGATTCGGTGTCGATACAAATCGCGTCACCGTCATCGGCCGCGACGGGAATGCGGAGGAGCTCGAGCTGATGAGCAAGACGGATCTGGCCGATGTGCTGCTCGATCGCGTGGAAAGGGAGCTCGGTGGACGCTAGAGCGGCGCTCCGCCGCTACCTCGAGCAGCGACGAGAGCTCGGCGAATCCGAGCTGGTGCTCGACAGTCTCCACATCGACGAAGTGATGCAGCTGCTTGGCGCGGCGACGAAGTCGCGCGGCTCGACCGTCAAACAGCCAAGTCTCCGCCAGATCGCGAGCAACGCCGTCGGAGGAGAGACGAAGGACTGGCGTGCATCCCTGCGCGACGCTGGCGTGAATGTTGACGCGCCGGTTGCGGCAGCGCCGGTTGCGCCAGCGCGTGCAACCCCGACAGAGCAGGAAGTCCCACCATCGACTCCCGCCGCGACCAACACCGAAATGGCATTCAAGAAGGGCATTGTCGTCGGCAGTGATGAGGCCGAGCTGATTCCGGGCGCGATCGAAAAGCTCGACACGCTCGAAGAGATCGCAAAGAAAGTTCAGAAGTGCACCCGCTGCCCGCTCTACGAAACCGCGACTCAGGGTGTTCCCGGGGAGGGCGATCCGAAAGCAAAACTCGTTTGCGTCGGCGAGGCGCCGGGCGCGAAGGAAGATGAAACCGGACGTCCTTTCGTCGGCCAGGCGGGTCAGCTGCTCACCAAAATCCTCGGCGCGATCGACCTAACACGCGAGCAGGTCTTCATTTGCAACGTGCTCAAGCATCGGCCGCCCGGAAACAGAAATCCGCGACCCGAAGAAGTCGAAGCGTGCAGTCCGTATCTGATCAGACAGCTCGAGCTGATCAAGCCGAAAGTAATTGTTGCTTTTGGGACCTTCGCTGCCCAAACTCTCCTGAACACCAAAACACCGATCGGCCAGCTCCGTGGGCTAGTCCACAAGTACCACGGCATACCGCTCGTCGTCACTTATCACCCCGCCGCGCTGCTGCGGAATCCGGCGTGGAAACGCCCCACCTGGGAAGATGTCAAGCTCGCCCGTAGAATTCTCGATAGCCGCTCCCGCGCGTGACCCATACAAGGATCGTCGACCACCTTACTCCGAGGACGCGGAGCAGGCGGTCTTGTCGGCGATGCTCATGGATCCCGATGCCATCCTGCGCGCGACGGAATTCCTCGACGACACGATGTTTTATCGCGAGGGCCACCGCCGGATTTTCCGGGCGATGGTCGCCCTCTCGGAGCGCGGCGATGTAGTCGACCCGCTGACGCTCTCGGAGGAGCTCCAGCGCACCGGTTCGCTCGAATCGAGCGGCGGCAAGGATTACATCGGCTTCCTCGTCGACGCCGTCCCGACTGCCGCGAACGTCGAGTACCACGCGCGAATCGTGCGCGAGAAGGCGCTGCGTCGGCGTCTCATAGAGGTCTCGACTGCGATCGTCGCCGAAGCGTTCGAATCTGGCGCGCCGTCCACCGAGCTGCTCGACGAAGCCGAGCACAGGATCTTCGAGGTCAACCAGAGCCGCGGCGCCGAAGGATTCACGCGCATCAAGGAGCTGCTCTGGCCGACGATGGAGCGAATCGAAGAGATCCAGCGCGGCGGCGGTTCGATTACGGGCGTGGCAAGCGGGTTCAAGGATCTGGACGAGCTGACCGCAGGTTTCCAACCATCGGATCTCATCATCGTCGCGGCGAGGCCGTCGATGGGCAAAACCGCGTTCGTCCTGAACATCGCCCAGAATGCCGCGCTCGACAACAACGTGCCGGTCGCTTTCTTCTCGCTCGAGATGAGCAAGGAGCAACTCGTGCAGCGCCTTCTCACTTCAGAGGGACGCGTCGATGCGCAGCGCCTCCGCAAGGGCAAGCTGCACGACGACGAGTTCGTCAGGCTGGGACGCGCCGCGGGAATCCTGAGCCATGCCCCGATCTGGATCGACGATACGCCGGCGATGACGCTGCTCGAGATGCGGTCAAAAGCGCGGCGACTCAAGATGGAGAACAACATCGGCATGGTCGTAGTCGATTACCTGCAGCTGATGCAGGGCCCCACCAATACCGAGAGTCGCCAGCAGGAAATCAGCTACATCTCGCGGTCGCTTAAGGCACTGGCCCGCGAGCTGAGGATTCCGGTCGTCGCGCTGTCGCAGCTGTCGCGCGCGCCAGAACAGCGCACCGGCGAAAACAAGCGCCCACAGCTTTCCGATTTGCGTGAGTCCGGCGCTATCGAGCAGGACGCGGATCTGGTGATGTTCATCTATCGTCAGGAGATGTACGACGGCCCGACCGACAAGGATGGCAACTCGCTCGAGGGCCGCGCCGAGATCATCGTCGGCAAGCAGCGCAACGGACCAACCGGATTTGTGAACCTCTACTTCAACAAGACCTACACGCGCTTCGAGAATCTGTCGCCCCGCCTCACGACGTGAGCCCAAAAGCAAAAACGGTTTATCGCTGCACGAGCTGCGGCGCCGACCACCCGAAGTGGGCCGGCCGCTGCGACGTCTGCGGCGACTGGAACTCGTTGGTCGAAGAGATGGCCGCGCCGCGCGCCTCGGCCACAGCGTCCGGTCGCAGGGTGCTGGGCCAGAAATCGATGGCCGAGGGCGGCAGCGTCGCGCCCACGCCGCGTTTGCGCGATGTCCAGAGCTCCGCCGGTCGGCGCCTCCTGACCGGAATCAACGAGTTCGACTTCGTCCTCGGCGGCGGCATCGTCCCGGGGTCGATGGTTCTCGTCGGCGGCGAGCCGGGCATCGGAAAATCGACGCTCCTGCTCCAGGTCGCCGGCCGGCTCCAGGAGCTCGGACACTCCACACTCTACGTGTCGGGCGAAGAATCCGCCCTCCAGGTGAAGCTGCGTGCCGAGCGTCTCCACGGATCGGCGGAGGACGTCGCGCTGCTAAACGAAACTTTGCTCGAGACCATCATCGCGACCGCGGGGTCGCAGCGGCTCGATGCGATCGTCGTCGACTCCATCCAGACCATTTTCACCAGCGATCTCGAGGGCGCGCCTGGGAATGTCGGCCAGGTGCGGGAGTGCGCAGCACGGCTGATGCGATTTGCGAAGGAAACCGAGACGACGGTCTTCGCGGTCGGGCACGTCACGAAGGGCGGTGGCATCGCCGGCCCGAAGACGCTCGAGCACATCGTCGACACGGTGTTGTACTTCGAGGGCGAGGGCATGCTCGAGCACCGTGTGCTGCGCGCCACCAAGAATCGATTCGGCAGCGTCGACGAGATCGGTGTGTTCCGGATGACCGAAGAAGGGCTGATCGCTGTCGAGAATCCCTCCGAGCTTTTCCTCGGCGACAGACTGAGCAATTCGTCCGGCAGCGCGGTCACGGCTCTGCTCGAGGGATCGCGGCCGGTGCTGATCGAGATCCAGGGGCTCGCAGCGAAAGCGGGGTACGGAACGCCGCAAAGAGTCAGCACCGGGTACGACGCGCGAAGATTGGCTCTGCTCCTCGCCGTGCTCGACAAGCGCGCCGGCTTATCTTTCTCACAGCTCGATGTTTTTCTCAATGTCGTCGGCGGCGTACGCATGCAGGAGCCCGCGGGTGATCTCGCCGTGGCGAGCGCGCTGGCATCGAGCGTCTACGACCGTCCCGTGGCAAGCTCGGCAATCTTCCTCGGCGAAGTCGGATTGGGCGGGGAGATCAGGCCGGTCTCGCAGGCAGAGCGCCGGCTTGGTGAGGCCGCCAAGATGGGTATGACGACCGCGTACATGGCGGAACGGGGAATTCCGAAGCGCGGAGCGCGCGGGATCGAGATCGTCGGAGTGAAAACGGTGAGCGAGCTATTCGGGCGGCTGTTCGGAGGGATGCGGGATGGGGGATGAGGCAGCATCCCGCGACGTCGGGGTGATCATCGTCGCCGCCGGCAAGGGCTCGCGGACCGGATCTGGGGAGCTCAAGCAGTTTCGTTGGGTGGCGGGCAAGCCAATGCTGCTCCACAGCATCCAGACATTCCAGGCGCGGCCCGACGTAGCGATGGTCGTCTGCGTTCTGCCGCGCGACTACGTCGGCGATCCGCCGCCGTGGATCTTTCAGAGCGATTCCGACCGGCTCCTGCTCTCCGTCGGTGGCAGGCACCGTAGCGAATCGGTGGCAAATGGTCTCGAGGATCTGCCGGCGGAATGCAAGATCGTCGTCATTCACGACGCAGCGCGCCCGCTCGTGTCTCCCGAGATCATCGGGCGGGTGATCGACGAGGCGCGTAATGGCAATGGTGCGATCGCCGCGCTGCCGGTGATGGACACTTTGAAGCGCGTCGATTCGAGCGGAAAGATCGTTGTCACCGTCGACCGCTTTGGCCTCTGGCGCGCTCAGACGCCCCAGGCTTTTCCCCGCGACGTGATCGAGCGGGCGCACCGCGAGGCGCGCGAAGTGGATCGCATCGCCACTGACGACGCGGCATTGTGCGAGCAGATCGGTGTGCCCGTCGTCGTGGTGCGGGGAAGCGAGCGAAGTCTGAAGATCACCGAGGAAAACGATTTCGCGTTAGCGGAGGCGCTGAGTATCTTCCGCGAATGAAGCCGCAGCCGATGGTGGTGCCCTTCTGGTCGCCGCAGGAAGTCGAGGCTGCGATCAACGGAACTCTCGCTCATCTCGCCGCCGGTAAAGTGCTCGCCTACCCAACTGAAACCGTCTACGGATTCGGCGGCGCCGTCGACGAGAAATCCGTCCAGCAGCTGGTGAAACTCAAGGGCAGGGCCCCCGGCAAGCCGTTCCTGCTGCTGGTTGCGGCGAGCGAGATGATCACGGGTCTCGGCCTCCATCTCACCGGATATGCTTCGATGTTTGCGGCGCGGTTCTGGCCTGGACCGCTGACACTCGTGCTGCCTGGTGGCGAGAAACGAGTACCCGACCGGCTGCGCGGACCGGAGGGTGGAGTGGCGGTGAGGTGGACTCCACACCGTTCGCTCGCTCGACTCATTCTGGCTCATGGCGATCCGATTACATCTACAAGCGCGAACCGGCCCGGCGTTCCGCCGGCGACAGCGGCCGATCAGATCGTCGCGCAGTGGGGCGATGCCATCGCGCGCGGGGCGTTGCGGGTGCTCGATGGGGGAAGGCTCGAGGAATCCCAGCCATCTACCGTGGTCGATTGTACCGGCCGCCTGCCGCGGGTAATTCGCCCCGGCGCGATCCCTGCCGCAAAACTCCGGGAGAGTGTCCCGGACCTCGTGGGCGACGCCTGATCATGAATCTCCTTTTCGTCTGTAGCGGCAACACCTGCCGGAGCGCGATGGCGGAAGCGCTGGCGAAAAAAGTCGCGCGACGGCGCGGCATCGATGACGTGAATGTCTCGAGCGCGGGCACCAATGCGTGGGACAACGCAACTGCCACCGACGAAGCGCTGCTCGTCGGAATGGAGCGCGACATCGATCTCACCGCCCACCGGGCGCGCAAGCTCACATCCGCGATCGTATCGGAAGCCGACTTGATCTTCGTGATGACTCCGGGCCATGTCGAGCAGGTCGTGCAGCTTGGCGGCCGCGGCAAAGTCCACGTCATCGACGAATACACCTCGGGGTCGCCGGGTGGCGGAATCACCGATCCGTACGGCGGCGACCTCGACGCCTACAGACAGACGGCCGATGTGCTCGAGCAGGAGCTGGAAAAACTGTTCGATCGCATCACGACCTGAGCTGGGATGACGCGGACACCCGGCCGGCTGGTGCTGCTTGGGCATCCGGTCAGCCATTCGCTTTCACCCGTTCTCCAGAGCGCCGCGCTTCGCGCGGCCCACATCGACTTGAGCTACGAAGCGATCGACGTCGCGCCACGCGATCTTCTTTCGCTTCTTCGTCAGCTCAAGGGCGCAAACGCTGCCGGCAACGTCACCATTCCGCACAAGGCCGCGGTGCATGCCAGCTCTGACGAGCTGACCGACATCGCTGCCCGGGTCGGCGCCGTGAATACCTTCTGGTTCGAGGACGGCCGACTCCACGGAGACAACACTGACGTCGGTGGCTTCGATGCCGCCGCGCACGCGCTTATCGGAGGTGAAGTGGCCGGTGCGCGTGTCGTCGTTCTCGGAAGTGGCGGAGCCGCCGCGGCGGTGCTGGCGGCGATCGAGCAGTGGCCTGGAGCGAGCGCGCGGATATTTGCACGCAGTCACGATCGCGCAACCCGCCTCGCCCGCCGCTTTCGGGATGTCGCGCGCGCGGAAAAGAATATCGTTGCCGCGGTCGGCGAGGCGACCTTGATAGTCAACGCCACCCCGATCGGCCAGCACGACGACGAGCACCCGCTCGACACCCGACTCCTTCCCGAATCGGCGGCGGTGATGGATCTGGTCTACCGGCCGGGAGGAACTCCGTGGGTAAAGGCAGCGCGAAGAAATGGAAACCGGGCCGCGGACGGACTCCCGATGCTGCTCGAGCAGGGCGCGCTGGCGTTTCAACGTTGGTTCGGTCTCGAGCCGGATCGGGAAGCGATGCGCCAGGCACTTTTCTAGCACGGGCCGAACAATCGAGCCGAGCCCGCAGCGTCCTGACTGGCGTGCTCGACCTGCTCCTGCCGCGGGTGTGCGCGGCGTGCGAGCGGCCGCTGTCACCGCTCGAAGAAGGCGTCGT
>DASSNV010000247.1:0-51842 GCA_035701245.1 Gemmatimonadaceae bacterium | reverse complement strand
CGTACACCTGCTTGGCCGTCTGTGATTCCGTGCTCCGAGCATTGGCGTCCATCAAATCGGTCAGCAGATCCTGGTCGAGAGAGCCCCAGTTCACCCCAATCCGGACCGGTTTGTCGTTGTCGAGGGCGATTTGAATGATCGTTCTGAAGTTCTCGTCGCGCCGTTTGCCTCCGACGTTTCCGGGATTGATGCGGTATTTCGCGAGAGTGCGTGCCGTGACAGGGTACTTGGCTAGCAGCAGGTGACCGTTGTAATGAAAGTCGCCAATAACCGGAACCGAAACACCCATGTCGGCCAGCCGGCTCGCAATCTCCGGGACTGCGCGAGCCGCGTCTTCGTTGTTCACCGTGACGCGAACGAGCCGACTCCCTGCCCTCGCGAGCTCTGCGACCTGAAGCGCGGTGGACGCCGCGTCGGCGGTGTCGGTGTTCGTCATCGACTGTACGACAATCGGATGGGCGGATCCGACGGCGACGTCGCCGACGAGAGCAGTGGGCGTTTTTCTTCGCGTAGTAATGGACAACGGCGCTTGCGTGGGTTGAACTGGTAAGCTAATTCCCTGACCCGGGCGGCGCAGGAAATCCGGCCCGGACTTCCCTTCCCTCAACTGCCTGGACTTCGATGTCTGATACACCCGAGACCGAGGAAACACCGGCTGCGGAAACGCCAGCCGAGGAAAAGCCGCTGGCTTCGGCGCCGGTGAAAGTCAGGAAAAAACGACACACGCTGGTGCTCGTGCTACTCGCCATCATCCTGATCCCAGCGGTCGTTTTTGCTTTGTGGGCATGGGTTGCGCTTGGCTACACCTACGCTGTGGGCGAGAGGGCGGGATACGTACAGAAGATTTCAAAAAAGGGTTGGCTGTGTAAGACCTGGGAAGGCGAGCTCGCGATGGCAAATCTGCCGGGAACGATGCCCCAGATCTTCGCGTTCACGGTGCGTAACGACTCGATCGCGCGTGTCATTGAACAGAATGCAGGCAAACAAGTGTCGCTAACGTATGAGCAGCATCGTGGGGTTCCCACCTCCTGCTTTGGGGAGACTGAATACTTCGTCACCGCCGTACATCGCATGGCACCTTGAATCCTGCGATTGAATCTCTCTATTGTCGGCTCAACCGGTCCTTGCTATTTTTTCTGCCACGTCGGGCCAAGGGTATGGGGAAAGTCCTTCCCAAAGGCTCAAATCCAACGGCGGGGTGAGTGAGACCCGCCAATCAGATTGTCGAGGGTCGGGCGTGTTCCGCTCCCCAAGACACAAATTTTCCAGGAGTAGGGAATGCGTACGACCGGCAAAGTGAAGTGGTTCAACGACGCGAAGGGCTTTGGTTTCATCACCCCTGACAACGGGCAGAAGGATTGCTTCGTTCACTACAGCGCGATCTCCGGCTCGGGATTCAAGTCCCTTGCTGAAGGCGACGCGGTGGAATTCGACATTGTCGAAGGTCAGAAAGGTCCTGCTGCGGAGAACGTGACCAAGACTTCCTGATTGAATCTGGCTTCACTGGCACAATCTGGCGGGGCGTCTCACTCGAGGCGCCCCGTTGTGTTTTTGGGCGGCCGACCTCGACGTGGCAACGGCGCTACTTCGACAGCGTGCTCGAGCTGCCGGAGCAGCTCGGCTCGAGTTGCAATGAGATCGATCGCGATGACGAGCCGGCCTCCCAAAGCGATCTGTCCGTCGTTTGTTACGATTTTCGTAGCGAGGTCGAGCGCACGTGCCATAGGGATACCGAGCTCTCGGGTGAGGGCGATCGAAGTCGCCAACGGGAGCAAGGCCTCCACGGTCAAACGCCGAGCGACCCCCTGCCGCGCCTGCTGCACCCCTTGGATGCGAAAATGGGACAAGGTGTTGTCGAGCCATTTGGGCCGAACGCCGAGTGCAAGCGCGGCTGTAGCAACGGTATACGCCCTTGCCATAAATTATCCTATACTTCTAGGATAATTTTAACAAGAGCCCTCACGCTAGAACCTGCTACGGTTGCCACTATATTGCCCGGCTGAACGTCCCATTTCGCCTCCGATACCATGCGCCGATTTCTCTTCTCCGCGTTCTCGTGCCTCCTCGTTGTACCGGTCATTGCCTCCGGCCAGAAGACTTATGCGGTGGGGTTGGGCGGAGGCGCCGCGATTCCGGTCGCAAAGCTTGGGGACACCCAAAAAACGGGCTATAACGGAATCGCCGTTCTCGCGATCGGTGCCGCCGAGCTACCGATCGGCATTCGCTTCGATGCGATGTACAACAACATTCTCAAAGCGAATACTGTGGTGCCGCTCCAGGGTGGAGGCAGCGCACCCAGTGCCAATCTGCGCATAGCGAGTGCGCTGGCAAATCTGGTATTCGCTTTTCCCGGAACGAGTGCGAAAGCGTATCTCATCGCCGGCGCCGGCCTCTACAACTCAAAGCCGGACATCAGCGGAGCGAAATCCCAGAACGACCTGGGGTTCAACGGCGGATTCGGGACGACTTTTGGTACGGGGCCGTTTGCGATGTTCATCGAAGCCCGCTATCACAGCGTGTCGCGGAGCACCGAAAAAGGCGGAGTATATCAGTTCGTACCGATAACGCTCGGGCTGCTTTTTTAAACCGCGCGCAGAATCAATTCGTTTCCCCGCGGTGTATCGGTAACCGGCCGTAGCGCTTCGCGAGCAGAGCGCAGCTGGGCCGCCACCGCCGCCGGACCCGTGCCGCCTGGAACTTCGCGCCGCTCAATGGAGCGCGATGGCTCCAGCCAATCGAGAGCGTCGTCGGCAAAAAGCGAGTGTGCCGCCTTGAACGAGGAGAGTGGCAATGCGTCGAGCTCGCAGCCCTCGTGCTCGCTTTCTCTGATCAGTGAGCCGATTGCAGCGTGTGCCTCTCGAAAGCTGGCACCTTTCTCAACCAGGTAATCCGCGAGATCGGTTGCCATCATTGTGCTCGACACCGCAGCGCGCATGCGCCGCGCATCGAAGCGCATTTCGGCCAATGCGCCGGCGACCGCCGGCAAAACCAACAACATGGTGTCGACTGCGTCGAATAGCACCCGCTTGTCATCCTGCAGATCCTTGTTGTAGCCGCTCGGCAATCCCTTCAGCGTCGAGAGCAGAGTAGTAAGGTCGCCGATTGCGCGCGCGCCGGATCCGCGCGCGAGCTCGAGCGCATCCGGATTTCTCTTTTGCGGCATCATGCTCGAGCCTGTAGTAAAGGCGTCTCCGAACTGAACGAAGCCGAACTCGCTGGATCCATAGAGGATCAAATCCTCGGCGAGGCGGGAAAGGTGTGTCGCCATCATCGCTACCGCGAACGCGAGCTCGGCGACGAAGTCACGATCGCCGACGGCATCGATACTGTTTTGCGAGATCGATGTAAAGCCAAGACTACCCTGGAGAAGCACCCGGGAGACGGGGAAGGCGCAGCCGGCAATTGCTCCGGAGCCGAGTGGAAGTATTGCGGCCGCGCGTGAAGCGGCCGCGATCCGGGCGCGATCGCGCTCGAGGGGCCAGAAATGGGACAGCATCCAATGGGCAGCCGACACTGGCTGAGCGCGCTGCATGTGGGTGTACGACGGCATCAGCGTGTCCTGCAGCGAGCTCGCGTGGTCAAACATCACCTGCTGAAGCGTGCGCGCGGCGCCATCCAGTCTCGAGCAAGCGTCGATGGACCAAAGGCGCGTGGCTGTCGCAACCTGGTCGTTGCGACTGCGCCCAGTGTGCAGCTTCGAGGCGACGTCTCCGATTTCCTCGTGGAGAAGTCTATCGATCAGGGTGTGAACGTCTTCATCGGAGGCAACGGGCCGTGCTCCATTTGCGAGCTTTTCACCGACGGCGTTCAGTCCCTGCTCGATCGCTTTGCTTTCCTCGAGGGTTAGAACGCCGGCCCCCCAGAGCGCGACGGCCCACGCACGCGAAAGTCTGACGTCGAACGGCCAGAGCCGGAAGTCGGTATCGATCGAACGATTCAGCGCGTCGAGAGCAGCGGCGGTGGGCGTCGAGAAGCGACCACCCCAAAGCTTGTGGGATGTGTGATCCGACATCATTGCCTCCCTGGCCGTCAGGCGATCGCGAGACTTGCCGGTTTGTCGGCCTTGGTTTCTGCCTCGCGTGCCGCGAGCTCCTGGTCACGAATGGCGCGAACACGTGCGGACAGCCCGAACAAGCGGATGAACCCCGCCGCATCGCTCTGCTCGTAGACGTCGTCCTCACCGAAGGTGACGAACCGTTCGTCGTAAAGCGCAAACTCGCTCTCGCGTCCAACCACCGATGCGGTGCCCTTGTAGAGCCGCAGCGTCACCGAGCCCGTAACTCTTTCCTGGGTGATGTTGACGAATGCGTCGTATGCCTCTCGCTCGGTGGTCCACCAACGGCCCTCGTAGACGAGGTCGGCATACCGCGGGGCGATGAGATCCTTGGCGGCAAGGGTGCGCCGATCGAGCACGAGCTGCTCGAGCTCGCTGTGAGCCGTGTAGAGCAGGGTTCCGCCCGGCGTCTCATAGATACCGCGCGACTTCATGCCGACCAGCCGGTCCTCGACAAGGTCGATGCGTCCGACTCCGTGTCTGCCGCCGATCCTGTTGAGGGTGGTGAGCAGATCGACTGCGTCGAGCTCGGCGCCATTTACGGACACCGGCGTCCCGTTCACGAAGCCAATGGTAACTTCCTCGGACTGGTCGGGTGCGCTCTCCGGCGAAGCGGTGAGCATGAACAGATCGTCCGGCGGCGCCGCGGACGGCTTCTCGAGCACGCCCCCCTCGTGGGAGATGTGCCAGATATTCCGGTCGCGTGAATAAATCTTGTCGCGGGTGGCGGTTACGGGAACGTTATGCGCTTCCGCGTAGGCAATGGCATCCTCGCGGCTGCGAATATCCCATTCCCGCCACGGCGCAATGACGGGGAGATCAGGAGCGAAGGCCGCATAAGTCAGCTCGAAGCGAACCTGATCGTTGCCCTTTCCGGTGCAGCCGTGAGCCAGCGCATCGGCGCCGACTTTGCGCGCAATCTCTACCTGGCGTCTGGCAATGAGCGGACGTCCCATCGAGGTGCCGAGCAGATACTTCCGGCCATAGATGGCGCCGGCGCGGAGGGTGGGCCACACGTACTGCTCGACGAATTCCTGACGGAGGTCCTCGACGTAGCATTCGTCGGCACCCGATGCGATCGCTTTTGCGCGGACGCCCTCGAGCTCGTTGCCCTGGCCGATGTCGGCTGCAATGCAGATGACGCGGGCACCGTAGCGCTCCTTCAACCAGGGGACAATTATCGATGTATCAAGCCCGCCGGAATAGGCGAGGGCGATTGTGCGAATCACGGGCGCCTCAATAAGTATTCAGAATGACTGAATATTTAATCGGTTCTGACTGGCCCGTCAATACCGGGTCAGGGCTCGCCGGCCATGGAGCGGAGGCGTCTCATGACCCGTTCCCGCGCCGCGACGGAGCGGCAGATTATGAGAATGGTATCATCGCCGCCGACGGTGCCGAGGATGTCCGACCAAGCCTCACCGTCGAGCGCGGCGGCGATGGGTTGAGCGCCACCGGGGACGGTGCGCAGGACGAGCATCTCGCTGACACCGTCCACGCGCAGGAAGAGCTGGGGGAGGAGGGTGTCGAGGGCGGCGCGGCTCTCCTCTATGCTTCCGTCGGTAATCGCGTACCGTGCCCCTTCGGGGGTGGGAACTCTGGCGAGCCTCAATTCGCGGAGATCCCGGGAAAGAGTCGCCTGGGTCACGTCCCACCCGCGCTGGAGCAGGAGCTTTCGGAGATCTTCCTGGCTGCTCACGATTCGTGAGCCGACAATCTCGAGAATTGTATCGTGTCGTTCGCGTTTGTTGGCCACGAGCGGATTCTAGCACCGCCCACCGGGATGCGCGAGCGGGAAGATGCGGATCATTGACGCGATGTGAGTGTAATGTTATGCATTATCTATGCATAAAATTCCGGTCGGGGTTCTGGGTGCCAGCGGCTACGCGGGGAGGGAGCTATGCGGCTTGATCGCGCGGCATCCGCGGCTCGAGCTGGCGTTCGCGTCTGCCAACGAACAGCGGGGCCAGAAAGCGCGGATCGGCGCCGCTGAGATCACCTACGTCGCTACCGAAGACGCGCCGCTGGACCGGGCCGAGCTCGTCTTCACGGCGCTGCCGCACGGGGCGTCAGCGAAATGGGTCGGAACCGCGCGCGGGACCGGCGCGCGGGTGGTTGACCTCTCCTCCGACTTCAGGCCCGGGGCGGGGGCTGCGAGCGACATGCAGAAAGCACCATATGGACTCACGGAGCTGATGCGGTCCAGAATCCCCGGTGCGGAAATCGTCGCGAATCCGGGGTGCTATCCAACCGCCATCCTTCTAGCGATCGCACCCCTGCTCAAGGAGCAGTGGATGGTTCCGGGTGCAACGGTGAACGTTTCGGCCGCGAGTGGCGTAACCGGCGCCGGCTACACTGCGCGGCCTGATCTACTGTTCGCCGAAGTGGCGGAAGATTTTCGGGCGTACGCAGTGGGGAATGCTCACCGGCACATCGCCGAAATGCAGGCCGTGGCTGGAGAACTGAACGGCTCAGATGTGGACATCCTGTTCACTCCGCACCTGCTGCCGGTGGCTCGCGGCATCCTGGCGACGATCACGGTTCCGGTTAAGGAGTATGTCGACGATCCGCTCGAGCTCTGGCACACGATGTACGCGGGCGAGCCGTTCATCGAGATTGTCGATCAGCCGCCGTCCCTGCGTGATGTCGTGCGCAGAAACGTCGTAAGGATGAGCGTGGCAAAGGCGGCGAACATGAAGCAGCCGACTCTGATCATCATTTCAGCGATCGACAACCTGGTGAAGGGCGCGGCAGGTCAGGCGCTCCAGAATGCAAACGTGCTGTTCGGCATCGACGAGCGGGCGGGGCTTCCGGTGTAATGCGCGTCGTCAAGATTGGTGGGCGGGCGCAGGCCGATCCGTCGCTCGCGGCCGCGATTCGAGCTGCATGGTCGGCCACGCCGGGAGAGCTGTGCATCGTGCACGGCGGGGGCGACGAGGTTTCGGCAATGCAGCGGGCGTTGGGGCGCGAAGCCGCGTTCGTTGGGGGACGCCGCGTTACATCGAAAGAGGATCTCGATCTGCTGCGCATGGTGCTGTCGGGGATCGTCAACAAGCGCCTGGTAAACGGTCTCATCGCGGCCGGCGTACCGGCGCTTGGGTTGTCCGGCGAGGATGGCGCGCTCATTCGTGCGGAGATCATCGACGAGGCGTCCCTCGGCTTCGCTGGTCGTCCGACAGCGATCAACGTTTCGTTGCTGAGCGCACTGATGTCGGCGAACTATTTGCCGGTGATCTCACCAGTGGGCTACAACGCGTCCAGTCCGACGGGCGGATCACTCAACATCAACGGTGATGATGCGGCCGCGGCAATCGCCATCGGGTTGGGCGCAGACGAGCTTCTCCTTATTGCCGATGTCGAGGGAGTGCGCGGCGAGAGCGGCGAAGTTGTATCGAGCCTGAACGCTCAAACCGCGACCGATCTGATCGAAAGCGGAACTGCGAACGGGGGCATGGCGGCCAAGCTCGAATCCGCCATCGCGGCGATTGCGGCAGGTGTTGCGCGAGTAAGAGTTTCGGACCTGGCCGCGCTCAGCGATGAGGATCGCGGCACATACATCACAGTATCACAGAGCGTTGCCATATGACTACCGCTACACTGCCTGAAGAGGTCGAAACCGTGACGGCTGCACCTGAGCGCTCCGTGCTGCTCGGCACTTACAAACGAGCCCCGATGCAATTCGTGGGCGGTGAAGGAGTGGAGCTGATCGACACGGACGGCCGTCGATATCTCGATTTCGCCAGCGGAATCGCGGTCAACGCGCTTGGGTATGGCGATCCCGGTATCGCAGCTGCGATCACAGACGCGCTGGCAAGCGGGCTCATTCACACCTCGAATCTCTATCGCACGGAACCCGGCGAGCGACTCGCGGAGAAGCTCGTCGACAAGTCATTCGCGTCGAAGGTGTTCTTCTGCAACTCCGGCGCGGAGGCCAACGAGGGTGCATTCAAGTTCGCGCGGCGGTGGGCACGACAGGCAGGCACCGACGCCAAGGTGGAGATCATCGCACTCCGGGGCGGCTTTCACGGACGGCTGTTCGCCTCTCTGGCGGCGACCGACCGGCCCTCTTATCGCGCACCGTTTCGTCCTCTCGCGGGCGCTGTCTCGATCTGCGAGCGCGACCTGACCGAGCTGCAGACAGCTCTGGATTCCGAAACCGTTGCTGCCGTGATCGTCGAGCCCATACAGGGGGAGGGCGGTGTGCGCGCGATCGATCCCGATTTTCTCCGCCGGCTGCGCGCCATTACCGCCGAGCGCGAGATTGCGCTGATATTCGATGAGATCCAATGCGGTCTCGGGCGAACGGGGCATTTCTTCGCGTACGAGAGCGTAGGTGTCACGCCGGACATGGTGACGCTCGCCAAGCCTCTGGCTGGCGGTCTGCCAATGGGTGCCGTGCTCGTGTCGGGCGAAATTGCCGCTGCGATCCAGCCGGGTGATCACGGCACGACGTTTGGCGGTGGGCCCTTCGTTGCGTCGGTTGCCAATTACGTCGTCGACCGACTCTCGGACCCGACGCTACTCGAAGCGGTACGCGAAAACGGGCGCTGGCTGGGAACCGAGCTGGACGGCATTGCGCGGCGCTCGGGCAAGGTGCGAGCGATTCGCGGCACGGGGTTCATCTGGGGGCTCGATGTGGTCGAGTCGGCGAATGCAGTGGTGAAGCGCGGTTGGGATGAGGGTCTGCTTGCTCTCACCGCCGGCGAGCATACGGTGCGGCTTCTCCCGCCGCTGATCATGGATCGTTCTGATCTTGCGCGAGGTCTGCGGATTCTGGAAAAAATTATCACCCAATAGCGCGCAACGAGTCGCGCAGCACACTGGTCCGGGTTAAGATTTCCCGGACCATTTTTTCAGGGACGCATGGCATCGACGGCACTACAGCCCCTTTGCCTCATGGCGCTTCTCGCAGCTGCGGGGTGCGCCGCAAATCCGACGGTTGCAGGTAATTCAACGGTCGCGGCTTTCTCCGATACCGTTGCGGCACGACGGGTTTTCATCGAAAACATCGACGCGATTCACAAGCGCGACCGCGCGCGTTACCTGGCGACTTACCTGCACACCGATGCACTGGCCCGGAACGGTCCGGGCGGGCTCGAGCTCGGCTACGAAGGCTGGAGTGCGCGGCGTGATTCGACGTGGCCCGACACCCTGATCGCAAGGAACCTGCGAGTGCATTCAGTCGCGCCGGGCGTCGTTTACGGAACGTATTGCTACACCGTAACCCAGAAAGACACGACTTCCAGCGGAGTATCGGAACGCATTTTCGTGAAGACGGACTCAGGCTGGAAGATCGCAGTCACCACCGCGTTCGGGCTGCCAGCCGGGGCGCCGGCGCAGTGCAAATGAGGCCGGGTAAGAGCTCGCTGCAGCCCGTCTGGAAAGCACTCGACGAAGCGCAATTCGGACTTCGCAACATCCTGAATCTTCGGGAGTCGCTGCCGAGCGCGGCCGACGCGCGGCATCGCGCCGAGGCGTGGCTTCGCGAGCGGCAGATCAGTCGCGCGAGCGAAGTTCTGATAATCACCGGCCGGGGAAACCAAAGTCCGGGTGGGGTGTCGGCGGTCAGAGGCGCGATCGTTTCTCTGCTGCCGGTGTTGCGTCGGAGAGGCGTGCTCAGCGAGTGGCGCGAGCATACTCCAGGATCGTTCGTGGTGAAGCTGGCTCCGATAACGGACCTCCTGGAGGCGCCGCGACGGAAACGTGACCGTGATCAATCTCCGTCAGCCGCGGATCCGATGCAGCTGGCGGCGCTCGATGCATCGACCCTTCGCCTGCTACGACGCCTGGCCGCGCGGTCGCTCGAGATACTGGGCGTCCGCGACACCGACAAGTTCATCGAGGCAGAAATGGTCTCGAAGTTCAACTCGCTCGCGGGAGGTATTCCCGCCGGCATCGATGGTGAAATACGGCTCAGGGACGCGATTGCCGCAGCGCTCGAGCAACTCGACGAGCAATAGCTCTCCAACATTCGATCAATTCAGAACATGAGACAAGCATTCGGTGCCATCTGCATCCTGCTGGCAAGCGTTCCGGCGGCCGCGCAGAATCTTCCCGGGTATTCCGCGTCTGCGGCGCAGCAGGAGCGTGCGTTGGAAGCCGACGTGATCACGCGTCCGGTCGCGTCAACCGCGGCGGCGCATTCGAAATTTCTTTCGATGCAGCCCCACATGGCGGGAACGCCAGCGCAGGAACGCACGCGGGACTACGTGGTCGCCCAGATGAAATCATTCGGGCTGGAAACAGAGGTGCGCACCTACAAGGTCTGGATGCCGCATCCGATCAGCACGCGCGTATGGAGACTCTCCCCCCATCCCGTCGAGCTCAAGCTGGAAGAAGGGCCAATTGCCGAGGACACCACGTCGGTCGCATTCAAGCAGGTGATGGCGTTCAACGGCTATGGTGCACCGGGTGATGTGAGTGGCGAGGTGGTGTATGTGAATTACGGACTGATCGAAGACTACGCCCAGCTCGATTCGATGGGTGTCTCCGTAAGGGGGAAGATCGCAATCGCGCGCTACGGCCGCTCCTATCGCGGGATCAAAGCAAGGGAAGCCGAGAAGCACGGCGCAAAGGGCCTGCTCATTTACAGCGACCCGGCGGAGGATGGCTTCATGCGCGGCGACGTTTATCCCACAGGTCCGATGCGACCGGCGAATGGAATTCAGCGCGGGAGCGTAATGAATCCGAATGGCGATCCGAGCACGCCTGGTTATCCGAGTGTGGCCGGCGCGAAGCGGATCGCGCTATCGCAGATGGAGGTGCCGCGCATCCCGGTGCTTCCCATCTCTTATGGAAACGCCGCCGAGCTGTTGCGCGGACTCGATGGACATTCGATCCCTCAGAGCTGGCAGGGCGGCCTGTCGTTCCGATACCACGTCGGGCCGGGGCCGGTACGCGCGCGAATGGCGGTGACGACGGATGCGGCAACGCATCCATACAAGGACATCTGGGATACATTCGGCGTCATTCGTGGCAGTGTGTATCCAGACGAGATCGTGATGATCGGCGGCCACCGTGATGCCTGGGGACCGGGCGCCGCCGACAATGTCAGCGGGACAGTCAGCGTGCTCGAGGCTGCACGTGCGATTGCCGAGCAGGTCAGGGCCGGAAAGCGCCCGAAACGAACGATCGTGTTCGCGACCTGGGATGCGGAGGAGTGGGGACTGTTGGGTAGCACCGAATTCGTCGAAGAAGATTCGGCGCGACTCCGCGACCACGCCGTCGCTTATCTCAATCAGGACGATGTCGCGAATGGGCCGAACTTCGGTGCGGGCGGATCTCCTTCGTTGCGAGCGCTGATCAGGGATGTGGCGAGCGAGATCCCGGACCCAAGCCGTCAGGGAAGCGTGTACGATGTGTGGCGGAGACGAGCAAATCTCGCCGCCGATTCACTGGAGCCGCAGATGGGAGATCCGGGTGGAGGATCCGACTTCGCGGGATTCTACAACCATCTTGGGGTTCCGATTGCCGATTGGGGGTTCGGCGGACCGCAGGGTGTGTATCACTCAGCGTACGATTCTTACCATTGGATGTCGAAATTCGGTGATCCGTCATTCGAGATCCACGCGACGACGGCGCGACTTGGCGCGGCAATGCTCCTGCGACTCGCCAATGCCGATGTGCTCCCATACGACTATGTGGAATTCGCCCGTACAATGAGAAAGTTTGCCGGTCAGGTATCGCAATCGATAGGCGACAAGCGGTGGAAGGTATCGGGGGCGGGTTTGTCGGAAGCAATCGACAAGCTCGAAGTCGCCGCCGCCGCCTTCGCGAAGGCGCGGGACGACGCGCTTACTGCTCAGCCGTCTACCGATCGCATCGCGCGCGTAAACGGCGCATTACTCCAAGTTGAACGCCAGCTTACACGGCCGCAGGGGCTCGCGACGCGCCCCTGGTTCCGAAACGTGATTTACGCATCCGACGAGAACAATGGATATTCGACGATGGTATTTCCGTCGGTGAACGAAGCAATTCGAGCCAATGACGAAGCGCTTGTCGGAAGAGAGTTGTCCGATCTCGGTGAGCGCTTCAATGCTGCAACACGCGCTCTGGAGGAAGCGACGACGCTATTGGTCTCCAAATAGAAAACAGCGGTCCATCTTAGGCCCGGACATTGCGATAGATCGACGCCGACGAGAACGCATTGGCAGAGAGCAAGATGAGAACCGGGCAAGCAGAAGTACGCCGCTCACGACTCACACCGGAAGAATTGGCGCCGATCTCCGCGTATGGTGCAAAGGCGAGTTGGCCTCCAGGATTCCAACTGTATCAGCGTGGATCTCCGGCGGACGGCGTGTTCATCGTGCTGGACGGCCATGTCATCTTGCGGAACAAAATCAAAGTCGGTCGCGGGTTTGTGCCTGTGATCGCGACGGCCGGCCAGACATTCGGCAGTGAAGGTCTGACGACGAACAGCCGTTACGTCACTGACGCGAACGCCTCGGAAGAGACAACGACGATGTTTCTGAGCGGACCGCAGTTCCGCGCTTTCGTCAGAGAGCATCCCGCGCAGACGATCCCACTGCTATCGCAAATCATGTCGGAGCGCGCGTACCTGCTCGAGAAGCTTCACGAGCTAGCGGCGCTGAATGTCGATCAACGTCTCGTCTCAACCCTGACGCATCTGAGCACCGATCGCAGCTTCACCACCGCGGACGGGCGGCTCAAGCTCGAAAACTGCCATCATCGTCTCCTCTGTGAGATGGTCGGCGCAACGCGCGAGTCCATTGCGCTGGCGCTGAGTCGTCTTGTGTCGGCGGGCATTGCCGAGAGGAAGGGAATGACGTTTCTGATCGAGCCGGGCTCGCTCGCTCCGACGCTTGGAGAGAACGGTGATCACGAGGCGCGGCTGCAGGTCGCAAGAGAACTGGCTACGTAACGAGGACGCATGGCCGATCAGCGCGGCGCTGAAAGCGATATTCTCAATGGTGCTGAAACGATCGACTTGCAGGAGGAGGGCTCGAAAGGAGTCCTCCTCCTGCATGGTTTTGGGGACACGCCGCAAACGCTGACGCTGCTCGCGCGACGATTGCGCAAGGCAGGCTACGGCGTATTCGCGCCTCTGTTACCCGGACACGGCCGTACCATGCGCGCTTTCAACGAGTCGAACGCAGACGAATGGATCGTTGCGTCAGAGAAAGCGCTCGAGAAAATGCAGTCGCGGTACACGGACGTAAGCGTCGTCGGGTTGTCGATGGGAGGCGCCCTCGCCACGATCGTCGCTGCGGCAAACGAAACCGTACGATCGCTGGTGTTGATCGCGCCTTATCTCGGGATGCCGTTACCACTTCGGCTTGCCGCGCGGACGCACTGGCTGTGGGGCCCGCTGGCTGGCGAAGTGAACGCCCGGAACCCGCGCTCGATCAAGAATCCGATCGAACGGGAAAAGAATCTCGCTTATGGTGCCGTGACCAGCCGCGCACTGTTCGAGCTGTGGAAAGTCGTGCGGCGTGCCCGAAAGACCTTATCGGCGGTAGTCGTTCCGACGCTGGTCATCCAGTCGCGGGAGGATCCGCGCATTGCGCCCGGTGTTGCCGAATGGGTGCTGGCCCAGCTCGCGAGCAGGGACAAGAAGCTCGTCTGGGTGGAAGGCGGCCACATCATCACCGTCGACTACGGTCGCGAGCGCGTGTTCACCGAGGTCGAACGCTGGCTGGCGCAGCACGGAAGTTCCATCGCGACAGCCGCCGGCGGTTGACCGGCAGCTGTCGCGGATCAGGATCTAGAAACGGTCTTGCACGAACTCCGTTACACTGTCAACGGCGCGCTCGCCAAGGCCAGCCGCCTGTTGCACCACTCCCGTCGCAACGCGTTTCACGCGTGCAACCGGTGATTGGGAGCGCCGGCGCGAGCCACCGCTTCTTTTCCGTCCACCACTCTTCCGACTGCTGTTCTTGCGACCGCTGCTCTTGCGACCGCTGCTCTTACGGCCTGAGGAGCGGCTACCAGATTTGCGGGAGGACTTGCGTGCGCTACTGCCGCGACGACGCGATGACGACTTCCGTCCACCACGTGCGCGCGAAGAGCTGCGCGAGCTACGGGAGCTCCGGCTGCTCGAACGCTTTCTAGCACCACCGCGACTGCGGCCGGACGATCCGGCGCGCTTTCTACCACCACGTGAACGACTGGACTTCTTGGCTGCAGCCATGGGAATGCTCCATGTACTAGGGTTCGTAGCACCGATAGCAAGATTCGCGCACAATAGCGCGCGACTGTTGGCGCCACCGGTGCATCACTGCTTCGGAGAGACGTCAGAGTCGGCGGGTTTCGCCATGCCGCATGATCCACAGCCGACTGCGGTCGCGTCCTGCCGTTTCCCAAAGGGTGCGCATGCGGGCCGGCGGCTCGTCCATCGGCTCGTCGGTCAGCTTGAACGTCCCCCAGTGCGCCGCCGCCACTATCACGGGCTGGCCGGGCTGCTCCGCCTCGAGCTGCGCGACTGCCTTCAGGCAATCATCGGGGTTCATGTGAACGGAGCCCATGAACCACCGAGGCTCGTAAGCTCCGATCGGCAGAATGGCTACGTCGAATGGTCCATAACGAGAGGCGATCGCTCCGAACTCGGGATGGAGCGCGGTATCTCCACCGAAGAAGATCGACCGATCGGCCGAACGAAGAATCCAGCCGCACCAGAGCGTGGCGTTCCGTTTGCCCAGGGTGCGCCCTGAAAAATGTTGAGCGGGCACACACGCCAGTCGCAGCGCGCCGACCATCGCTTCCTGCCACCAGTCGCGCTCCGTGACATCTCGGGCACCGCGCTCTCGAAGGAACGTCCCCACGCCCAGTGGAGCGAACCAGAGAGCCGCCGGATATCGAGCGGCCAGTCTCGATACGGTGCCTGCATCCAGGTGGTCGTAGTGATCGTGTGAAAGAATGACGGCGTCGACAGGCGGAAGTCGATCGAATTCCACGGCGGCGGGCACCCACCGCTTTGGTCCGACGAACTGGACCGGGGACGCCCGGGTGCTCCAGACCGGATCGATGAGGATGTTCAAGCCGGCGAGCTGTACGAGGAAGCTCGTATGGCCGACCCAGGTGATGGTCAGCTCGTTTGGTGCCGCCCGCGGTACGACGAAGCTCGGCTCCTCGCGCGGGAAGGATTCCGGATCGGGATCGGCGCGGCGCGAATTTCGCCGTCGTTCGACCAGCGACCATTTGAGGAAGTCCCGAAACCCATGTTGCCGGGCGTCGGGCCATGGATTCCGGAAGCCGCCTTCTGGCCGGTGGTGGGAGGCGCTGGTCAATTTATCGTCGTTCACAGGCTACCATGTCGCAACCAATATCAGACTTGCCTCGAGTGAGAGCGCCCGAATTTCCAGCGGGCCTCGACTGGATACACACCGACGGGCATCCCCTCACGCTGGAAAGCCTGCGGGGCAAAGTCGTCCTTCTCGATTTCTGGACGTACGGCTGAATAAACTGCATTCACATCCTTCCGCAGTTGCGGAAGATCGAAGAGCGGTTTCCGACCAACCTGGTCGTGATCGGAGTGCATAGCGGCAAATATATCGCGGAGCGCGAGACGGCCAGGATTCGCGAGGCGTCCCTGCGCTACGAGATCGAGCACCCGATCGTGAACGACCGGCAATTCAGAGTGTGGCGATCCTACGCCGTACGTGCGTGGCCGACAGTCGCCGTCATCGATCGCGATGGCTATGTGGTTGGTGCGCACGCCGGCGAATTTACCGCCGAGATGTTCGAACCACTTCTCGAGGCGCTGACAGCAGGACTCAGCTCGGACAGGCCAGCGCACTCCGTCGAGCCCGAGCGGCCAGCGATCGAGCCGGGTCTGCTCAGATATCCGGACAAGCTTGCGGTCGATCGCGCACGGATCGCCATCTCCGACACCGGACACCACCGAGTGATTTACGGGGAGCTCACGAGCGCCTATCGAATGAAGATCAACAGAATCTTCACCGACCTGAAGCCGGGGCCGCAATCTCGAGGGGGCGTACGAGCTTTTCGATCGCCACAGGGCCTCGCGTTCGCCGGCGAGAAGCTGTACGTCGCAGACTCGGAGAGTCACATCGTCGCGGTGTTGGATCTCGCGCGGGGTGACGCGAAAGTACTGGCCGGGACCGGCGAGCAAATGCGCACCCGCGCCGATCGCGCGAGTGGCGCGTTGTCGTCGCCGTGGGATCTCTGCGTAATCGACGGCATTATTTACGTGGCAATGGCTGGAGTACACCAGCTTTGGGCAATCGACGCGGCAACCGGCGCCGCGCACGTGCACTGTGGTGCGGGTGGTGAAGATATCGCCGATGGACCACTTGGCGAGGCGCTATTGGCGCAACCGATGGGAATCGCGACCGATGGGAAACGCGTCTATTTCGCCGACGCCGAATCGAGCGCGATCAGGTGGGCGGACACTGACAGAGCTGGCGCGGTGGGAACCATCGTCGGAACCGGACTGTTCGACTTCGGCGATGCAGATGGCAGAGGGGATAAGGTCCGGATGCAGCACCAGCAAGGACTCGCGGTGTGGAACGGCGAGGTTCTCGTCGCTGATTCATACAACGATGCGCTGAAGTGGGTTAACGTCGAGACACGGGAAGCCCGGACGTGGGTGCGCGGCTTTCATGAGCATGGCGGTGTCGCTGCAGGCGAGCATCACGCGTATGTTGCGGATACCAACGCGCACCGGATCATGGTTGTCGATTACGAGACCGGCGCGGCGGAGGCTCTCGAGATCGCAGGCTGACTGGACCAGTAGCGCGGTGCGCATGGCCGACTGCGAAGCGCTGGCCCTGACGTTGCTCCACATCACACCGGCACAACAACTCAAACACCATGACGCTGAAGACATCTACTTTCCTCTTCGTCGCACTCGTCGGCTGCGCGCAGCAGGCACAGCGACCTGTAGTTCTGGCGCCCGTGCGGATGGACCAGCCGGCTGAGCAGAACTCGCCCGTATTCGAGACACAGCGCGACGATCCGTTCGCGACGACAAACCGGATCGACTGGCCTGGGCCTAACGAGTACCGATCGTCGAGCGGCAAGCCAGGGCCGGACTATTGGCAGCAACGCGCCGACTACACGATCTCTGCGACTCTCGATACTACTCTGACAGAAGTGTCGGGCTCGGTTCAGATCAGCTACACCAACAATTCTCCCGATACCCTGCGCTATGTCTGGCTGCAAGCCGACCAGAATCTCTATCGAACCGGAAGCAAAGGTTCGGCGCTCTTCCCCGCAGATTCGCGGTGGGGTGTGAGGGGTTTCGAGGGCGGGTACACTCTGAGTGATGTTCGGGTCAACGGCACGGTCGTCACGCCCCGCATCAACGACACGATGATGCGGCTCGATCTTCCGAGCCCGCTGCCGCCTCACGGGGGGAAGACCACGATCTCCATCCTGTACTCCTTCAAGGTGCCCGAGCACGGGTCGGATCGAATGGGGCGTGACAGCACTCTGTATGAGATCGCGCAGTGGTACCCGAGGATGGCCGTTTACGACGACGTTCGGGGCTGGAACACGGACCCCTACCTCGGTCAGGGTGAGTTCTATCTCGAATACGGTGACTTCGATTATTCGATCACCGCGCCGGCTGGCTATGTCATCGCCGGCAGTGGAGTGCTGCAGAACCCCGACGACGTATTGACTGCGGAACAGCGGCGGAGACTGGCGACGGCGGCGAGAAGTGCGGCTGTCGTTCAGATCATCACGGCCGGAGAAGCAGCTACTGCAAAGAACCAGCGCCGAGCGGGGACGAAAACGTGGCGTTTCCGCGCCCGCAACGTTCATGACGTTGCATGGGCAGGCGCGCCCGACTTCCGCTGGGATGCGACGAGCTGGAACGGAGTTCTGACCCAGGCCTTTTATCAGTTCCCGAAATCGGGGAAGTCCTGGGAGCAGGCAGCGGAGATGACTCAGTGGACCATCCGACAGTACTCGGAGCTCGTCTATCGGTATCCATGGCCGCAGGCGACGAGCGTCGCTGGTCCGGTGGGAGGAATGGAGTACCCGATGTTTGTGATGGTTCACTACGGGAGCGATGATCCCGCCTCCATCTTCGGTACGATCAATCACGAGCACGGCCACGAGTGGTTCCCGATGATCGTCGGGTCAAACGAGCGGCGTTACGCGTGGATGGATGAAGGGTTCAACACCTATCTCAACGACTTTGCAACGGAGGCCCGCTACCCCGGGAAAAGCGACTATCCGATGTACCTTCGAAACTGGGCGGACGCGGTAAGCCACGGCACTCAGTCTCCGCTGATGACGGCGCCCGACGACATTGATCCGACGGCACTGGGGGCGATTGGATACCGGAAGCCCGGGGCGGTGTTGCTCACGCTTCGCAATCACGTCGTCGGCCGGCAAGCCTTCGACGACGCATTCCGGGAATACACGAGGAACTGGGCGTTCAAGCATCCGACTCCGGGAGATTTTTTCCGCAGCATCGAGAACTCGACGGGCGAAGACCTGTCGTGGTTCTGGCGCGGCTTCTTTTACACGACCGATGTGCTCGACATAGGCATCGACAGCGTCTCGACCCGCGTCTCGGAAGGGCAAAAATTCGCGACGATTGCGCTGCGGAAGAACACCTCGATTCCATTTCCGGTGCGACTCAAAGTGGCGTACGCCGACGGGACGACCCAGGATTTCTCGTTTCCGGTCCAGATATGGGCGAGAGGTGACCACTTCGATGCTGTGATACCGGTGCGCGCAAACGTAGCTGGAGTACGACTTTGGCCCGATGCCTCGGTGCCCGACTGGAACCGGGCAAACGATAGCTGGGGAGCGGCGCCTCCTGCCGGTGTGGTCGGGCCGGTTACGAGACCGTGATGTGTTCGTTTGGAATAAGGGCGGTGTTCGGGTAAATTGCAGCAGTATCCAGACTTAGCAACGGAGTAAGGAATGCCGGATTTTGGAAGCTGGGCGACCGCTTGGTGGAAGCCAGTTCTGTTCATTGTCGTAGCCGGTCATCTGACCAACGTATCGGTGACACTGTTCCTGCATCGGGCCCAGACGCATCGTGGCGTGAAGCTGCACTATCTTGCCGCGCTTCCAATGCGGCTTTGGCTGTGGCTGTCTACCGCTATTGTGACCAAGGAGTGGGTTGCATGCCACCGCAAGCATCACGCATTTGCCGATCGCGAGGGGGATCCGCACAGTCCGCTGATTGAGGGCCTGCGCAACATCATCCTGAAGGGAGCCTTCTACTATAGAAAGGCGGTTCGCCAGCCCGGCGTTCTGGACAAGTACGGCAAGGGAACCCCGAACGACTGGCTCGAGCGTCATCTGCTTTCGCCGCTCAACTGGCTCGGCATCCTGGTGATGCTGATCGTCGATATCTATCTGTTTGGCTTCTTCGTTGGACCACTCGTATGGGGCATCCAGATGATCTGGATTCCTTTCTGGGCCGCGGGAATCGTGAACGGAGTCGGTCACGCCATCGGATATCGCAACTTCAACGTCAAGGACGAGAGCAGGAACATCTCGCCGATCGCGATCTGGCTGGGCGGGGAAGAGCTGCACAACAATCACCACGCCGATCCGCACTCCGCGAAATTCAAGGCCAAGTGGTACGAGTTCGACATTGGCTGGATCTATCTCAGGCTCCTCTCGATCTTCGGACTCGCTGAGATCTCCTACGCGCGCCGGTAGGCGGGCCGATGCCTGAGACGGTTACCTGCGCGCGGTGCGGCCAGACGCGCGCAGGATTCGTAAAGCCTCCCTTTCCCGGTGCAATCGGAGCCCGCGTCGTCGAAGAGATTTGTACCCAGTGCTGGGCGGACTGGCTCAAGCAGCAAACGATGCTGATCAACCACTACGGCCTGAACGTGATGGATCCGCAGGCGCGCGCGTTTCTGACGAAGAACATGAGCGCGTTCCTCTTCAAGACCGGCGCGGCCGCTGACGTAGATACGAGCAAGAAAGGCACGATCAGCCACTGACCCGACGCTTGGAAATCTGGGTTTGCCGCGCAGCATCTGCTGCTAGGTGATTTCCTGGTGGTCCGCGACGTACGCGAACAGAGACCGGCCCGCAGACGTTAGCGCGCGATAGCGGCCCGCGAAGATTCGTTGATTCGCCAACGAATTTTTTCCCAAAGAATTCTGTTGACGCTTCAATCCCTGATTCGTTATATCAATGCTGCCTTCCGGACGACCGTGAAAAAACCGGCGTCACCCAACCACCAATTCGGACGCGGACTTGACTTTAGTCGCTAAAAGTGACTAATTCGCTCCACGATGCGCGACCGCTCCTCCAGAACCGTTTCCTACAGTGTCGATCTGGTTCTGGTTACGGCGATGGGGAACGACCTGGCGGTTTTGCTGACGAGAAGCACAGGCGAGCGCGAGCGGTGGGCGTTGCCGTGGCGAATTCCTCAGGCGGGTGAAACTCTCGACGGCGCCGCGAACCGCGGAGCCCACGAAGCGCTGGGCGAGCCGCCGAGCTGGATGGAGCAGATCGGGGCGTTCGGCGACGCGAAACGACATCCCGGCGACGTGGACATTTCCGTCGCCTATGTGGGATTGGTGCCACACGAGACGGCCTCGCCGCGAGCCGGCTACACCTGGTTCCCGATCACAGAAGTGCCGCCGGTGTCGCCGCGCCAGAGGGCAATGGTCGAAGCCGCGACCAAAACCATTCAGGCGAGACTCGACCAGGCGCCGATCGCATTCCGCCTTCTGCCGGCGACTTTCACCCTGAGCGAGCTACAACAAATGTACGAGCTTCTGCTCGGTAAACGCTTGCACAAGGCCAGTTTCCGACGTGCCCTCCAGGCCGCCTGGCTCGTCGAACCTACGGACGAATGGCGCAGCGAAGGCCGGGGGCGACCCGCACAACTTTTTCGGTATCTACCGAAGAAAAGGCGTAGAGCACAGCGCGGCGTGAGGTTCGATTTTCTCTTCCCCTGACTATCTGACGGTGCGGTACCAGACAGGCCACCAGTCCCGGAACCTCTTGCGGTAACGGTGTATTAGTTGCAATGTGTACCTTAAGGTAAACACCCTGACTGGGGGCCTCACATCCATGCTGGCTTATCTCGACAGTTTGTGCGCAGCTCTGCTCGCACGAGATAGTACAGAGATACAGCGTCTTCTGGCACTGCCCGCGGCACGCGATCTTCCCCGCCGTGTGCGCGAAGAGGCAGTCGCGATCTCACGCGCCGGCAATCGCAGCTTCATGGCCCCCATTCACGCGCTCCACTTCTATTACAAGCTCACCCACATGGTTGACGAGTCGAGCGATCCGATCTTTGGCGACTCGGCGAAACAGACCGATCCCGGGACTGGCCAGATGGAGTTGCCGCTGCGGAAAGTAGGGAACGGCGGCCGGTAGTAACTACACGAGCGCGCGAAGCGAATTCTTTTTCTTCATCGCTTCGTTCCAGATATCTCCAATCTTTTCAAATCGCTCCGCGGCATTCCCGAGATGGAAGTCGCGCGGGTCGAGATCATCGTTGATCTCTGTCCACTTGAGCGGAGTGGATACCGTGGCGCCTGGCCGGGCGCGGACGCAGTATGGTCCAGCGACGGTTTTGCCCTGAATGTTCTGGAGGTAGTCGACGTAAACGGTTGCCGCTCCGCGCGCTTTGACGAAGCGCTCGACCGTTGCTTCCCTGGGATGCGCGTCGGCGACCTTGGTCGCGATAACCTGGGCGACCAGCGTCGCGGCCTCGTTTGGAGTCTTCGGGGGGAGCGGAAGATAAACGTGTAGTCCGGTCGATCCTGACGTCTTGATGGCAGCGTTAAGTCCAAAGCCGTCGATGACTTCCTTCGTCCAGCGGGCGATCTGGACGACCCGGGCGAAATTTGCGCGCGGCCCGGGATCGAGGTCGATGATGGTGTAGTCGGCGTACTCGAGGGATCCAACCCGCGAGTGCCATGGATCCACGGAGATCGCGCCCAGCTGAATCGTGTAGAGCAACGTCAGCAGATCGCCGCCAATGAAGCGCGGCTGCTTCTCGCCTCCCTCGGTTACGATCGTCTCGACGCGCACGTTGGAGGGGGTCGTGTCCTGGGCCTTCTGCTGGTAGAAGCTCTCGCCGTCGATGCCGTTCGGAAAACGCTTGAGGACGAGCGGACGGTCCTTCATGGTTGGAAGGATGAAGCTCGCGATGCGCGCGTAATAGCGCATCACGTCACCCTTGGTGAAGCCATCCTTCGGGAAGAAAACCTTATCCAGGTTCGAGACCTTGAGCGATTGTCCGCGGCCCAGATCCAGAGTCCCCTCGCCGCGCTTCGACTCGATTGCAGTAAGCTCCGCGATCACCGAGTCTGGTTGCTGACGCGGCTTGCCGCTAAGCGACCTGGCGCGCGAGGATCTGGCGCTGGCTGTTTTCGCGCCCGCGGACCTGGCTCGCGACCTCGCCGCAACGGGTGCGCTGGCGCTCTCACGTTTCGCGATGGCGGCCTTATTCGCGACGGCGGCCTTACCCGACTTGCGCTGCACACTGGTTCGCTCGATGCCGACTTCGCGCGCTTCCTTGTCGTCCCGGATCCCCAGAAAGATCGGCTGGCGCAGGCGACGGTCAGCGGTCCACTCGCTGAATTTCACTTCGACGAGGATTTCTGGCTCGACCCAATGGGCTTTCTCGTTGGTCTTTGGTGTCTCGACAAATGGCGATGTCTTTCGCTCGAGCGGTTTGAGCCTTCTGTACATCTCCTCGAGGCCTTTGCGCGAGAATCCTCCGCCGGTGTGGCCGACGTAGATGAAGCGGTCCTTGTCGAAGTAGCCGAGGAGGATGGCGCCGATGTGCTCCCGGCTGTTGCGGGGCTCGGTGTAGCCGCCAACCACGAACTCCTGACGGAACTCGATTTTCAGCTTCAGCCAGCTCCGCGATCGGTTCCCCGGCTCGTAGGGTGAATCCACGCGCTTGGCGATCACGCCTTCCCAGCCATCACGCCGAGCCATCTCGAGCATCTTCCTGCCTTCGTCTTCGACCGATTCAGTGAGGCGCAGTCGATCAGTGACTCGGGAGGACATGCGCTTTTCGAGGTGGGTACGACGAACCGACCACGGCTCGTCAAGCAGCACCTGGTCGCCATCCATGAGGATGTCGAAGAGAATGAGCGCCGCCGGCGCGGAGGCCGAGTGGCGCTCGATAGCCTGGGACTCCTTGACGTGCATCCTGCCCTGGAGCTCCTGGAACCGGGCGGGCTCGCCATCGAGGAGGGCGACGATCTCGCCGTCGAGCACCAGAGACCGCTTCATCTGAGTGGAGAGCTTCTCGAGCGCGGCGACGATCTCAGGAAACTGCTTCGCCTTGTCCTTTCCGTTGCGGGTCATCAGACGGACGTCATCGTCCGTGACGTAAGCGAGGACGCGAATTCCATCGTACTTGGGCTCGAACGTCCAACCCTTGCCGGGGATATCGCTACCAATACTCGCGTACATGGGCTCGAGGGCGAGTGATGCAGCCTTCGCGGGAGAAAGACGTTCGGTTTTTCGGGAACGTCGGGGCGCGGGGCTCCGTGATTTAGCTGCAGCGGTCGAAACCGACTTCTGCTTCTTCGGCTCGCGGTTGCTGCGCCAGACGCGGCTCTTTCCGGCGGCGATCTCGTCCATGGTGCGACCGGTGTCCACCGATGTCATGTTCTCGGCGACGATGTCTTCATCGGTCGCGTACTCATCGCGATGCTTGATGAGAAGCCACTGCGGCTTCGATGAAGACGAGCCATCGCGCGCGAACTTCATGCGGACGAGCGCGAACGATCCGTGTAGCCGGTCGCCGTGAAAGGTGATCTTGAGGTCGCCCCGACGCAGGCCTTCGCGAATCACGTCCTGCTCCTCGGCGGCGGACGTCGCCGCATCGGCGGTGTAGGTCCCGCGGTCCCATAGCATCACGGTGCCGCCGCCGTACTCACCCTGGGGGATCGTGCCCTCGAAGGTGTTGTAGTCGATTGGGTGATCCTCGACCTGCATTGCGAGCCGCTTGACTGACGGGTCGAGGCTGGGGCCCTTGGGAACGGCCCAGCTTTTCATGACGCCGTCCAGCTCGAGCCGGAGATCGAAGTGGAGATGACTTGCCGCGTGCTTCTGGATGACGAAGCGAAGGCGACCAGTTCTGGTCGGCGCCGAAGTCTTCTCGCCGGACGGCTCGCGGGTACGACTGAAATCGCGCTTGCGGCGATACTCCGCCAGCTGCGCGCGGGCGCTTCGTTTGGTGCTTTTTTCAGTTTTGACGGCCATACAGGCGTCCTAAGCTGTCTTCGCCTTTTTCTTCGCGGGTTTGCGGCCAGCGGCAACCGATTTTCTCTTTGCACGAACGGCGCCTTTCTTCCCGGCGCCCTCCTCGAGGCTGGCGCGAAGACGTGACATGAGATCGAGCACGCCACTGTCCGGAGTTTCCTCCTCGGGCTCCTCGAGCTTGGGCTTCTTGCCCTTCATCTTCGCCTTGATGATGCGCATCAGATTGGCGCGATACTCGTCGGTGTAGCGGCTCGGGTCGAACGGCTCGGCGAGGTTAGCAACGAGCTGTTCCGCCATCTGCAGCTCCTGCGGGCGGACCTGTTCGCGGCTCGGGAAGTTGAACTCACTGGAATCGACCAGCTCATTGGCGAAGCGCATGATCTCGAGCACTAGCGCTTCACCGACGACTTTTACCGCGGCAAGGTGCTGGGTCTGGCGGATGATGATCTTGCCGATGCCGACGGATCCCGTCTGGCGGATTGCTTCGCGCAGCAAAGCGTACGGCTTGTCGCCACCCTTTCCGGGCACGAGATAGTAAGGCGTCTCGAAGTAGCGCGGATCGATCTCTTCTTCCTTGACGAAGTCGAGGATGTCGATGGTCTTGGACTGCTCGAGCGCGGCGGCCTTGAAGTCTTCGTCGGTGAGCACGACGAATTTTCCTTTCTCGTACTCGTAGCCCTTCACTACTTCGTTCCACGGAACTGGATCACCTTCCGCCTGGCAGATGCGCTCGTATTTGACGGGCGAGAGATCTTCCTCGTGGAGCAAGCGGAAGCTGATATGGTCGGCGCGGACCGCGGTCTTGAGCTCCACTGGAATGTTGACCAACCCGAACGTGAGCGAGCCCTTCCAGATTGCGGCCATCCGTCAGCCTCCGTATGCACAGGTCGTTACTGCAAGCGATGTGGATGAAAGCAAATCGAATGCCGCCTGTGGAAAACAAGTTTTGTGATGCCCAGAGACACAAAAAAGCCCCGCTGGGCGGGGCTTTTTGGGAGATGAACGAGCCGATCAGCTCACTTTTGTCACGTCGGCAGCTTGTGGTCCTTTCTGACCTTGAACGACTTCGAACTCGACCTTATCGCCCTCGGCGAGAGACTTGAATCCGGAGCCACTGATCGCGCTGAAATGGACAAAGACGTCCGGGCCACCCTCGCGTGAAATGAAGCCAAACCCCTTGGCGTCGTTGAACCATTTGACCGTTCCAGTGATACGTGCCATTGAACTATCCTCTTCCCCCGCAGGGCAATCTGTAAAGCATCGACCATAGGCTAGCGAATCGCATCTACACGTTTCGCTTCGCCGGATACTCGTCCGCGTGACGCATTATCCATCCGGCAGCCGGCAGAGGAGGGCAAGTTTTGTGCAACAGGCTGTCGGTCTACGCCGCTCCCGCGACGTAGTGTGCTGATCTGCCGCAGCTCTTACAGCGCAGGGTGACGTGCGTGTACGGAGGTGGTGGGACCTGTCGGGGATCACGCTCGATCGATCCGGAGCATGATGGGCAGCTCAGGGGGGATCCGCTGCGGTCGTTGCTGATGAGGAACAGGGCTTGAGCGGGGTTGTACGCGTTCGGACGTGGCTTGCGCATGAGCTCTCCGGTTACTGCGAACACGACGCTGCACGGCTGGCGTCGCATCATGGGTGACAATTGATGGCTGTCCTTTGAGAAGAAGCACCACCGAGATTCGCGAGTGGACGTGCATAGGGTTCCTGACGCTGCTCACTGCCTGCGGACCCCACGCGCACATCCCTCTGCGACCGGCAAACCTGCCTGGCGCTCTCGCCTCCACTGACAGCGGAGCTGTCCTGGCACGGCGCCTGGCACCGGTCTTATACCTTCAGCGAGATGAAACGTTCCCACTGGAGCGGGTGGTGGCGGTACTGCACCCAACCAGACCCGTCATTGCCTACCACCTCCTGTGGCGGGACGACGTTCACGGGTCATGGATTCCGTTCACCGTTCCAACTGACGAAGAGGTCCTATGGGTAGGCTACGACTCGACTTACGCCCCTACCGACGTGTGGACCTACTGGCACGGCCAGATCCTCCACACGCCCTGGCCGCGGGCCCAGGTCCGGATCGACGTCCAGTGGGGCAAGCACGGCAGTCTGCCGAGAAACATCGTTGAAAGCGATCTGCCGAGGCCCAGCACGCTGAACTTCTTCTACGCAATGACGATTTTCGGTGAGCCGGACATCCTGCTCGGCGACCTTACGCGAAAAGGACCGCTTTGTTTCTGCCATGGCTATCGCCGTTATCGTCAGTTCACGCGGCCGCTGGTACTCGCCGAGCGAATCGACGCTGTTGCGAGAACCGAGGATCCACGCCCGATCCTGCACGAGGTTTTTGGCAGCAAATACTCGGAAAAGCATCAGTGGCCATAAAAAACAGCCGGCGGACAAGCTCCGCCGGCTGCTCTCTGACTGACCTTTTTTCGACTATCGACGCGCTGTTGCCGACGCCGCCGCAGCCGCCTGTTCGCGTTGAGCGATCATGAACAGGTCGCTCTGGGAAGCGCTCTGCTTGAGTACCTGAAGGGCGTGAAGTAGCTGGTTGTCATCCGGAACGCTGCGACGCTTGGCGGTTGAATCTCCGAACGCGAGGCGCGCGACGGTGTTACCGAGCAAGCGGTCGATCTCGGGTGCCGCCTGCTCATACTGGGCGCGATCGAGGGTGACACCCTTCGCCTGGAGCCGGCGATAGAACTCTTCGCGCCAGGCTGGTGGCACCGTGAAGTCCGGCTTCACTGTTTTCTTGAGCTCGAGTGAGTAGTCCATGAGCGTGGCTCGGACATCGGCGGTCTTCGGCGCGAACGAGTTGAAGACCTTTTGCTCCGCGGTGGTGAGGGTGTCGGGCCGGACGATGATGTCCGGAGTGATGGCACCACCACCATAAACGATGCGGCCGGCGTCCGACTTGAAGGCAGGACGCGAGCGGCGAACCGAATCCGTCTCGAGGGAATCGGGCATTACTTCAACGAACTCGCCGCTGGGCAGAAGCTTCCGCTCCTTCTGAATGGACCGGCCACTTGGCGTGTACCATTTGGCGGTCGTCATCTTGAGCGCGTAGCCACCCTCGAGCGGGAAGACCGATTGCACGAGACCCTTGCCGAACGACGTGGTGCCGACAATCAGGGCGCGATCATGATCCTGGAGTGCGCCGGCGACGATCTCGGATGCAGAGGCGCTGCGGCCGTCGGTGAGAAGGATGAGCGGAATGGTCGGGGCGACGGGATCATCGGTTGCGACGAAGGTCTGGTTCTCGCCGTTGCGGGCGCGGATGCTGGAGATCTGCAGTCCCTTCTTGAGGAAGAGATTGCTGACGCTCAGGGATTGATCGAGAATGCCACCGGGATTGCCGCGAAGATCGATGATGATTCCGTGCGCGCCTTCTCGGGTGAGACGAGTGATGGAGCTCTCGAGTTCATCGCGCGCGCTCTCGTTGAACTGGAGCAGCGGGATGTAGCCGGCCTTCCCGTCGAGCATGATGGCGTAGGGAACAGCCGGGATATTGATGATCGCGCGCGTGAAGGTGATCGGGATCAGCTCGGGTACGCCGGGGCGCGAGAATTTGACCAGAACGCGGCTACCCGGGTTCCCTTTCAGAGCGTCTGAGGTCTGCGAAACGGTCCAGCCGCGAATGTTGGTGGTGTCGATGAAGTTGATGCGATCGCCTTCCTGGACTCCAGCCTGCTCCGCGGGCGTGTGTGGGAACACGCGCTGGACTGTGATGAAGCCCTGGGTCTCGGCGATCTCCATACCGATGCCGGCATAGCGCCCGTTGGTCTGGGCGTTGAACGTCGAAAGCTCTTTCGGCGACAGAAGAACGCTGTAGGGATCGTTCAGCTCGTGGACGAGGCCGCGGGCGGCCTTTTCGTAAAGAGAGGCCTGGTCGACGGTGTCGACAAAGCGGGTTGCGACAATGTTCAGCACCTGGTCGAGAAGCCGGGCACCTTGCTGGCTCTCACGCTGCTGAAATACGAAGCCCCCAGCCAGGACGGGAATCAAAACCAGGCTGACGAGCAAGGATTTTCTGGATCGCGACATACGTTCTTGGAAAGAGAGGAGGGCGGTAACCTAATAAATACGCCCACGGGCTGTCAGTGTTCCTCAATGACGCACAAAAGGCACCAGCGGAACGGCGTTCTCAGGCTCGCGATGCGAGCACGTAGTCTACGAGCCAGTCGCGGTTGACCTGTCGGAAGGTCGCGTCGCGAAGCAGTCCGGCGGCGAGAAGCATTTCGTGCGCGGGCTGGAGCACTCGTTGCAAATGGGAAGGATATCTCTGGGTGAGGGGAAGCTGCTCGGCAAGGGACGCGAGCGGCACTCGCCAGGTGACCATCCCTTCCTCGCGAGCGACTTCCAGCAATCGGTAGAGTCGTCTCGCAACTGGGTTGGTCAGAGAGAGATAGTGCATGGCCGACAACGTGACTGTATGACCAGCCGCGATGTTGGCGCGAATCAGCGGGCCAATCGTGACGCGCGCGTCACCGGGCTCGGATGCGGCGAGGACGGGAAACAGGGTGAACTGTTCGCGCTCGGCGAGTCGTCTGCGCGCGATGGAGACTGAAGACAGAATGGTGAAGCGTCCTTCTAGCGGCTGTCCTTCTTTTGCGGCAACGTACACTCCGCTCGACTCGAGGATGGTGCGCTCGAGCCGGGTGAGCGCGGAGCGCAGCTGCTCATACGTTCGTCCATCCACGCGCCGCCCGATCGAGCGCAGGAATGCGTGGAGTGTGAAGCTGATGACTCCGTCTTCGGGAGCGCCTGCCTCGTGATAGCGGTGCAGGAGCTCGATATACACATCCTGATCGAAGGTTCCTGGCAATCGGTCGCCGGGGCTGGGAAGGACGCGCCATCGCCCACCGCTTTCGGGGGAGAACGAGATTGCCGTATCCTCGGCGGAATCGCTGAGCCGGAAGATCGGGAGCGATTCGAGCGAGCGGTCGAGGACGATAGCACGCGTCGCGATTCGCCGACGGGCCACGAAGGTCATGCAGGGAGAATATGTCACTGATCAAGTACATCGCAATCGCGGCGCTGGTGTTGTTCGGAGTAATTCTGGCGCTGATAGGCATTCTGTCGGTCACGCACGACACCCCGGTGCGAAGCGTGATAGCGGAGGGCGACAAGGATGGTCCGCCGAGTGTGGACGATCCGTTGTTCGCGCGCAGCATAGAGCTGTTCACGGGAACCCACATCGATCCAGGCAACAACGTCCAGATTCTGCTCAATGGCGATGGCACTTATCCGCAGCTCTGGAAGGACATCGCGGCGGCGCAGCGCACCATCACGGTGCAGATGTACTACTCGCAGCCGGGCGCGGTTGCCGACACCCTGGCGAAGTATCTGATCGAGCGCGCCGAGCACAAGGTGCGGGTGCTGCTGCTGCTCGATGCGTTTGGATCGCAGCCGCTAAAGCACGACTGGATCGAGCGGCTCAAGCACGCCGGCGTTGAAGTCGTATGGCTGCGACCGCTCCGGTGGTACACTCTGCAGAAGGCGGCGCAGCGATCGCACGTGCGAGTCGTGGTGGTCGACGGGACGATCGGCTACACGGGTGGCTTCGGTCTCGCCGACTACTGGCTCGGCGATGGGAAGCACGAGGATCAGTGGCGTGAGTCGAACGTCCGATTCGAGGGTCCGACGGTAGGTGCGCTGCAGGCTGCGTTTGCGGCGGCGTGGGCTGAGGCGACCGGGGAGCTTCTGACGGGAGATGTGTTTTTCCCGCGCAGCACCTTCGCCGATGTCGGAGAGGTCCAGGCCGGCTTGATGCACACCATTCCAAGCACGGGGAGCACGCCGGCTGAGCGGTTTCTCGCGTTGTCAATCGTCGGTGCGCGGAAGACGCTCTACGTGACCAACTCCTACTTCGTTCCCGGCGAAAACTTCATGCGGCTGTTGCTGTCAGCCGCGCATCGCGGGGTGGATGTGCGGGTGCTCACGGTGAGCGACAAGACAGACGTCAAGACGACCTGGTACGCCGGGCGAACGTATTACGAGAAGCTGCTCGAGGGCGGCGTCAAGATTTACGAGTACCAGCCGACGATGATGCACGCCAAGACGATGGTCGTCGACGGGATGTGGTCCTACATTGGCTCAATGAACTTCGACAACCGGTCGCTCTCGTTCAACGACGAATCCTTGCTCGTTGCGCTCGATCGTCGGATTGGCGCACAAATGGATTCGATCTTCATGGACGACATCACTCGCTCCAAGGAGATCAAGCTCGAGGAGTTCCGCAAACGGCCGCTGTCGGGGAAAATCCTCGAATGGGGAGCGCAGAAGCTGCGGCGCGTCCTGTAAACTTCGGCGCTGACAAACGATGGCCCGCGACGTGAGGAAGAAAGCATCCATGCTGCCTCGCTTTCATCCGATCGTCCGCAAGTGGTTCAGCGAGAGCTTCGGGAAGCCAAGCGCGCCGCAGCGGGAAGGATGGCCGGCGATCGCCACCCGGAATCACACGCTTATCCTCGCTCCAACCGGAACCGGAAAAACTCTCGCGGCGTTTCTGTGGGAGCTCAACGAGCTGATTACGCGGGGAAGCAAGGAGCCGCTCCCCAACGCCGTGCAGCTGCTCTACATCTCGCCGCTCAAGGCGCTCAACAACGACATCCAGCGGAATCTGGATCGTCCGCTCGCCGAGCTGAGGGATCGCTTTGCGGAAGCGGGGAAAGAATTTCCGGAGATTCGGGTCGGCGTGCGGACCGGCGACACGCCGGCGTCGGTGCGCGCGCGGATGCTGCGCAAATCGCCACACATTCTGATCACCACGCCAGAGTCGTTGAACATCATGCTCACCACGCTCAAGGGGCGCGGCATGTTCAGCGGAGTGCGCGCGGTGATAGTCGACGAAATCCACGCCATGGCCGGGACGAAGCGGGGGGCGCATCTCGCTCTGACGATGGAGCGACTGGAGGCATTGGTCGAGTCGCCGCCACAGCGCATCGGGCTCTCGGCGACGCAGAGACCACTCGAGGAGGTCGCGCGTTTTCTGGGCGGCTGCGAGAGCACGGGCGATGGCTCGGCGACCTTCCGACCCGTCACCATTGTCGACTGCGGTATGACGAAGGAGCTCGAGATCCACGTCGAATCTCCGGTCGCGGATCTTGGGAACGTCGGCGGAAGCATTTGGCCGGCGGTTGCGCCATTGGTGCTCAACCACATCAAGGCGTCGCGCACGACGCTGGTGTTCGTCAACAACCGGGCTCAGGCGGAGAAGATCGCCGCGCGCGTCAACAAGCTGGCGGACGAAGAGATCGCGCTGCCATATCACGGATCGCTGGCCCGGGAGCGCCGGTTTGCGCTGGAAGAAAGACTCAAGGCGGGATCGCTGCGCGCGCTGATCACGACGAGCTCTCTGGAGCTCGGCATCGACATCGGCTCGGTAGATCTCGTGATCCAGCTGCAATCGCCAAAGCGAGTCGCGTCGGCACTGCAGCGAATCGGACGCGCCGGTCACACCATCGGTGTCCCGAGCAAAGGCATTCTCGTCCCGACGTTCCGCGACGACGCGGTGGAGATCGCGGCCATCGTCGCCGCAATGCGCGCAGGGGATGTCGAGCCAACCCACGTAGTGCAGAACGCACTCGACGTTCTGGCGCAAGTCGTCGTGGCGGCGGTGTCGGTGGACGACTGGAGCAGTGAAGACCTCTTCCGCATCGTGCGCCGCGCCTATCCGTATCACCAGCTAACGAGATCGGCGTTCGACGAAGTGTTGGCGATGCTATCGGGGAAGTATCCGTCGGACATTGCCGCGGAGCTGGAGCCGCGGATCACGTGGGACCGGGTTAACGACAGGTTGATCGGAACGCGCGCGGCGCGAATGACTGCGGTGATCTCGGGAGGCACGATTCCAGATCGCGGCCTGTACACCGTGAATCTTCCCGATCGCACCAGGCTTGGCGAGCTCGACGAAGAGTTCGTGCACGAGTCGAGAATGGGCGACGTATTTCAGCTCGGATCTTCGACGTGGCGGATCGCCGCGATCGAGCACGACCGGGTGGTGGTCATTCCGGCGCCGGGGACGCCGGCGCGGATGCCGTTCTGGCACGGTGAGTACATGGCGCGGTCATTGATGCTCAGCCATCGCGTCGGCGCACTGCGACGGGAGCTTGCGGAAGCGCCCGATGAAAAGCGACTCGCCGCCGAGTACGGCTGCGACGCGGCTACCGCCAACTCGCTGGTGAAATACATCGCAGCCCAGCGCGCGGCGACGGGCACAGTTCCCGACGATCGCAACATCGTGCTCGAGCAGTTCCGCGACGAGACGGGCGCGGTGCGGATCGTGATTCACGCTGCTTTTGGTGGACGGATCAACGCGCCGTGGGGGATGGCGCTCGCGCAGCGCGTGCGCGCCGTGCTCAACGACACCGATCTGCAGGTGCAGACGACGGACGACGGAATCATGCTGCGACTGCCCGATCTCGGAATGAGCGCGCCGCTGCAATCATTGCTCGGCCTGACGGGCGCCGAGGCGGAGCAGCTGGTGATGGAAGAAGTGGGCTCGACGTCGCTGTTCGGCGCACGTTTCAGAATGAACGCGGCGCGGGCGCTGCTGCTACCGCGTGGGAATCCGCGGCGGCGAATGCCGCTGTGGCTGCAGCGACTCAAGTCGCTCGACCTGCTGCAGGTCGTGCGTCAGTTCCCGAGCTTTCCGATTCTTGTTGAGACGTATCGCGAGGTTCTGCAGGACGCGTTCGATATGGACGGCCTCAAGGAAGTACTGGCCGAAATAGCGAGCGGTGCGATTCGCATCCACAGTGTGCAGACCGATGCGCCGTCTCCCTTCGCAGCCAGCCTGCAGTTCGGTTTCGTGATGGACTGGCTGTACGGCGACGACACCCCGCGCGCCGAGCAGAGAGCGGCGCTGCTGTCCATCGACAGATCATTGCTCGACGAAGTGATGGGGGGCGAGGGTAGCGACGACATCACGAACGAAGCAATCGAACAGACACTCGCCGAGCGACGCGGCACCGCGGCTGGACGGCGCGCGCGAACCGATGACGAGCTGGCGCATCTGCTCGACAGGGCAGGCGACCTGAATGCCGATGAGACAAGAGCCAGAATTGCATCCGAGGACGAAGGAGTGCGTGGTGAGCCGCTCGCATCATTGCTCACAAGTGGACGGGTGATCGCAATACAGCTCGGATCCGAAGGCGCGAAAGAGTGGCGATTCATTCTGACCGAGACCTATCCACGCTACCTGGCGGCGTTCGGTGAGAGGCAGCTGGCGAGGGTACGCGGCGGTGCGGAGATCACGGAAGCGGATGCATCGGCGATGGTGCCGGAGGTCCTGCTCCATGGCGCGCTCAATCCTTCGGTGGCTCGGCGCGAGGTGCTGGCGCGGTTTCTCACTCAGTCGGGGCCGATCACGGTCGCGGAGATTCACGATCGGTATGACTGGCCGCGAGAATGGATCGAGTCGCGTCTCGCCGAATGGGAGCGTACGGGGAAACTGGTGCGCGGAAAATTCCGCCGTGAGATCAAGGATCTGGAGTGGTGCTCGCGACGCGTGGTGGAGATCGGCCGGCGACGGGCTTTGGCGGCGCTGCGGAAGCAGATCGAGGCGGTGGAGCTGCCGAAGTTCGCGGCGTTCATGCAGCGGTGGCAGCACATGGACGAGCGCGACCGCCTGGACGGTAGCGCGGGGACCGAGACCGCGATACGCCAACTATATGGTATAGCACGCCCACCGCTTTCGTGGGACCGCGACTACCTGCGCTCGAGAATCCGCGGATACGATCCAGCCGCGTTGTCGCAGTTCAGCGCGAGCGGTGAGCCCGTTTGGGTGGGCGAGGGGAACTACGATCCCGAGACCGGCGCGATGCCTCTGGCTCGGGTTCGATTCTTCGAGCGGGGAACGGGCGCGCTCTGGCTTGCGGATGGTGACGAGCCAGTGCTGAGCGAGAACGCAAAGAAAGTACGCGATACAATCGGGGAAGAAGGCGCGTCGTTCATCGGCGACATTCAGGCGATTACCGGTCTGACGATGCTGGCGGTGCGGGAAGCAATCCGTGAGCTCGTGGCGTGGGGTCTCGTAACCAACGACACGGTCGAAGCGTTGCGGGAAATTGCGCGGTGGCGGCCGATGATGCCGCGGACCGGCGCCGATCCAACGAGCTGGCTGCCGTCGAACTACACTCCCTCGCCGAACAGGAGATTCACGCGGACGCGGCCGAACGTGCGCCGACTTCCACGGTGGAGAAGACCGGACAAGCCGGGTGGAGCGGCGAGCGGATGGACTGGCCGGTGGTCGCTGGTGCGAAGGCGCGGGACGATGGGGCCGGAACTGCCGGAGGAAGAGCGAGCGGAGAGAATCGCGCGGCAGTGGCTGGTGCGTTACGGGATCGTTTCGCGCGACTGGTGGCGGCGTGAGCGACCGCCTGTGTCGTGGCGCTCGATCTACCGGGAGCTCAAGCGACTTGAATTTCGCGGCGAGGTTCGGCGCGGCTATTTCGTGAAGGGATTGGGCGGCGCGCAGTTCGCGCTTCCGGACGCGGTGGAGTGGCTGCGTGCGGCAGCGAGTGAGGACGATGTGTCGGCAGGATTCGTGGTGATGGCGGCCAGTGATCCGGCGAACGTCTACAATCTCCCGCTGGAGCTGATCGAGAAGGATCCGCTATGGCGGCCGCGGGGGAGCGGCGCGATGCTGGTGACGCGCGGTGGGCGGGTTGCGATAGCGGTGGAGGGTCGCGGTCGCAGATACTCGGTTGCCGACTGGCTCTCGCCCGATGAAGCGAGTGCGGCCAAAAAAGCGCTCATCGAACATTTGCGCGGTGAGAAATCCGCGCGCTATCTGATGTAGCTGGTCAGCGGATGTCCGCCCGCCCAAGGGCGGCGCGGACTGCTTCGCGCATCGCAATCACGGCTTCTTCGCGCGCGGCGGGTGAATCCTCACGGACGTGTAGCTCGATTCCATCGGCAACGGGAAGGCGATGCCAGCGCAGAGAGAGATCGTCGTCGTGTGCGACGGCTTCGTGCGCGTTGGAATTGAGCGCAGGAGCCAGTGACAAGGCGATCTTGCGCTCGAGCGCGTCGCCGGTGAGATCGCGCATCTCGCCACGAATGGTGTCGAGGCTCTGGCCCTCGCGCTGCCGGATCTTGATGGCGAGCAGCTGGAGCAGGTGGCGATAACCGTAAGTGGCGCCGGTGCCGGTCCCTTCCGGCCGATCGAGCAGTCCACTGGCGACGTAGAACCGGACCGCGCGCGCGCTCGGCGCTGCTCGTGCGGATGCGTTGGTTGGTCTTACTCCGGCTGCATCTACGAGAGCTGTTGCGTGTGCTGCAAGTCCGCGGGCGTTCCAGGGAGCGTGTCGAGCGTGGGCGCGGAGGAGAGCGACAGGCGATTCAGCCATGTGGATAGGATAACATTAAAGTCTTCGGCTCGCTCGTCGTGCGGAAGGTCACCGGCCGGTGACAAAACCGAGATCTCGAAGTCGCGCTTGATCTCACGAAAGCCGCGGAATTCCTCGACGGGCGACATCGATCCCTGCTCGCCCCAGACGAGCAGCGCGGGCTGACTGAGCCGCCGCAGCGCGTGACGGACATCGATGTTGAGATTGCCCGAGAGAAACGCCGCGGGGGCGTGACGAGCGCCGCGCTGGTGCGAAGTCGTGTAGTAGATCTCGACTAGCTCGCGGGTGACGAGCGAATCGTCGGAGTAAACCTGGCGCAGATAGCGACGCAGGGATGGCCGCGAGACCAGCGCGTTGAACATCGCGGTGCCTGCAATCGGAGTGTCGACGGCGAGCCGGCTCGCTTCGCCTCCAATGCCGACGGGCTCATTCAATCTGACCAGACCGGATGGCGCGATGAGTGCGACCGCCGGGAACCGATGCGGATCGCGTGCTGCAAGCACGATCGCGTAAGCAGCGGACAGGGACGAAGCGACGAGAACCGTCGGCTCGTCTATGACCCTGCTGACGAAGTCGGAGATGAGCGAGATGTAGAGTCGCGCCGAGTAGCGGATCGCGGGCCGATCCGACATCCCGAAGCCGAGCAGATCGATGGTGTAGACCGTATTTGTGCGAGCGAGGGCATCGACGTTGTTCCGCCACTCGTACGACCATGCTGCGGCGTGGATGCCGTGGACAAGGAGGATCGGCGGACCGCTGCCGCGCTTGGTGAATGCAACTCTTCTATCGCGCCACTCGAAACCGCCTTCCTCACCGCCGACGAGACTGGTGAGCTGATCGACGCCTTTGCGCGCGAACGCGTTGTACGCCGCGGCGGCGCCGAGGATCGCTCCGCCGGACAGCAGAATTTTTCGCCACGGTGACTCTCGCTCGTCGTTATCCTGCATGGCTCCTCGTTCAGTACAGCCAAGGAAAAAGCGCGGTTACTTGAGAGTAACCGCGCTTTGTGCAGCGCGCACGGGGGAAGAAGAAACTAGCGCCTCGAACGGCCCTTCGAGCCCGATTTCCGGCCTCCGGAGCGGCGGCTGGAGCCGCGCGACCGCGAAGCCGAGCCACGACGCGCCGCTTTTCGGGCACCCGAAGATCTCCCGCGGGATGATTTCCGGGCTGACGACTTCCGGGCTGACGACTTCCGGCCCGACGTCTTCCGCCCTCCTGACTTGCGGGCGCCACTCGATCGTGACGACGAGCCCTTGCGGGCTGACTTGCGGCCGCCGCCGGACGACTTCCGACTCGCCTTCCGGCTTCCGGACGATTTCGAGGCGCTCTTCTTCCGCCCGCCGCCGGACGAGCTGCGGCTGGTCGAGCCCGACCTGGCGCTCGCGCCTCCGCCACTTGTCCGGCTTGCTCCGGCGGACACACCGCCACCGGTGCCCGAGCTCATGGACCGCGTACCGCCCGAGGTGGACGTCGATCCGCCACCAAACCCCCCGGTCCGCGCGGCTCCAGTAGTCGCCGGCGTGCTGCTGCCGCCGTAGCTGGATGCACCTCCGGCCGATGTCCCGCCGCCGAATCCAGAGCTGCCGGAGCTACCCAAGGATCCGCCGCTGGTACCGCCGAACGCGCTGCCGCCAGTGCCTCCGCCTGTCCCGGTCAGGGAGGTATCCTGCTTCTTCCCGGAGCCCTTCGGGCGACCCCTTCTGCCGCGCGGGGCGCCGCCGCCGAAGAGATCTTCCTCTTCCTCCTCTTCCTCTTCGTCGCCTTCGGCGACTACGGTCGCGTCCGTATCCGCTTCTTCGTCGTCGTCGGAGTCTTCAGCGCTATCCCAGAGGCGATCGCTGTGATCTTCGTTGATCGCCCAGCCGCCATCCTCATCATCGTCATCATCGTAGGATCGCTTGCCGCGACTGAAGCCACCGAGATCGTCCGGGTCGTCGTCGTCCGCAAAACGCAATGGCTCCACTGATTCACCGCTCGGCATTAGTCCTCCCATAGAATGTCAGCACTCGCACCTGAATAGCGCGCAAATTTCTGATTTCGCCCGCTGCACGTCGCGTGCCTTGTGCGCGGTGCCCTGCTACTTCGCGCGTGCAGAGCGAATACGACGGCGGTGCCGAGACGTCAAGTAGCGCGGCTACTGAGACGCGGAAACAGAGGACTTCGTGGCCAGACGCCGCGTGATTACTCGGACGAGCGCGTCGTAAACACACGGGTCGAACTGCTTGCCGACGTCGACCCGCAAGTGCTCGATCGCGGCCATTGGCTCAAGCGGCTCGCGGTAGGCGCGCTTCGAGGTGAGGGCGTCGAAGGTATCAGCGGCGCAAAGGATCCGGGCGCCGAGCGGGATCGCTTCCCCCGCCAGACCCAGGGGGTAGCCGGCACCGTCCCAGTGCTCATGGTGGTGCTCGATGTACTTCAGCGGCTGCCGGATGTGGAACAGCGGCTCGAGGATTTCCAGCCCGATCCTGACATGCTGCTGGACGTGCTCGAATTCTTCGGGGGTGAGGCTACCCGGTTTGTTGAGAATGGCTTCCCGGATCCCGATTTTGCCGACATCGTGAAGCCTGCCGGCGACGCGAAGGTCTTCACAGATCGCTTCCTCGAGGCCGAGGTCCTCGGCGAGCTGGCCGGCTAGCTCGGCGACGCGCTGAGAGTGACCACGCAGATAGACGTCCTTCGCCTCCATCGCGTTGATCAGAGTCTCGGCGATGCTGATGGACATGAGCCGCAACGACTCTTTTTCCTGCTCGAGCTCGGCGGTCCGGAGCGCCACCTCTTCGCGAATCAGCTTGTCGAGACGACGCTTTTCGATTCCCTCGGTGCGCTTGTGCAACGCGCGATCGACCGCCTGCTGCAGATCGGCGAGCTCAACGGGTTTCGTCAGGTAATCGGAAGCGCCCGCGGCGAGCACTTCAGTCGCGGTAGCCGCGTCGTTGACGGCGGTCAGCATGATGATGGCGAGATCCTGATCGCGGGCGCGGGCTTCGGGTACTACCTGTACACCGGTCATTCCCGGCATGCGCACGTCGCAGAGCATGAGCGAGAACGAGTGTGCGTCGAGAATCTCGAGCGCCTGGTCGCCCGAGCCGGCGATCTCGACCTCGAAGCCGCGCGATCGCAGAAACCTGCGCAGCGCGAGCCTGATGGTTTCTTCGTCGTCGACGATGAGAACGCGGGTCATGTCACTGCCGGGATCCAGAGCGGGAGCAGAATCGTAAACGTCGATCCGACGTCGGGGGTGCTTTCGACGGAGATCGTACCACCGTGTGCTTGAATGATGCCGTAGCTGACGCTCAGGCCCAAGCCCGTGCCCTCACCAGGCGGCTTGGTGGTGAAGAAAGGCTCGAACACACGCTGGCTGACGGAAGGCGTCATCCCGTGACCGGTGTCGGACACCACGAGCTGGACCATTCCCTGTTTGCGCTGGGTAGCGAGCGAGAGATGTCGCACCTTGGCGCCTTCCATCGCCGATTCGGCGTTCACGAGAAGGTTGAGCAGCACTTGTTGCAGCTTCTGCTCGTCGCCACGCACCTGCGGATTGGAGTCGTCGAGACGCATGTGGACTTCAATGCCGGTGGACCGTGAGGCGAGCGCGCGCAGTCGAACCGTATGCTTGACCACGGTATTGATATCGATGGTCACATCGCGAGCGTCGGTTTTGCGCGCGAACAGCAGCAAGTCGCGGATCACTCCAATCGCGCGGTCTGCCTCGCGCTTGATGAGACTGACTGACTCGAATTGTTCGCCGTGCAGTCGATCCTCGAGGAGCAGCTGCGCGAAGGTGGAGATGCCGGTGAGGGGGTTGTTCAGCTCGTGCGCGACGCCGGCGACGAGCTCTCCAATTGCGGCGAGCTTTTCGGTGCGACCGAGATGATCGGCGACCTTGCGCTCTTCGGTCAGGTTTCTGACGCCAATGACGAGTCCGATGATGTTGTCGGAGCCGTCGCGAATGTGACTGAGGGTGACAGCGGCGGGGAATTCGGTGCCATCCTTGCGCCGGTGGACGTGCTCTCCCGTCCAGAGCGCATCGTCCTGCGCGGCGGGAGGAATGGTGCGTGGTCGCGAGAGCTGCGCTGACGCGACGACGAAGTCGTCAACCGAAAGACCGGCAATCTCGTGCGACTCGTAGCCGTACTCGCGAATCGCGGCGCGATTGGCGTACTGAACTCTGGCATCGACACCGAGAATCAATACCGGCTGATCCATCGTGGCGAGCGCGGCGGCGAGGGTGCGCTCGCGCGCGTGGATGCGCTGTTCCTCTTCGCTGAGCAGCAACACGTCGATGGCGAGGGCGACGGCGGCAGCCAGCCGCAGCAATGCGTCGATGTGCGGCGAGGTCTGGGACTGCGGCGTTTCCGAAGTGACGACCAGGACGCCGAGTCGCCGACTGCCGGCAATCAGCGGAATGGTGATTGCCGGCTCGTCGGGGATGCGATCGGCGTTGTGGGCGCGCTCGCGAAGATTGTCGATGAAAGTCGGCTCCCCCCTCCCCCACGCGCTGCGCACCGCGCTGCGCTCAACGGGGGCGCTAATGCCCTCCATTAGCTCGCAGGTTCCAGTCGCGGCGACGCAAAGAAGGGTGGTACCGTCGGCTGCGATGACGCCAATGGCTTTGCCGGTCGAGGGAACGACACCGTCGAGGATGTCGAGGATACTGTGGCCGGCCTCGGCGACCGTGACCTTGCGCAGCGCAACGCGCGCGATCTCGGCGGCAGCTTCGGTTTGGCGCTGCTCGTTGCGCTGGGCGTCGAAGAGTCTCGCGTTCTCGATTGCGACGGCGGCCTGACGCCCGATCAGCATGATCAGTTCGAGGTCGTGGGTGTCGTACGCGTTGGGCCGGTAGGAGAGAACCTGCATGACGCCGACGGTGCGCTCGTGATAGATCAGCGGCGCGGTGATCTCGCTCTGGACTTCGCGCCTGGATGCAACCTGGAAGATGGTGCCCTTCCACCACTGTTCCGGCTTGGAGGAGATGAGCGGGACCCCGGCCTGAAAGACCCTGGTGATGGTTTCAGTGCCGTTGGGAAAATCGAGAACACCTTCTCCTTCGCGCGCCTCACCGTCAACGACAATGCACGCGGGATTGAACTTCTGACAGACGGGGTCGGCGATCATGAGCGCAAAGCACGGCGCATCCACAACCGATGCCACCGCTTTATAGATCTCGCGGTAGACTTCATTCAGTGAGATTGTCGCCGAGATGGCCTGCTGTACCGTCGCAACCGCCGCGAATCGCGCGGCCCGACGCTCGAGCTCGGCAACGAGCTCAGTCGTCAACGAACTCCACGGTCACCGGCCTGGTGATGACACCGGACCTGACGCCTTCCTCGAGGAAAAGACGAATCGCCTCGCGGCCGCGATCACCGTAGTCGAGCGTCCAGTCGTTGACGTACATCCCGACGAAAGTGTCGGCCTTGCCTCTGTCGAGCCCACGCGCGAAGCGCATGGCGTGATCGAGAGCGTGCTTGCGGTGATCAAGACCGTAGGCGATGCTGTCGCGGAGATGGCGCGAGACTTTCTTTTGCAGGTCGCGCGGCATGTCCTTGCGAATGACGTTACCGCCGAGCGGAAGAGGGAGGCCTGTTTTCTTCTGCCACCAGATTCCCATGTCGGCGACGAGGTGCAGCCCCTCGTCCTTGTAAGTGAGCTGGCCCTCGTGGATCAGCAGCCCCGCGTCGACATCACCGTTCTTGACGGCTGCCTCGATCTGATCGAACGGCACGACGACCGGCTCGAAATCCGGCTGGTAGAGTCTGAGCGCCAGATATGCACTGGTCATGAGACCCGGCACGGCGATGCGCTTTCCGGCGATGTCTTCGCGTGACATTGGCCGGGTCGCGACGAGCATCGGCCCGTAGCCGTCGCCCATCGACGCGCCATGCGGCAGGAGCGCATAGCGATCGGAGAGGTACGCGTAAGCGTGAATGGAAACGGCGGTGACGTCGAGCTCGCCGCGAAGCGCGCGGCCATTCAGAGTCTCGATGTCCTGGAGCTCATGAACGTAGCTGATGCCATCGGTGTTGATCTGGCCGTCGGCGAGCGCGTAGAACATGAACGCGTCGTCGGAGTCGGGGCTGTGGGCGAGATGAATAGTGCTGGGTGAGGTCATGATTTTGTGCCGACGCTTTTGCGCGCCTGCTGAAGAGCGCTGGTGATGTCGTCCTGGTGGCGAACGTATTCGGCGAGATTTCTGGCGAGCTCGGTTTTCTGGGCCGCGAGAAGCCGCCGCTCGTATGATCGAACGCGGGTGGTATCTCCGGCGATGGTGGCAAGACGCGCCTCGAGAATCAGTCCGAGCAGGTGATTCGGATTCTCGCGCAGGATGGAGTCGGCCTGCGCCTGGGCCAATGGCAGCGCGCCTGTAACTTCGCCGATCCGCCCAAGATCATAGCGCTGATCGAGATTCAACGGCTGGAGAAGCAGATACGACTGAACGGCCATTGGCGCGAAGAATTGCACGCTGTCGATTTTCCCCTCGCTGGCAAGGAGCATCACACGGTTATATAGACGATCGGCTCGCTCCTGTGGCGACAGGCTCGATATGTCTGGCGCGCGTATGCCGGCCGGCTGATCGTCATTAGGCATGCCGCGGTCATCGAGGCCGGCCTGGGGAAGGGCATTGGCCGACCCGTCGACGGTGCTCGATGGGCGCGCGTTGAAGCCACGGCCCGCTGCCATCGCGAACAGCGCCAGAAAGGCGAGGGCAGCGACGATCCACGGGAGTGGATTGGATTTCGTCTCCCGCGCAGCCGACATGCTACCGACAGCAGTCCCGCAGAGGTGGCAGAATTTGGCGCCCGGACTGAGGGGAGCAGCGCACGATGCGCAGGTGGCGCCCGCCAGGGGAGCGCCGCAGTTCGCGCAGTAGCGGCCGCTGGCGGCGGTGCCGCAGGAAGGACAGGTGGATGGATCAGGTGAGGACATGCGCTGAAGTTAGTTGCGGAGCTTCCCGGGCGCATTGTCTCAAACTGAAGCCTCAACTGCAAAACGAAGACGACCGGCGGGAGGCTCGGGGCGGGCCGGCTGGAGGCCTCGGGCACGAGCATCAGGAAAGTAGCGCGTTCAGCTCCTAGCCTCTTGCCGCCTCGCCGAGGGCCGCCAGCGGGTCGTCTTCAGTTGTGTCAAACCGGGAAGAGCATCTCCCGGTACTTCGGCAGCGGCCAGCACTCATCCGACACCGACAACTCGAGACTGTCGCAGACTTTCCGGACCTCGGCCATGGTGTCGGCGCCTTCGGTGGTGAGCATCTCGGCCTGACCGGCCGGATCGTCGTGCTTCGCTTCGACGCGAGCGATGATGTCGTTCAGATCCTCACGGTGCTCCTGAAGCTCCTGGACGAGCTCGCCAACCTGGTTGGCGGTGGCGACCTGCGGGATGACAGCGATTCCAGCCGATTTCGACTGGGATGCTGCCTCCGAGAGCTGGCTCAGGTAGGAGTACGCCGCGGGGATGACCATGGTATCCACCATCTCCCGCAGGGTGTGCAGCTCGATCAACATGTCTTTCACGTAACGCTCGACGCGCACGTGATACCGCGACTCCAGCTCCTCCTTGGTGAGCACGCCGAGCTTGGTGAGAAGCGACCGCGACTGCTTGGAGATGAGCTCCTTGAGCGCTTCGGGTGTGCGCCGAAGATTGGGCAGACCGCGCTTCTTAGCCTCCTTCACCCACTCCTCGGAGTAGTTGTTGCCCTCGAAGCGGATCGCAGCGGTGTCCTTGAATACCTCGCGCACCACCTTCAGAACCGCGTCGTCGACGGACTTCGTTTTCTTGAGCGTTTCGCGGAGTGAATCGGTGATTTCGCCAATCGCATCGGCGACGGCGGTGTTGAGGAGCGCGACCGGGAACGCGATCGACGCCGACGAGCCGACGGCGCGGAACTCGAACTTCTGGCCGGTAAAAGCGAATGGTGAAGTGCGATTGCGATCGGTGTTGTCACGCTGCACTTCGGGCAGCTTGGCGACGCCGAGCTTGATCATCTGCTCCTCGGCGTTCGCCGAGCTTTTCCCGGCGGCAATCTCCTCGATGACTTTGGTGAGCATGTCGCCCATGAATACCGAGATGATGGCGGGAGGGGCTTCGTTGGCGCCGAGCCGGTGCTCGTTGCCAGACGTCGCAATGCCGGCGCGAAGAAGTCCGGAGTGTTTGTGAACCCCCTTCAGGACGGCGGCAAGGAAGACGAGGAAGCGAATGTTCTGGTGCGGCGTCTTTCCGGGCTTGAGCAGATTGAGGCCGTCCAGATCGGGCGAATCTGCGATTACAGACATCGACCAGTTGCAGTGCTTGCCCGACCCGTTGATGCCGGCGAACGGCTTTTCGTGCAGCAGTGCCTGCAGGCCGTGACGCAACGCGACGCGGCGGAGAGTCGCCATCACCAGCTGGTTGTGGTCGACGGCGAGATCAGTCTCCTCGAAGTAGGGTGCCATCTCGAACTGGCATGGGGCGACCTCGTTGTGCCGGGTGATGATCGGCACTCCGAGCTTGTACAGCTCGAACTCGGCTTCTGAGATGCAGCCCTGGATGCGCTCGGGAATGCCGCCGAAGTAGTGGTCCTCGAGCTGCTGCCCGCGCGGCGGCGGCGCGCCAAGCAGCGTGCGGCCGCCCATGACGAGGTCGGGCCGCATGCCGAAGTGCGCGCGATCGATGAGAAAGTATTCCTGCTCAGGACCGAGAGTGGTGTAGACGCGCTGTACTCCCTTGTCGCCGAGAAGTGAGAGGAGCTCGATCGCCTTCTCGGACAAGACGTCGGAGCTGCGGAGCAGCGGCGTCATCTCGTCGAGGGCTTCGCCGTTGTACCCAATGAAGACGGAAGGAATGCAAAGGGTGCGAGCGCCGGTCGACTCGACGATGAAAACCGGACTCGCCGGGTTCCACGCCGTGTAACCACGGGCTTCCCAGGTGGCGCGGAGTCCGCCGGAAGGGAAGCTCGAGGCGTCGGGCTCGCTTTGAATCAGCTGATCGCCGGTGAAGGACTCCATCGGCTGCCGGTCATCATCGAACGCGAAGAACGCATCGTGCTTTTCCGCGGTGAGTCCGGTCTGTGGCTGGAACCAGTGGGTGAAGTGGGTTACTCCGCGCGAGATCGCCCATTCCTTGATCACCTGCGCGACGACGGGCGCGATGGCGCGATCCAGTTTCTTCCCGTGTCGGATGCACGCGGCGAGGCTGCTGAAGACTTCGCGCGGAAGCTTATCGCGAAGCTGGCGGACGCCGAGGATGTTGACGCCGAAGTACTGGGAGGTCGGCCCGGGGACGCCGTCCTCGTTGAAGCCGGGAGCGATGCGGGGCTCGCGGCCGGAAATCTCGCTGAGGAGGGCTTTGCGCGGGGTAATGGCGGCGGTCATGGGTCGGTTTGTGCTGATGAGGTGTATGCGGAAAACTGCAAAATGTGCACGTTTGCTCGGTCAACTTCGCTGTTTTGGGCAAAAGATGCAAGCAATGCACAGAATCTTGTGCAGAATTTGCAAAAAAGTGGCGTCAGGGCTAGGTTGCGCCCGATGCCCCGACATCGTTCCCGGATACCGGACACCGCAGGCGCTACTGCCAAAGACATTCTCGAGCTCGCGAACGCCAACGGCGTCCGCTTCCTGAGACTGCAATTCACGGACATCCTCGGCATCAACAAGAACGTCGAGATTCCGGCGTCGCAATTCGAGAAGGCGCTGGCTGGCGACATCATGTTCGACGGCTCATCGATCGAAGGATTCGTCAGGATCGAGGAGTCGGACATGCTGCTTACTCCGGACTTCGGCACGTTCCAGGTCTTCCCATGGGGCGACGAGAAGAGCCGCGTCGCGCGATTGATCTGCGACATCACCACTCCTGATGGTAAGCCGTTCGCAGGCGATCCGCGCGGGGTTCTGAAAAAGATGCTCGCCCGCGCCGCCGAGCTCGGCTACACGATGAACGCAGGCATGGAAGCCGAGTTCTTCATGTTCAAGCCGGGCGCCGACGAGGAGCCTTCGACGGCAACTCACGACGTCGGATCGTACTTCGATCTCGCGCCGGCCGACCTGGGTGAGGATGCGCGGCGGGCTATCGTCGACATTCTCGAGCAGATGGGCTTCGAGGTCGAGGCAGCTCATCACGAGGTGGCGCACGGTCAGCACGAGATCGACTTCAGGTACGCAGAGGCGCTCAAGACGGCAGACAACATCACGACCTTCAGGTTCGTGGTGAAGTACGTCGCGCGCACGTTCGGCCTGACTGCGTCGTTCATGCCGAAGCCGGTGTTCGGTCAGAATGGAAGCGGGATGCACACCCATCAGTCGCTCTTCCGCGGGAAGGAGAACGCATTCTGGGACAAGACCGCGGAGTGGGAGCTGTCGAGCACGGCGCTGCGGTACATCGGAGGATTGCTGCGGCACGCGCGCGGGCTGACCGCGATCACCAATCCGCTGGTCAATTCCTACAAGAGGCTGGTGCCGGGATTCGAGGCGCCCGTCAATGTCGCGTGGTCGATGCGCAATCGGTCGCCGATGATCCGGATACCGGACCGGCGCGGACCTGGAACACGGGTCGAGCTGCGGACTCCGGATCCGGCGGCGAATCCGTACCTGGCGCTGGCGGTGCAGCTGGCCGCAGGCCTCGACGGGATTGCGACGGAAGCGGATGCGAGGGAGCCGGTGAACACCAACATCTGGGAGATGTCGCACCGCGAAAAGAGAAGGCTGCGGATCGACGATCTGCCGCGCAATCTCGAGGAAGCCTGCGACGAGCTGGAGAAGGACGACGTGATCAAGGGAGCCCTTGGCGATCACATCACGAGCCAGTTCCTGGCGGCGAAGCGGCTCGAGTGGCAGGAGTACATTACCCAGGTCTCGCCCTGGGAGCTCGAGAATTATCTCGCCAAGTACTGAAGCAAATCCATTCGTCAGGTTGGCCAGGTCGATCCCGCTTGGCCTTACGCTGCTGCGGCTGCTGCTGGCGCCGGTGATGGTGTGGATGGTGTACGCCAGCGCGCCAGGCGGAGCGTTTGCGCTGGTGATCCTGACCGCGTTCGTATCGGACTACTTCGACGGCGTCATTGCGCGCCGGGTCGGAGTGGCAAGCGCCGAGCTGCGGCACTTCGACAGTCGAGCGGATCTGGTATTCTACGCGACGGCGGCGTGGGTTGTCTGGCGCATCCATCCCGAAGTGGTGCGCCGGTTCGCGGTGCCGGGCCTGATCGTGATTGCTCTCGACATCGTCAGGCACGTCTTCGATTTCACCAAGTTCGGCAAGGACGCTGCGTACCACGCATGGAGCTCGAAGGTTTGGGGCCTGTCGCTAGCGCTCGCTCTGGTGCTGCTGATGGGCTTCGGGATCGTTCAGCCGTTCGTGGGAATTGCTGTGACGCTGGGATTGATTGCTCAGGTGGAAGGCTTGCTCATCTCGGTGGTGCTGCCGGGCTGGACGCACGATGTACCGACTCTGGCGCGTGCGCTCCAAATCCGAAAAAGCGTGTTGCGCTCCCCGAACTCCCCCAGCGGCGCGGGGTAAAACACGAGTCAGTACGTACTTCGAATCTGCGAACTCGTGAGAAGGGATGGGAGCAGCAATGGAACCGGCAATCAATTTCGAGATGGCGGGCGGCGTCGATGTCGCTCGTCTCGAGCGCAGCCTCGCGCTCAAGGGCGCCCGCGTCGGCAGCGGTCGTTATCACTTCACCGGCGGCGCCCAGGAGCACTGGGTCGATCTCTACACGGCCGGTCATCCGCGCTGCGACTGCGGCGATCACCTCTGGCGAGAGAGGATCTGCAAACACATTCTCGCCGCACTCATTCGTGAAGGGAACGAGCGTGTGGTGCGCGCGCTCGGCGCAGTGGTCGAGCGCGCACGCGGGGCGAGCAAGGCTGCAGCCTGATTCGGTGGTCGCTGTCGCGTCAGCGACTCGACCGCTTTCTGCCTCCGGAGCGCTTCCGTCCTCCGCGCTTGCGCGGGACCTTTGCGCCCTTCTTTCGTGCCTCTGAAAGCCCGATCGCTATCGCTTGTTTCCGGCTCTTCACCTTCTTTCCGCTACGGCCGGATTTGAGCGTGCCTTTTTTCTTGCGCCGCATTGCGCTTTCGACGCGTTTGGAGGCGGCCTTACCGTATTTCCGGCGCCCTGAAGATTTCCGCGCAGCCATGATCAATCCTCCGTGCTGGTGATGTCGGTCTCTTTTCGCGCCCGGCTGGCGCATGATGTGCCTAGGAAAGAGACGGCACCTGTTACGTCGTCCTAAATCATTCCGAAATGACGAGTCGCACCGGTCTGGAAGCCGAAGCCATCCTGCGTCTCACCGACGGTGTTCAACCGGCCGGGATTCGGGCAATTCTCGTGCAATGTCTGGCGGGAGAGGTCGCCCCGTCGGTGGCTATTTCGAGAATGCGGACGATGGAAAACGCCGGTGTTGTACGCGCGGCGATCGATGACGTGACGCGTCGGGCCGCGACCATCTCACGCGCCGGCGACAGGCTCGTGCGCGACAGAGTCGACGAGCTGACGCAGATATTCGTCGAAATGGTTGCCGACCTGGCCGATGTCAGCGACGCGACGAAGGGTTCGGCTCGGGCGCCGGAGCGGGCGTCTCGTCCCGAAGGATTTGGGGATCACGGCGAAGCCCGAACTTCTGGATAGCCTCCAGAGTCGCCATACAGAAGCCGGCCCAGGCGAGGCCGATCGCAAGCCCCGCCACGACATCCGACGGATAATGGACGCCCAGATATAGCCGACTGACGCAAATGGCGGCGATGATCACGAATGCGCCCGTCATCACGAGCCAGCGTGCCCATCGTCGTTTGTGCAGCCGCGCAGCGAGGTAAGCGACCGTACTGTAGACGATGGCGGCGCTCATCGCGTGGCCCGACGGAAACGACGAGCTGACGGTGTGAACCTCGGGCAGGAAGATCTGCGGCCGCGGCCGATTGAAGCCGAGCTTGAGCAGACCGTTAAGCAGTATGCCGCCGGCGGTAGAAGCAAGCAGCAGAATCGCCGAGTACTTGTGGGATGTGAGGACGAGGAAGAGTCCCGCGACCGCGACGATCATGAGGACGACGGTGCCTGTACCCAGTGCCGTGATTTCGACCATGATGGCGTCGAGCGCCGTGGTGTGGTGGGCGCCCATCCAGCGTATAACCGCGTCGTCGAACTGCTGGGTTTTGCCAGACTCGACGTGACTGGCCAGGGATACGAAAGCCGCGACTCCCGTCGCGGCGACGAGCAGTCCGGCAACGAGGAAGATTCCCAGCGCGCCGATCAGGGTGTCGGCCTTGTCCGCTGCGGCACGGAGCCCGGCATACAAGAAATTCGTGTGGGAAGCGAGCGCCCCTCGCGGCTCGGCTCTACGTTCTTCGGCCATTGGCAATCGCTACTTCCGCACGGAACGGACCGCGAGCGAGCCCGTGTGCCGCCTGATACTTTATGGCAATAGGCATGGCAATTGGCCGAGTGTCCGGCGGCTCTTTACACCTCGGTTCGGATTCTACATCGGCAGAATGCGCTTTGCGTCCCTTTCTCTGTCGCTCGCAGTGTTCGCGGTCGCTCCCCAGCTGATCGCGTGTCGTGACGCCTCCGGCCCGGATGCACGCACGCCGGCGAATCTCGTCATCGTGTCGGGTGATGGACAGCCTGGCACCGAAGTCGGGACCAAGCTCGCGTTCCCTTTGACGGTGCGGGTCACGGATGCGGAGGACGCCGGCATCGGCGGCATCACGGTCGTGTGGATGACGGATTCGGGAACAATGCCGGCCCCGACGTCGGTCAGCGATCGCAATGGGTTGGCAACCATGGAGTGGACGCTCGGCACGCGCGCGGGGAATCAGACTGCAACCGCTGCAATCAAGGACAAGTCGGTCACATTTCACGAGGCGGCTGTCGCAGGCGCGCTGAGTCAGATCATTCTGAACCGTGACACGGTTCAACTGCTGGGCATCGGTGATGCGTTCCGGTTCAGCGCGCGTGGGGGCGACCGGTTCGGCAACGTACTCCAGATGCAAACGCAGGTGTCGTCGGCCGACCCCTCCATCGTGACTGCCGACAATTTCGGCACCGGCGCGATCCTCACTGCACGCGCGTCGGACAAGACCACGGCCATTCAGGTGACGGCGGGACCTATCACCAAGTCGGCCACCGTGCTCGTGCTGCCTCCGCCGTGCAGGGCGGGCGTCTCGGCCGCTACACTCGCGGTCGGGGAGGTCGCGATTTTTTCCGGGCCGGCGGCATCCGAGTTCTGCGTCCAGGGCACATCGAGCGGAGCGGAATTCATCGCCGTTCCCTTCTACTCGGATTTCAGCGGCGCGCTGCTCAGGCTGTCGATATCGACTGCCGGCACGACGACGGCGGTAGCCGACCGGGTTGCTCCCGGGTTCAACGTGCTGAAGGAGCGCACAGAACCGCGACTGCAACGCGATGAAGTATTCGATGCGGCGCTGCGCGAGCGTTCGGCGCGCGAGTTGACGCCGCTCATCCCGCTGGCGCGCCTCGCTGTTCCGGGGAATGGTGGGCGGTCCGACCGGTTGGGTGGGACGCCGCAGGTAGGCGATCTAATGAAGCTGAATACCAACTCGTCGTCGTCGTGCACCAGCGCGAGTATCAGAACGGGTCGCGTGGTAGCGATCAGCAATCGCGCGATCGTCGTCGCGGACACGGCGAACCCCGCCAACGGTTTCACACCTGGCGACTACAACAATATTGCGAGCGGATTCGACACTCTCGTCTATCCGATCGATGTCGCTAACTTCGGCGCGCCCACCGACGAGGATGGCAACCAGCGCGTCATTCTCTTCTTCACGCGCGCCGTTAACGAGCTGACCCCTCCGGGCCAGAACTTTTACGTCGGTGGATTCTTCTTCAACAGGGATCTCTTTCCGGTGACGACCGCCGGTAACGTCGAAGGCTGCGCGGCAAGCAACTTCGCCGAGCTGCTGTACCTGCTGGTGCCCGATCCGAGCGGCGCGGTCAATCAGAACGTGAGGAGCGTTGATTTCGTGAGGGGGATCACGCTCGGCACGCTGGCGCACGAGCTCCAGCATTTGATCAACTCGTCTCGGCACCTGTACATCAATCGATCCGCCAACTTCGAAGATCCATTCCTCGATGAGGGCTTATCGCACGTGGCGGAGGAGCTGGCGTTCTTCAAGGCGAGTGGGCTGGCGCCGGGGCAGGACATTACCTACGCATCGATTGAGTCGACGCCAAGGGTTCTCGACGCGTTCAACACTTTCGAGGCCGCCAACTTCCGGCGCTTCCGGGAGTTTCTCGCCGATCCGTTGACCAACTCGCCGTACGCCGGAAACGGCAATCTGACGACTCGCGGCGCGATCTGGTCCTTCCTTCGATATTCGGCGGACCGACTCGGGACGCCCGAAGCCGCGTTGTGGTTCAAGCTCGCCAACCCGCCGAACGGCATTCACGGCGTGAGCAATATCAGCGCGGCCGTCACCACCGACGTGAGCGGCTGGGTGCGCGACTGGAGCATGGCGAACTTCGCTGACGACTTCGTTTCCGGCGCGGCGCGGATCGATACTCATCCAAGCTGGGACATCCACTCGGTGATCGCCGCGCTGAACCAGGGTGTCTGGGCGCTGAACACTCAGCAGGTCGACGCGATGGGCATTACGTCGGTGGCAATCGGCGACGGGTCGGCAGCCTATCTGCGCTTCGGTGTCCGCGCCGGCGACGTAGGTGGCGGCAGGATCACAACGCGCGCGACGACGGTGCCCAGCTCATTCACGCTGAGCGTCATTCGGACGAAGTAGGATTCTCCTCGGTGTGGTCGCGACGATCGGCGCGCCGCCGATCTCCCGATCTGCGATCCTTCGTCGACCGCCCGCGTAGCCACCGCCACGTCATGAAAAACGCGATGCCGAGGATGATCCAGTAGAAGGGGAGCAGCAGAAAGTGAAACGCCGGTGCGTTCATCTCGAACCAATGGATGAGAATGATCGCGCCGAGCGAAACGCTCCAGACGATCACCATCTGTCGAGGTCGGCGACCGTAGATCATCCGCGGGCTCTCACCGGATGATGCGAACTACCTGACACACGGAGTCTGGAAGGGTCCTTGCACCGGTTGATGATGCATGGCAGCGAGCATCCGGCGGAAGAAGCGCGCTTTCGACATCCACGAAGTTCTGCGTCGCATAAGGCAGGAAGTCAAGCAATTTGCGGACGCGGCGATGTTCGATCTCGCCGCGCAGGGTTACGCGACGCCGTTTCATCAGCTCGCCGCATGCATAATATCCGTCAGAACGATGGACGAAGTTTCGCTTCCGGCCGCGCTGAGATTGTACAACGCCGCACCCACCCCCGAAGCGGTTGCC
>DASSNV010000246.1:0-5426 GCA_035701245.1 Gemmatimonadaceae bacterium | reverse complement strand
CTTTGGCGTCTCGACTACGGAAGTACTCACCGCCGTCGGCTGTACTGGCGGCGTTGCCGGGATGCGCGGCCGGTAGCGGAGCGCTTCAGCAACGTGAGCCGGACCGAGCTCGCGCGCTTCTTCCAGATCGGCAATCGTTCGGGCAACCTTGAGGACCCTGTGATAACCGCGCGCCGACAGTCCGAGCCGCTCTGCCGCGGTCTGCAGCAGTGATCTCGCCTCGGCGTGCACGGGAGTGTGCGCGTCCAGCCACCGCCCAACCGCGAAGGCGTTGCACGAGATTCCCGGCTTTCGCGCAAAGCGTGTTCGCTGCCTGGCGCGTGCACGCTCGACCCGCGCGCGAATGGCGCTCGATGCGTCGCCGTTGCCGTCGCCACTGAGCTCGCGTAACGCAACAGCGCCGACGGTAACGTGCATGTCGATCCTGTCGGCGAGCGGCCCGGAAATCCGCGCGTTATAACGCTCAACGTCGACCGCGCTGCACGTACAGGTGCCGCCTGGATCCGCGGCCTTTCCGCACGGGCACGGGTTGGAGGCGCCGATCAGGGTGAACCGCGCCGGATAGGTAACTGCCTGTGCGGCGCGCGCGATTACGACCTTCGCGTCCTCCATCGGCTGCCGCAGGCCGTCGAGCACGTGACGCGGAAACTCGAGCATCTCGTCGAGGAACAGCACGCCGTGATGGGCCAGACTCACCTCGCCAGGGCGGGGATGTGAGCCTCCGCCAATGAGACCGGCGCTCGAGATTGAGTGGTGGGGCGCGCGAAAGGGCCGTACACCTTCGCTGACGCTGCTGCGCTCGAGCAGGCCGGCGACTGAGTGAATGGCGATGACCTCGAGCGCCTCCTCCTCGGACAATGCGGGGAGGATCGTCGGCACGCGTCGGGCGAGCATCGTCTTGCCCGCGCCCGGTGGCCCCACGAGCAGGACGTTGTGACCGCCGGCGGCGGCGACCTCGAGAGCACGCTTGGCACCTTGTTGGCCGACGACGTCGGCGAAATCGCTCGAATCTGTCGCAGGTGGGCAAACGCCCAGGCCGCTCCGGGCCGGTGTCAGCTCATCGCGCTGGAGCTCGCTCACGAGATCTGCCAGGCCGACCGGTGCAGACAATGCCAGCGCGCTCACCCTCGCAGCCTCGGCGACATTTGATGGCGGGAGCACCAATGTTCCCACGCCCGAGCGCATCGCGTGCCTCGAAATCGACAGCGCACCGCGCATTGGCCGCAGCGCGCCGTCCAGACCAAGCTCGCCGACGAACATTCGACTGTCGGCCACGGACGATTGCAGCTGTCCGGTCGCGATCAGGATTCCTATCGCGATCGGTAGATCGAACGCTGTGCCCTCTTTGCGAACATCCGCTGGCGCAAGGTTGACCGTGATCCGGCGCGGCGGGACCTTGAAGCCCGAGTTGACCAGGGCGGCGCCAACACGCTCCCGACTTTCCTTAACAGCGCTCGCGGCGAGACCCACGATCGTCCACTGCGGCAGGCCTTGAGCCGCGTCTACCTCTACAGTTACGTCGTAGGCGTCGATTCCGACGAGCGCGGCGGATCGCACGGCAGCGAGCATCCAGGAGGCTAGCGGGCACGGCCGTCGCAACGCGAAACCGATCGAGGGCGCGCGGAATCATCGCCCCGCCTCGTGCAGCATTCGTTGCCAGCCGGACGTAGAAGCTCAAGGCAGTGAACTGTTAACCAGAGTCTTCAGGATGAGAGTGAAGTCATATTTGGTTGCGCTTGGCGTTTTGTCGTTCGCCAGCCCGGCCATCGCAGCAGCGCAGATTGGCTCGACCACCGACATCGTGATGGGCAGGGTCGCGGGAGTCGACAGCCAGGCCGTGTCGGGCGCGCGGGTCGAGGTCACGTCCGCGGAAACCGGGATTATGCGCAGCAAGACCACCGACGCCGACGGCAGATACACGATCGTGTTCCCTGACGGCGGCGGAACGTATCGCATCACCGTTCGCGCCATCGGAATGGCGCCGGTAACACGCGATATTCAGCGCCAGGGGGACGAGGATCGACTCATTGCCGACTTCACCATGGGTCGGACCGCAACCCAGCTGGCGACGGTGCAGGTGCGAGCGACGCCCAGGCGTGGTGGCGATCCCAACCAGCGGCCCACCGCGGGGAGCACCGAGAGAAATCTCAATCCCAATCTCGTCAACCGGCTGCCGGTCGACGCCGGCGACCTCACCGCCCTGGCCGCTCTTGCCCCGGGAGTCATCCAGGTGCCGGGCACCGACACCACCAAGGCGTCATTCAACGTCGCGGGCCAGCCGGCAAATCAGAACAACATCACTCTCGACGGTCTGAGCTTCGGCGCGGGCAGCGTGCCCACCGAAGCAATCAGGAACACTCGCGTCGTTACCAGCACGTACGATGTCGCCCGCGGTCAATTCACTGGCGGGCAGGTAGCGTCGACTACGCGCGGCGGTACGAACAACGTGCAGGGTGCGGTGAGCTACTCACATCGGGATCCGAACCTGGAATTCGTCGATGACTCGAGCGCGGCGTTCGGCCAGAAGTACAATCAGAACCAGATAAGTTTCGGCGCCGGCGGCCCACTCATCAAAAACAAGCTGTTCACTTTCGGCGCGCTGACCTTCTCGCGGCGCACCGATCCGCTTCTGTCACTGCTCGCCGCCGACCCGCTGACCCTCCAGCGACTCGGCACGAGTCCCGATTCAGTGACGCGCTTTCTTGGCCTGGTTCAGAATTTCGGCCTGCCCCTCACTTCGCCGCTGGCACCCGACGAGCGGCTGAACGACAACACCTCGGCGCTGGTGCGCGTCGATTACAACTTCGCGGAAGATCATTCGTTGATGCTGCGCGGCGACTGGCGCGGCAACACCCAGCTCGGATCGCGTCTGAATGCCCTGGCGCTGCCACACTCCGGCGGAGATGTCAAAGGCTCAGGCGGTGGCGGGATGCTTACCCTCACCTCGCACGTGGGCATGTTCATCAATGAGCTGCGGGGCTACAAGTCGGTCGACAATCGCACCACGGCCGGCTATCTGTCGGTGCCCGACGGTCGGGTGGTGGTCGCGTCCGTGTTGCAGGATGGATCGAGCGCGATCTCGACGCTGCAATTCGGCGGAAATCCATCGCTGCCGCAGGAAACCAACTCCAGTCTGCTCGAGGTGAGCGACGAGATCTCCCGGCTTACCACCGCCGGCGGTCACCGGTTCAAGCTCGGTGGACTCGTCAATGAGCAGCGCAGCTCTGTCGGATTCGTGCCGAATCGGTTCGGCACCTTCTCCTTCAACTCGCTCGCCGATTTCGAGGCTGGCCAACCAACCCAGTTCACCCGAACTCTGTTCGCTCGCGATCAGCAATCGGCGACCAACAATTTCGGCGCCTACCTCGGCGACTCGTGGCGGGTCAGCCCGAAAGTGCAGGTGATTTACGGTTTGCGCGCCGAGGGCTCCCGATATCCGAACAAGCCGGACTACAATCCCGAAGTCGAGTCGGTGTTCGGGCGCCGCACCGATCGGCTCCCGGCGGAGGTTCACGTCAGTCCCCGCGCTGGATTCACGGTCTTCCTCGGGGAATCGCAGTTTGGTCCGCCACCACTCACGCTGCGTGGCGGATTCGGTGAATTCCGCGGCACTGCGCCCGCGCAGCTGTTCGCGTCGGCGTTGAATGCCACGGGCCTCAACAACGGGCAGTCGATTCTCACCTGCGTGGGACCTGCGGCGCCGACGCCGGATTGGGGAGCGTATCTCGCCGATCCGTCGTCAATCCCATCGACCTGCAATGGTGGGACTCCGGTGTTCGCGAACCAACGCCGCAATGTCACGGTGTTCGATCCCGACTTCGAGGCGCCGCGGGCGTGGCGCGCTTCACTCGGATTGAACCGGCGCTTCTGGGATCGCTACTCGTTCTCCATCGACGCGGGTTACGCTCGTGGCGTCGCTCAGACGAGCGCCAATGACCTCAATCTCGACACGATTCCCGAATTCACCATTCCGAACGAAGGCGATCGTCCGGTTTACGCGCCGGCAAGCGCGATCGTGCCAACAACCGGCGCTGTTTCACTCCTCGGCTCGAGGCGCTTTCAGCAGTTCGGCGTCGTCAATCAGATCGAGTCGAATCTGAAATCCAACACGAAGCAGATCACTTTCGGCCTCAGCGGAATCACGAGCAAAGGAATTCTGCTCAACGCCTCCTACACTCTGACCAGCTCCTTCGATCAATCGCAGGGCTTCTCGACCGGCACCGCCGCCGGCTTCGGCGGAACGGCGGGATCCACTGCCGGCAACCCGAACATCGCGGAGTGGGGCCGGAGCGACAATGGCCGGCGTCACTCGCTGCTCGCGACTGTTACGTATCCGATCAAGCCTGCGTTCGAGCTCACCGCAATCGGACGCGCCGTGTCGGGCAGCTACTTCTCGCCACTCGTCGGCGGCGACATCAACGCTGACGGCCGCAGCAATGATCGCGCGTTCGTGTTCCGGCCTGAAGATGCAGCGGCGAATGGCGATACCGCGGTCGCCAACGGCATGACCCGGTTGCTCGCGGCAACCTCGCCGCGCGCGCGGGATTGCCTGCTCTCGCAAATGGGCAGGGTGGCGTCGCGGAGCAGCTGCTCGAGTCCGTGGTCTCTGTCGCTGGACATGCAGGCGAACATCAGGCCCACAGCGTTCGGGCTCGACCGCCGGCTCACGATCTCGGTTGTCACCATGAACGCGCTGACGGGCCTCGACCAGCTCCTGCATGGCAACGACAAGCTGCACGGATGGGGGCAGCCGTCGTTCCCGGATCGCACGCTTCTATACGTCCGCGGTTTCGATCCCGCGACCGACACCTACAAGTACCAGGTCAACGAGCACTTCGGCGTGGCCAACGGAACGCGCAACGCGTTCCGGGTCCCATTTCAGCTCGCAATTCAGGCGCGCCTGACGCTCGGCACCGATCCCGCGCGGCAGCAGTTCAACAACGTGATCGGACGGGGCGCGGGCGGCAGAATGAATCCGGAAGCCCTCAAGGCACGCATGACGCGCCTCGTTCCGAATGCGTTCCTCGACATCATCGCCATCAACGATTCCGCGAAGCTCGAGCTGACTCCGGACCAGATTACCCGTCTGCAGACCGGAGGCGATGCGTTCAAGGTCAAGGCAGATTCGCTGGTCGACAAAGTCGCCAACATCCTTGGCGATACGACGGTAAAGAGTCCGGATCCGATGACGGTCTTCGCCAAGCTCCAGCCTTCGATGACCGAGGGACGGAAGCTCGCCACCCAGGCGATCAACGACGCAAAGGCGATTCTGACGCCGGAGCAATGGGCAAAGGTGCCCGACAGCATAAAGACCCCAGGCCTCCGCCGCGGCGACGGCGAAGGCCCGCGCGGAAGGGGTGGTCCGGGCAACTAGCGTGCACGGGTTGTGCGGGGGTATTCTCCTCCGTCACCCACCCTTACGCTTA
>DASSNV010000245.1:0-2581 GCA_035701245.1 Gemmatimonadaceae bacterium | reverse complement strand
TGGGGCAAGGTCGTGATGCCTGCGCATCCGACCCTGACGGAAGCGCAATCGACGGCGATGGTGAACTACATCCTGAGTCTCGCCGATCAGCAGACGACGGGCGCCTCGCTCCCGCCGAGCGGAACGTACACGCCGCCCGCGGAATACGCCGCCGCGCCCAAGGGAGCGCTGGTTCTCCGCGCCGAATACACCGATCGCGGCGGCCACGACATGCCTGCGATTACGAGAGAGGGCAGTGTCGCGTTGCGCTCGCCAACCGTCGTGGTCGCAGATGGTGAGCTGTCCGAGGGCGTGTCCAAGCAGAATGTCGAGGGGATGCCGGTCGAGATCACGGTCGTGAACAGGTCCGGTGGATCCGTCGCGTTGAAGGAGCTCGACCTGACCGGCGTTTCGGCGGTGACGCTGATGGCACTCGCGCCCAGTCAGTACCACGCGCTCGGCGGCAAGGTTGAAGTACATCTCGACTCGCCGACCGGACCTCTGCTCGGCGAGAGCGAGACGATCCAGCCGAGCGCGGATGCCCAGGCGCCGCCGTCGCCGCTGCGCGTTGCGCTCACACCGAGGAATGGCGTTCACGACGTGTATCTGGTTTTCAGAAATCCGGCTGCGACCGGCGATCAATTCCTGTTCGCGGTCATGACGGCCACCTTCGAGAGCGCGGCGTCGGCGTCGCGATGACGCCCGCGCTCTAGAAGTAGGAAAAGTCGGAACGCAGCTGCAGCGTCTGTCCTGCCTTCGGCGCGTTGGTGTAGGTCAGCGCGCCGATCTTGGTGAGCGGCTTGTTGCCGGCGTCGTAGGTGTAGGTGTAGTCGATGGAATAGTTGTCGCCGGTGCCGAGGTGGAGCACCCGCGTCGGATTGCCTTTCTGAAGCACTACGCCCGGTAACAGCACGAGGTTGTCGAAGAACTCGTCGTGCAGCAGGCTGAACGCGTCGACGTTGACCTTGTCGTCGTAGTTCTCGAACAGATCGACGAAAGTCGCTTCGGTCTGGAATCCGGGCACCGCCGGAAAATGCTCGCCGAGCTCCAACAGATTGCCGTTCGCGTCATAGATCATCGAGAAGATCTTGTCCATAACGAACGCATCGTTGAGGATGCGCTCGCGCTTGAGCAGCACCAGCTGAGCGCCCTCGTAGCCGAGCGAGATGCGGGTGAAGGTGACCCCATCCGCATCGATGTAGTTGACGTTACTGATGTGGCCGGCGTCGTCGTAGAGGTACTGCACGCGGTCCTTGTTTCCGACGGCGTCGTTTCGCAGCTCGCTGAGCCGGTCACCGTCGTACACCGCGGTGTACACCCGGAAGCCCGATGCAAACTCTACCCTGGCAACTCGGCCGTTCGCGTCGTAATCGAACTTATAGAACGGCGACGGCAGCAGCGGGATGTTGATTTCCTTCAGCAGCGCCGTCGGCGGCGGTGGAGGTGGCGGCGGCGGTGGCGTCGTGATTCTCGAGTCACCGCCACAGGCACTCAGGGCCGCGGCAATTGCGAATGCGATGTATTTGCGCATGATGGTAGGGTCGGTCGTGAGGACCTACGATACCGGCGCGCGCGCGGGGGGAGTATCGGTGCGGACGGGCGGCCCCTGTAAGGACTGAAGAGAGTGTGGTGTAGGTTAGAGTCCTACAAGTTCTATGTGCTAAAGAAGACTACCAGCTTGGGGCTGTGAGCGGAGCGGCTGGCCGCTCTGAGCTCGGTTTTGATTTCTTCAACCAAGAGCTCGGAGCTCCTTGCCGCTCCGCCCACCGCTATGAGCTGGTAGTCTTCATTTGCAGTTCACCCCGACTCCTTGCAGGAGCCAGCCGCCCGACTTCGCGCCGGATACGGACAAAGCAGTCGCGTCCGCACAGCCCCGCTGCTCGCATCCCCCTCCGTCCTGAATTGCGTCGCGATGACGCCGGTGGGCGCAGCCCCGGTCTCGACCCATCCCTCGAGCGCCTTGAGCATACTGTGCTGCCTGTCCGCGGTCGGCCGCAGCCACTGCCCGAAGTCGTTGGGCACGTTGCCGCTGCCGCAGTGCCCCATCCCGGGCACGAGGTACAGCTGCGCGAACTGATCTACGCGCGGCTTGCCCATCCGCGACACCAGATTCTTGTAGTACTCGACGCTGCCTTCGGGATTGTCGGCGCCGCCATGGTAGATGATCAGCTTCCCACCGCGATCGCGAAAGGCGTCGAGCTTCCCCGATACGAAAGTCTGAAACCCGTAGTGGTACGCCGGTGCACCGGCCATGATACCGTCGTAGTCGGTCGGGTAGCGCTCGGCCTCCATCAATCCCTGCCGGCCACCGTTGGAGCAGCTGGCGAAATAAGAATGCGCGAGAGGCTGGGTGTAAAACGCGCTGATCATTGTCTTCGCGAGAGTCGTCATCTCATGGATCGCGCGGTAGTCGAAATCGGTTTGCTTCTCTGGATGCCCGACCGACCAACGTGAATCGCGCGCGCCGCCTTCGTGACCCGTATCGGTCGATGCGCCAACGTATCCGCTGTTGATCGCTTCGCCGAGCCTGTAGTACGCGATCGTGCCGCCGAATCCGCCGTTGCCGGCGCCGAGCAGCTTACCGTTCCAACCAGACACGGGC
>DASSNV010000244.1:0-8512 GCA_035701245.1 Gemmatimonadaceae bacterium | reverse complement strand
GAACGGCGCGGAAATGCCATCCCTGGTGAAAACCGGCCCCAAATATTACAACCGCCTGTTTCACAACAATGGCGACGGAACATTCACCGATGTGACGGAGCACGCCGGCGTCGCCGGAATGGGGTATGGCATGGGCGCCGCGGTGGGCGATTACGACAATGACGGCCGGCCCGACCTGTTCGTCGCCAACGTGAATCAGAATCAACTGTTTCACAACAACGGTGACGGCACCTTCACCGACGTCACCGACAAGGCGGGAATCCGAGGCCGCGGCTGGGCGGGCGACGTCGCGGTGTTCGACTACGACGACGACGGATATCCCGATGTGTTCGTGCCGAGCATGTTCGGGCGCGGGCAGCTGTATCACAACAATCGCGACGGGACGTTCAGCGACGTCACGAGGTCGACGCTGGGCCCGACTCCGCACGGTGCCATCGGCGCCAAGGTCTTCGATTACGACGGTGACGGCCGGCTCGATCTCTTCGCGGTCGACATGCACTCGGACATGTGGATGGGACTGGACCGCCGGCACGGCTCGGCGGAGACGGCGGAGCGCGATCAGCACGTACGCTTTCACTCACCGAGCGGTCCGACCGTCGACGAGAACGACCCGCGATTTTTGCCGAGTCAGAAGGAACAGTTCGCGATGCACGGCGAGAATTACAACGACGTGTTGTTCGGCAACGCGCTCTACCGAAATCTGGGCAACGGCAGATTCGAGGAGGGTGCGGTAGCGGCGGGCCTGGAAACGTTCTGGCCGTGGGGAATCGCCACCGGAGATTTCGACGACGACGGCCACGAAGACGTGTTCATCACCGCGGGGATGGGATATCCGTTCTATTACTGGCCTGACGCGCTGATGATGAACAACGGCGACGGCACTTTCACCGATGCCGCGGCCACACTCGGTGTCGATCCGCCGAACGGGGGCGAGTACCAGGCGCGTCCGATTGCCGGACAACCGGCCGCGCGCAGCTCGCGGAGTGCGGCGACGGCCGATCTCGACGGCGACGGCCGGCTAGAGCTCGTCGTCAACAACTTCAACGATCGGCCGTACTTCTTCGCCAATCGCTTTCCGCGGCGGAACTATCTCGAGGTGAAGCTGACCGGGACAAAGAGCAATCGCGATGCGATCGGCGCCGTCGCGTGGCTTTGGACGGGGACCACCCGGATGGTGCGCCAGGTCAATCCAGCTGGTGGCTACCTCGCGCAATCGAGTCGGGTGCTGCACTTCGGACTCGGGGATCGGACGGTGGATAGTCTGGTGGTGAGGTGGCCGGCCGGGGGACGACAGGTCGTGCGCGCGCCGAAGGTGAATTCGGTGATCACTCTGACCGAGGACGGAGAAAAGACCCATCGTGCCGTGCTCCCGGCAGCAAGCTGACTACGCTTAAAGCTCCCCGCTTTTGTTTTGTAGATGCAAGTAGAAGCGCCGCGATCGATTCCCCGGGAAAAGCCGTCAGCGTGGCAGCTGCAAAGCTTGCCGCTGCCCGCTTATGTACGACGGGTGGCCGGCGAGCGTCGCGATCCAAGCCATGAATTGATACTCTCAGCTACATCCCTGCCTTCCCGAATCGCCCAGACGATCAACGATGCCCCCCGCCGGGCGTCACCGGCGGCAAAAACGCCGTCCGCGCTCGTGGCGTAGCGCGCGTCGCTGGCGACGTTGCCGCGGCCGTCGAGCGCGACTCCGAGCTCGACCAGCAACCGACTGCGAACGACGCCAGTGAATCCCATCGCGAGCAACACCAGATCGGCCTCGACCTCGAACGCGCTGTCGGGTACCGCGGCGAAATCGGTGCGACCGTCGGCGAGCGTGCGGCGCTCGACACGCACGGCGTGAAGCCGCTTCACTCTGCCGTTCTCTCCGGTGAACGCGGTCGTCGCGACACTCCAGTCGCGCCGCGCACCTTCCTCGTGCGCGTGCGATGTGCGCAGCTGCATCGGCCACAGCGGCCACGGAGTATTTTCGGCGCGCGTCGCCGGAGGCTGGGGCAGCAGCTCGAACTGGGTGACGCTGAGCGCACCCTGGCGAATGCAGGTCCCCGCGCAATCGGACCCGGTGTCCCCGCCGCCGATGATCACGACTTTGCGATCGCGCGCCGGCTCGATCTCATCGAGCGAGGTCTCGCGCTCGAGCCGACGGTTCTGCGCCGTCAGGAAATCCATCGCCAGCTCGATTCCGTCGAGCCCTCGGCCTGGCACGTCGAGATCGCGAGCTGCTCCCGCTCCCGTCGCGATGCAGACCGCGTCGAAACTGGCGCGCAGATCTTTCACTGTCACGTCGGCGCCGACGTCGACGCCGGTGCGAAACTGCACCCCTTCGGCGCGCAGCTGATCCAGCCGCAGCTCGAGGACCTGCTTCTCCAGCTTGAACTGCGGAATCCCGTAACGCAGCAATCCGCCGACGCGCTCGCTCTTCTCGAACACCACGACATCGTGCCCGTACCTGCGCAGCTGCTGCGCGGCAGCGAGTCCCGCCGGACCTGAGCCAACCACAGCGACGCTGAATCCCGTCGCCCGCGCCGGCACACTCGGCGTGATCCAGCCCTCGGAGAATCCGCGGTCGGCGATGGTCTGCTCGATGTGCCTGATTGCCACCGGCTCGTTGACGATGCCGAGCACGCAAGCGGATTCGCACGGGGCAGGGCAGAGCCGGCCCGTCAGCTCCGGGAAATTGTTCGTCGATTGCAGGGAGTCCAGCGCCTTCCGCCATTCTCCGCGCTGCACCAGCGCATTGAATTCCGGAATGATGTTGTGCACCGGACATCCGCTGTCGCCCTGACAGAACGGAACGCCGCAGTCCATGCACCGCGTCGCCTGGGTGCGCACCGCCGAGTCCGGCGCGGGACGATAGAACTCGCCCCAATGCCGCACGCGCTCCTCGATTGCCTGTCGCTCGGGCGTCGCGCGCTGCAGCGTGAGAAACGCTTTGGGGTCAGCCATGGCGAGCGCTCCGACCTGATTCGATCGAAAGAACCTGGCGCGACGATCCGCCGTCGCCCGCCACCTTCGCCCCGCGCTCCAGCACCTGTCTGTACTCGCGCGGCACTACCACCAGAAAGTTCTTGAGCGCGCGATCCCAGTGTCCCAGCTCACGCTTGGCGCGCGCGCTGCCGGTAAGTCGCGCGTGTTGCTCGACCAGTCTGCGCAGCAGATCGCGCTCGCCGAAATCGGCGACGTGGACGAGATCGACCAGCGCCTTGTTCGCGCGCTGCTCGAGCTCGCCGAACTCGTCGAGCACGAAGGCGAGGCCGCCGCTCATCCCCGCGCCGAAATTGCGGCCGACTCTGCCGAGCACGACGACGGTACCACCGGTCATGTACTCGCAGCCGTGGTCGCCGACTCCTTCGACGACGGCGATCGCACCGCTGTTGCGCACCGCGAATCGCTCGCCCGCGGTGCCGGCGATGAAGGCTTCGCCCGACGTCGCTCCATAAAGCGCGGTGTTGCCGATCAGCACCGTCTGGTCGGGGATGAACTGCGCGTTGCGTGGGTGCCGCACCACCAATCGTCCGCCGGATAATCCTTTGCCGAGGTAGTCGTTGGCTTCGCCCTCGAGCTCGAGCGACACGCCGCGCGCTGCAAAGGCGCCGAAGCTCTGGCCGGCCGATCCGTTGAACCTGATCGAGATCGAGTCTTCTGCGAGACCGACATCGCCGAAGCGCCGGGCGATCTCGCCCGACAGGGTCGCTCCGACGGCGCGATCGGCGTTGGTGATGTCGAGCGTCGCGGTTACCCGCTTCGCGCTCTCCAATGCGGGCGCCGCGAGCTGCACGAGCTTCGCGTTCATGTCGCCTACTTGCGCCGGCCGCGCGCGACGGCGGCGGACGTGGTGCCGCTCCACCCGATCGACGAGCGCCATCGTCGCCGGCATCGCCAGGTGCAGCAGCGCCGAGAAATCCAGGGTCTTCGCCTTCGCGCTTTCGATCGGGGGCGTGGCGCGCAGGATGTCGGTGCGCCCGATCATCTCGTCCATCGTCCTGAAGCCAAGATGAGCCATGATCTCGCGCACTTCTTCGGCGACGAAGAAGAAATAGTTGACGACGTGCTCCGGCTGTCCGGCGAAGCGCGCGCGGAGCTCCGGATCCTGGGTGGCGATGCCGACGGGGCAGGTGTTGAGATGGCATTTCCGCATCATCACGCAGCCCTGCACGATGAGCGGCGCGGTCGCGAAGCCAAACTCGTCGGCGCCGAGCAGGGCAGCGACGACGACGTCGCGTCCCGTCTTGAGCTGGCCGTCGGTCTGCAATCTCACTCTCCCGCGCAGTCCGTTCATCACCAGCGTCTGCTGTGTCTCGGCGAGACCGAGCTCCCACGGACTGCCGGCACGCATGATGGACGAGAGCGGCGATGCGCCGGTGCCGCCGGAATCTCCGGAGATGAGGATGAGATCGGCGCGCGCTTTGGCGACGCCGGCGGCGACGGTGCCGACGCCGGCTTCGGCTACGAGCTTCACGGAGACGGCGGCGTGCGGCGCGATCGATTTCAGATCGTAAATCAGCTGCGCCAGATCTTCGATGGAGTAGATGTCGTGGTGCGGCGGCGGCGAGATCAGCGTCACGCCGGGCACCGAGTGACGCGTGCGTGCGATGATCGCATCGACCTTGTGACCGGGGAGCTGACCACCTTCGCCCGGCTTCGCACCCTGCGCGATCTTGATCTGCAGCTCGCTGGCGTTGACGAGATACTCGGCGGTGACGCCGAAGCGTGCCGACGCGACCTGCTTGATGGCGCTGTTGCGATCGGTGCCGAAGCGGGCGCGATCTTCGCCGCCTTCGCCGCTGTTGCTGCGGCCGCCGATCCTGTTCATGGCGATGGCGAGGGTCTCGTGCGCTTCGGCGCTGAGCGAGCCGAAGGACATCGCGCCGGTGCAGAAGCGGCGGGTGATCTCGGTCGCCGATTCGACCTCTTCGAGCGGAACCGGATCGCGCTCGACGAAATCGAGCAGGCCGCGCAGCGTCGATTGACGGCGCGTCTCGTCGTTGGCGAGCGTGCTGAATTCCTTGAACGTCGAATAATTCTCGCCATGCGTCGCGTGCTGGAGCTTGGCGATCGTCATCGGATTCCAGTTGTGGTGCTCGCCCTGGGCGCGGTACTGGTACTCGCCTCCGACGTCGAGACGCGTCGTCGCGTCGTCGCCGAAAGCAGCGCGATGCCGGCGCAGTGTTTCTTCGGCGATGAGGTCCATCCCGATCCCGCCGACGCGCGACGGAGTGCCGGTAAAGTGACGGTCGATGAGCGCTTTGCTGAGCCCGACCGCTTCCCAGAGCTGGGCGCCGCAGTAACTCTGCAGCGTGGAGATCCCCATCTTGGACATGATCTTCAGCAAGCCTTTGCCGACTGCCTTGATGTAGTGGGCCTCCGCTTCACCGACGGCAACTGCAACAGAAGACGACCGGCGGGCGGCCGGGGGCGGGCCAGCGGGCGGCTGGGGGCTTTTTCCTGACGGCCAGCTGGCAGCTGTCGGCTGGACTCCAGGCAGCTCGGAGCTTTGGCTGGCAGCCAGCTGGCTTACTGTCTCGAGTGCCAGGTACGGATGTACCGCGCTTGCGCCGTAAGCGATAAGTAGCGCAAGGTGCGAGACCTCTCTCGCTTCGCCAGTTTCGGAGATGAGACTGACACGCCAGCGCAGGCCTTTTCTGATCAGATGGTGGTGCACAGCCGCGACGGCGAGCGCAGCCGGGATTGGAGCGAAGTCGGCATCCACGCCGCGATCGCTCAGAATCAGAATCCCGGCACCCTGGTGAACGGCGCGCGACGCGGCGACGCACAGCTCGCGCACCGCTGCCTCTAGCCCCTGCTCACCGTCGGTGACGGAGAACACCGTCGGGATCGTCGTCGCGCGCAGCTCGAGCTCGGTAACGGAGCGCAACGCTTCGATCGATTCCTCCGCCAGCACCGGCTGCGCGATCCGGACCTGCCTGGCGTGCTCGGCGGTTTCCTCGAGCAGATTTGCCTGGGGCCCGAGATTCATCGCGAGCGACATCACGAGCTGTTCGCGAATGGGGTCGATCGCAGGATTGGTGACCTGCGCGAACATCTGCCGGAAGTACGAGAACAACAGCTGCGGCCGCTGTGACAGTACTGCGAGTGGCGTGTCATTCCCCATCGAGCCCGCCGGCTCCTCGCCCGCCACCGCCATCGGTGTCAGAACCATCTTGAGCTCGTCGGCCGTATAGCCAAACGCGCGCTGGAGGGTGGGAAGCGGGAGGCGGGAGGCGGGAAGCGGGAGGTGGGAAGCGGCTGCGGAGCCGGTGGCGATCGTTGCATCCGCCGTCGCGCCTCCCTCTTCGCGCCTCCCGCTTCCCGCTTCCCGCACCAGCGCCGCCATCTCAACCCGCTGCTCCGCGACCCACCGCCGGTACGGCCGCACCGACGCGAGCTCGGTCTTCACCTGCTCGTCGTCGAGAATTCGGCCCTGCGTGGTGTTTACGACGAGCATCCGGCCCGGCTCGAGCCGTCCCTTCGCGCGGATCTGTGAAGCGGGAATCGGCAGCGCTCCGGCTTCGGATGCGAGCACGACCAGGTCGTCAGCCGTGACGACGTAGCGCGCCGGTCGCAGCCCGTTGCGATCGAGCACCGCCGCGACTTGTCGACCGTCGGTGAACGCCATCGCCGCCGGTCCGTCCCACGGCTCCATCAGCGATGAGTGGTATTCATAGAACGCGCGGCGCTCGGGCGACATCCCCGCGTGTCCCTCCCACGCTTCAGGAATCAGCATCGCCATCGAGTGCGCGAGCGGACGACCCGCAAGGGTGAGCAGCTCGAGCACGTTGTCGATTGACGCGGAGTCGCTCTGGTTATCGCCGCAAACCGGCAGCAGTCCGTCGAGTCGTCTTCCGAAACGCGACGAGCGCATCACGCCTTCGCGGACACGCATCCAGTTGAGATTTCCGCGCAGGGTGTTGATCTCGCCGTTGTGGCAGAGAAAGCGATACGGGTGCGCGAGTCGCCACGACGGGAACGTGTTGGTCGAGAATCGCGAGTGCACCAGCGCGATCGCGCTCGCGACGTCGGGCTCGGCGAGATCCTTGTAGAACCCGGTGAGCTGCGCCGGCGTCAGCATCCCTTTGTAAACGATGGTGCGCGACGACAGGCTGGCGACGTAACAATCGTTGCCGCGCTGCATCGACCGCAACGCTGCCTCGATGCGTCGTCTGATCACGTAGAGGGTGAGCTCGAACGCCCAGTCGCTGTCGACCTCGCGCTCGACGCCGAGGCGGCCGACGAAGATCTGTCGGATGACGGGGCGCCCGCGACGCGTCGCAGTCGAGAGGACCGAGTCATCTACCGGAACATCGCGCCAGCCGAGTACGGTGCAGCCTTCGGCGGCGACGGCGGCCTCGATCATCTTCTCGCACGTCGCGCGATCGCCACGCGACGGCGGCAGGAAGACCATCCCGACGCCGTAGCTGCCGCGATCCGGAATCGGGATCGCCGGCGCGGCGACGCGGCGGAAGAAGAGGTGCGGGATCTGGAGCAGAATGCCCGCGCCGTCGCCGGTGCACGCGTCGGCGGCCACGGCGCTGCGGTGCGACAGATTCACCAGCAGGGTGAGCGATTTATCGACGACGTCGCGCGACGGGACGCCGTGGACGTGGGCGACGAAGCCAATGCCGCAGGCGTCGTGCTCGTAAGCCGGATCGTACAACCCCTGCTTTCCCGTCATCGCTACCCTGGAGCTCTGCTCCGGTGGAATTCGGACACAAAAAAAGGCCTCGCCCGTTTCAGGGAGAGGCCTTTGCGCTTTGGATCAGCAACCTGCTATGAGTCTGTGTTGTTGCCCGCGCACGCTCTCCCGCTCCCCGCATTTCTAATTGCGCGGACGGTCGGAAGGAGTCGGTAGTTGCGCGAATTCAACATGCCGGAAAGGTAGAGAGTTGGTTGAGGGTGAGCAAGAGAGATCTCGGAGGTTCGCTGGCCACCGCTCGTACGAAAGCGGGCAGCCACAAGCCTCACAGCAGCTACGCCAACAGCTTCTCGGGACGCATCACGTCTCGTCGGCGTGGGACGGCGACAAAAGGCCGACGCGCAGAAGCTGTTGGCGTAGCTGCTGTAAAGCTTGCAGCTGCCCGCTTCAGTACTGTTAGATGCCGACGCAGCGCCCCGGTCTCAACGCCGAGTCCCAGAAGCCCTCCTCCTCGAATTGACGTCGGTGAAATCGCCCAGCGCCACCGCGTAGTTCGCCTTGATACGGCTGTTCCAGATGTCGGCTTCTGACTGGTGGCCGAGTGCGGCGTGGGCTTCGGCGATGCGACTCGCGACGAGGACGTTGGTGGTGTCGGCAGCCATCAGAATCCTGAGCGCGTCGGCCGGCTTGCCCTGCTGGGTGAGCTGGTAGCCTTCGAGGGCCGCAACCGTTGCCGGTGGCACGCTCGCGTCGGAAGCCGCCATCGACTTGAGAGCGGAGAGCTCCTGACCGGCCGGCCCCCAATGTTTCATCAGGCCGTGCGCCATCGCCCCGAAGTACCGCACGTTCCATGGAACCGAAGGATTGGCGGCCTGCGCT
>DASSNV010000243.1:0-13654 GCA_035701245.1 Gemmatimonadaceae bacterium | reverse complement strand
GGTGATCGTGATGTACGCCGGGGAGATCGTGGAGGAGACCAGCGTCGATGAGCTGTTTGCGCGGCCCCATCATCCGTACACCGAAGGCCTGATCGGATCGATGCCCCACATCGGACACGACAAGGACCGTCTGAACGTCATCCCCGGGACAGTGCCCGCGCCGACCGACTGGCCCCACGGCTGTCGCTTCCGCGACCGCTGCCCGTACTCGTGGGATCTCTGCGCGCGCGAGCACCCGCCGCTCTACGAGATCGGATCCGGCGCGCACGTCTCGCGCTGTCACCTCGCCATCGAGCCCGAGCGTCGCAATCATCCCCATCCGCCGATCGTGGTTCAGGAAGGAGTTGCGGCCGCATGAACGGCGCGCAACCGCTCGTCTCCGTGCGCAACCTGAGAAAGGAATTCCCGATCAAGAAGGGCGTCTTCGCGCGTCAGGTCGGATCCGTGAAAGCAGTGAATGATGTTTCGCTCGACGTCTCCCGCGGCGAGACCCTCGGCGTCGTCGGCGAATCGGGCTGCGGCAAGACCACCACCGGCCGCACGATACTGCGATTGCTAGAGCCGACCTCCGGCGAGATCATGTTCGAGGGGCGCGACGTTCGCGCGATGAACACATCGGAGCTGCGCGCGCTCAGACGCGAGATGCAGATCATCTTCCAGGATCCCGTCTCGTCGCTCAACCCGCGCATGACCGTGGGCGCCATTATCCGCGAAGGGCTCACAATCCACAAGCTCGCCGAAGGCTCGGCTGCCGACGCGCGAGTGCGCCAGTTACTCCAGGAAGTCGGGCTCCGCGCCGAGTACTCCAATCGCTATCCACACGAATTCTCGGGAGGTCAGCGCCAGCGCATCGGCATCGCGCGCGCTCTCTCCGTCGAGCCCAAGTTCATCGTCTGCGACGAGCCGGTTTCGGCGCTCGACGTATCGGTCCAGGCGCAGGTGATCAACCTCCTCGAGGATCTGCAGCGCGAGCACAACCTCACCTACATGTTCATCGCGCACGACTTGTCGGTGGTCGAGCACATCGCTGATCGTGTCGCGGTCATGTATCTGGGCAAGGTCGTGGAGCTCGCGACCTCGGAAGACCTGTACGGAACTCCGTTGATGCCGTACACCCAGGCGCTTCTGTCGGCGGTGCCGGTCGCCGATCCGAAGGCGCGCAAGGAGCGCATTATCCTCCAGGGCGATGTTCCTTCGCCGGCCAATCCGCCGTCCGGCTGCGTGTTTCATCCGCGCTGCCATCACCCGGCCAAGGACGCAGCTTGCGCCGCGATCGTGCCGCCGCTCGAGGAAAAATCACCCGGACATTTCGTCGCGTGCATCAAGCAGCCGCCCACGACGATAACCTGGGAGCAACAAAAGCAGGCCGGTGGCGTACATCCACCTGAGAGGTATCTTCCGCTCGCCGCGGTTCACGCCTGACGGACTCAAACCCCCGGAAAAATGGCCAGAGACTCGAAAGATGTTTTTGATCAGCCGCAGGCGGGCACTGTAACGCACGACGAGCCGCCGCCCGGATTAACCCGCGGCGCCAGCACGCGCACCTTTTTCGGCCAGCCGATCGGGCTCTCGACTCTCTTCCTGACCGAGATGTGGGAGCGGTTCTCGTTCTACGGAATCCGGCCGCTCCTGATTCTGTTCATGACCGCCGCGCTCGCGACCGGCGGGTTCGCATTCTCCCGCGAGACCGCGGGCGCCATCGTCGGCATCTACTCCGCCTGCGTCTATCTATCCGCGCTGCCCGGCGGCTGGATCGCCGACCGGCTACTCGGCCTGCGGCGCGCAATCTGGTACGGCGCAATTCTGATCGCGCTCGGACACATCTCGATCGCGCTATCGATCGTATTCGCGCACTCGGCGTTCTTCATCGGCCTGATTCTGATCGTGCTCGGAACCGGACTGCTCAAGCCGAACATCTCCGCCATAGTCGGAGACCTCTACCCCGAAGGCGGCTCGAGACGCGACGCCGGCTTCTCGATTTTTTACATGGGCATCAATCTCGGCGCGCTGATCGCTCCGCTCGTCACCGGTTACCTGGGCGAGAAGATCGCCTGGCATCTCGGCTTCGGCGCCGCGGGCGTCGGGATGCTGATCGGCGTCTTCACCTACTGGGCGCGCGCGGACAAGACCCTTGGCGATGTGGGCGTCGCGCCGGCATCTACCGATCCCGCCGAGCACAGACGCATCAAGCTCGTCATCTGGATCAGCGTCGCGATCATCGTCCTGCTCGTGCTGCTCACGATGACCGGTGTGATGGCGATCAACCCGGTCAACATCGCGCGCCGGATGACGGTCGTGATCGTCGGACTAGCGCTTCTATACTTTCTCTACGTCTTCGCCCTCGGCGGGCTCGACGGCGCCGAGAAGCGGCGCGTGCTGGTGATCTTCCTGCTATTCGTTTTCGCGTCGATATTCTGGTCAGCCTTCGAGCAGGCACCGACGTCGCTGAATCTTTTCGCGCACGATTTCACCGACCGCGTGGTCTTCGGCTGGCAGATGCCCACCCTGTGGCTGCAGTCGGCGAACTCGGTATTCGTCATCGCGCTGGCGCCCGTGTTCGGGATGCTCTGGATCGCGCTCGGCAAGCGCGGAAAAGATCCGTCGAGCGTGGCGAAGTTCGCGTGGGGACTTTTCTTCGCGGGCCTCGGATTTCTGGTAATGCTTTTCGCCGCCAACATCGTGATCAACGGTGGCGGGCACGTTCTGGTCTCGCCGTGGTGGCTGGTGCTCAGCTACCTGTTCCAGACCTTTGGCGAGCTGTCGCTCAGTCCGGTCGGGCTCAGCTCGATGACCAAGCTGGCGCCGCCAAAGTTCAAGGGACAGATGATGGGCGTGTGGTTCATGGCCTCGGCGCTCGGCAACCTGATTGCGGGCCTCGTTGGCGGACACATCGATCCCGAGAAGCTCGAGCAGATGCCGGCGCTGTTCAAGCAGACGTCATTGTCGCTATTTGCGGCGGCCGTTGTTTGCGCGCTGCTGGTGTTTCCGGTGCGACGGATGATGCGCGGAGTGCCGGCCGGGGACAGGTAGAACAAGGACAGCGGTTCTCCGCAGCTGCGGATAACGCGTTGCGGGTTGCCGGTGGCACCGTTGCCGGATGCCGGATGCCCGAAACTGAAATCGCCGACGCATCATGTAGGCATCGGGCCACTGCGCACGTAAATCCAGAAGCTACGGCCAGTTGAAGACCGACGACGGGATCGACCGCTCGCGATTGTTGAAGATGTCGCGCGGCTCGACCCGGAACGTTCTCGTCCAGTCGATGACGGTGAGCCGCGCCTCCCAGCCGTGACCGCGCGGTCCGCGCACCGGGAACGCGAGGTCTGCTCTGAACGTGCGCCGGGATTGAGGTGGTGATGCCGCCAGGAGACTGATACCGGTCGAAGCATAGATCGGTGTGTTCACACCGAACGGAGAATCGCCCGCCCACAGCTTTCCCGCCTCGAAGAAGGGCGCCACCGCAAACGTCGCGAAGTCCTTGTAGCGACCGACGAGATAGCGATCCTCGAAGTGACCGACCACCCGGCGCGCGCCACCGACATCCGCGGAGCGGAATCCCCGCATACCGCCGTCCCGATCGCCGAAGGTCAGCTGGAATGGAATGCGTTGCTTCCAGCCGCCACTCCACTTGATGTCGGTGATCAAAGTCTGCCGGTTGAAGGGCTTGAGGTAGAGCGCGGCGCGGCCGTGCGTGAGAATTCCGTCCCACTCCCCTTCCGGACTGCGCCTGCCCTCGGCCGCTGCGTCGATCGCGGCGTAGGCGATCGGTGTCGCCATTCCATAATAGAGATCGCTCGAGACGAACCAGTCGCGCTCCTTGCCGCGCAGAATCTTCATGCCCTTGCCGACCAGCGTTGCGAGCTGAAATCCGGTGCGAAGATCCTGAGTTCCCTCGATGGCGTCGAAGCCGCTCGCGCGCACGAATCGGACGTCCCGCAGTCCCCACAGCGCATTGATCCGCGCCGTCTGATGAATCCTGTAACGGTTGATCAGCGCCGTGCTGGTATCGGGGATCAGACCGGCATCGGTGACGAGGATCGGGGATTGCGCGGGCCGCTCGTCCTCGAAGGAGATCGAGCCGCCGAGCATCGCCAGCTTGCCCAGCGGCGGGCCGATGCGCGCGACACCGCCAATGTCGCTGTACGACCGCGCGATACGGATTGCCGCCGGCTCCGCGCCCGGCCGCCGAAAATAGAAGTAGGTGTTGAGATTCCCCGCCGTGGTGCGCCAGGAGAGCCGCTGCAGATCGGTGAGAAAGGGATGGCTGAGCTCGGTCGCCCAGTCACTCCCCAGCTCGCGCCGACCGCCCTCGACCATCATCTGGTACGGGCGTCCGAGAAACTGGTAATCGACGATGCGTCCAGCGTAGATATCCCTGAAGCGTGCGCCCTTCTTCCACTCCGCATCCACGTGAAAGGCGCTGCCGAGCAGGTTGTCTTCGCCGAGCAGCAGGGAGTGGATGGCGGGCGATCCACCCCCGATCCCCATCCCGACCAGTATCGAGACTTCGTCGACGGTCGTGACATCGAGCGCGACGCCGCCGTTGCCGTCGGCGTACGCCAGGACGCTGGCGTCGGCGATGAACGGCTGCGCGCGCAGGATGCGCTCCGACTCCGATCGCCGCAGCTCCGTGCAGCGATCACCCAGCTGCAGTGCGAGGTACCTGCGGATCACCGCATCGCGGGTCGTAACGTGCTGCTTGGCCGCGTACCTGCCCAGGCGCTGCCAGACGTTGTTGCCGGTGATACGAAACGGGGGATTCGCATTGATGTCGATGCGACTGATGCGCTCCCCCTTGCAGGCGACGGGCAGCCCGCTCAACCTTTGGGGCTGTGCATCTGTCGCCGACGCGGCGGCGAGCAGCAGAATCAAACCACCCTGTCGAAGAGAGATCACTCGTGTCGTCCGCGCGCAAGCCGGTTCCAGCCTGCACAGTTGCTGTTACCGCTAGCATCCGCCCCGATGGCGATACCAGTCGTGTCCGGCTAACCGCCGCTTACGTTACAGCCCTCGAAAACGCAGGGCTCATACCACTCATCGTTCCGCCACTCTCGAGTGAAAAAGCGGCGGTTTCCGTGCTCGATTCAGTTTCCGGTCTGGTGCTGACCGGTGGGGAAGACGTCGATCCCGCCCTCTACGGCGAAAACCGGCATGAAAAAGTACGCTCCGTGAACCCCGCGCGCGATGCGACAGAGGCGGCGCTGATCCGCGCCGCCCGGGACCGGGGGACGCCCGTCCTCGCCATCTGCCGCGGCGTCCAGATCCTGAACGTCGCGCTCGGCGGCACTCTCGTCCAGGACATTCCTTCGCAGGTCGACACGACGATCGATCACGACGAGAATGGACCGCGCGACGCCAGCACCCACGATATCACGATTGAGCCCGGATCATTGATCGCCCGCGCGATTGGCACCGAGCAGCGGTCCGTCAATTCCTTTCACCATCAGTCGGTGAAGGATGTCGCGGCCGGCATGCGGATCACCGCGCGCGCGTCCGACGGCGTCATCGAAGGAATCGAGTCCACCGACCGGAACTGGTGGGCGATGGGAGTCCAATGGCACCCGGAGGAGATGACGGCTTCATCGGAGCCATGGGACCGGGGGCTGTTCCGGGCGTTCGCGCGGAAGCTCGAAGCATAGTGGACCTGCCCCGGATACTTCACGTCGACTCCGGGCGCAGCTGGCGTGGCGGCCAGCGGCAGGTCTTCCTGCTCGCGACCGGTTTGCGCGACCTCGGCTATCGAACCCTCGTCGTCGCGCCGACCGGCTCGCCCCTCATCCGCCGCGCCGAGCACGCCGGCTTGCCCACTTATCGACTCACGCTGCGCGGCGAGTGGGACATTCGGTCCGCGCGAGAGCTGCGCGCCGTCGCCAGAGAATGGAACGCGGGAATAGTTCACGCCCACGACGCCCGCTCACACTCCATCGCCAGGCTCGCACTGCTCGGCAAGCGGAAAACGAAGCTCGTAGTGACGAGGCGCGTCGTCTTTCCACCCAAGCAGGTCCGTCTCAAGTACCGCCACGGAGTGGATGCGTTCATCGCCATCTCTGAGGCGGTCAGAAGCGTCATGGTGAAGGCGGGCATTCCGTCGCGGCTCATCGAGGTCGTTCATTCCGGCGTGCCCGCGCCGCAGGTGCGACGGCCGCGCAACTGGAGAAAGGAGCGGGGCTGGCCGATGAGCGCGGTTATCTGTGGCGTCGTCGGCGCGATGACCCAGGAGAAAGGCCTCGACATGGTCGGTGGCATCGCGCGCAAGCTGCCCGGAGAAGTCTTTCGTCGCACGCGACTTGTACTGCTCGGCGGCAAGGGCAAAGGCGGCACGACTGTGTCGGGTGTCGAAGGATTCGACGCCGGGTTTGTCGAAGAGATCCACGACGCCATGGCCGGTCTCGATGTGCTCTGGCATCCGTCGCGATCAGAAGGATTGGGGACAGCAGTGATCGACGCGATGGCACTGGGGGTTGCCCCCATCGCGTTCGCGGTCGGGGGATTGCCTGAAGTGATCGAGGACGGAAAGAGCGGCCTACTCGTTCCCCCTGGCGACATCGCGGGGTTCGTTCGCGCCGCGGCGGCGCTGATAAGCGACGACGGGTTGCGGGCAATGCTCGCGGAGGGCGCGCGGCTCAGAGCCCGCGAATTCGACGCTAACCGGATGATCCAACGTACGGCTGAGGTGTACAATAGACTGATGGCGGGGTAGCGACTTCTCGTTTGGCCCTCCTATCTTGCGTCAGCACCACCAACGCAGCCCCTCAGCACCGGACTCAAGCTTGATCTACATCTGCATCCCGACCTACAACGAAGGCCCCACAGTAGGTGTGCTCCTTTGGCGCATCCGACGGGTGTTTCAGGACTACTCGCGCGAGTACGAGATCGTCGTTTACGACGACGGCAGTACCGACGGCAGTCTCGAGACCCTCGAGCCCTACGCTGAGGTTATTCCACTTACCGTAATCCGGGGCGAAAAGCGCGGCGGCTACGGCTACGCGCTCGATCGCCTGGTGCGGGAAGTTTCGCGTCGCACCCGCTACGCGCGGCGTGATGCGCTGATCGTGATGCAGGCCGATTTCACGGACCAGCCCGAGCACATTCCGGAGCTCGTCAAGCGATTCGAGGGTGGCGCCGACATCGTCGCTGCCCGGCAGGAGATGGCCGAAGCGCCGGCACCGGTGCGCAGGCTGCACGCTTTTGCGAACTGGATGCAGCGTGCCGGACTGCCCCGCACCGACGCGGCGGATCCATTCACCACCTTCCGTCTTTACCGCATCTCGGTTCTTCGCGAGCTGCTCAAATCGTTGGCGGACAAGCCGATAGTCACCGGCAACGGTTGGGCGGCGAATGCGGAGCTGCTGCTCAAGACGCGGCCATTCGCGCGTCGTGTCGAGAACGTGGACCTCGCGCCGCGGTACGATGTTCGCACTCGGGAGACGCGAGTCAGACCATTCGCAGACGCCATGAATCTTTTTCGTTTTTCCCGCAAAGCCAGAACATTCGCTCCGTCAGCCGGAGGTGCAGCGTGACATCGCGCACCCTGCTGTCGCGTGCCGTACTTGTGCTCGCCGCAACCGCCACCTCGGCGTGGGCTCAGACGCCGTCGACGGGAAACGCCCAGAACGTCGCCGCGTCGTCAGTCAAACGCGCCGAGGTGCCGTTCGGGCCGGGTGAGCGCATGGAGTACGACGTCAAGTTTGGGGCGCTCAAAGTCGGCAGTGCCCACATGGAAGTCGTCGCCCTCGACAATATTCGCGGTCGCGCCGCATGGCATACCGCGTTCTGGGTGCGCGGCGGCAACTTCCTCTATCGGGTGAACGACGTTTACGAGAGCTGGATGGACGCCGAGACGCTGTCGTCTCTGCGCTTCGTCCAGGATCTCGAGGAAGGTGGGAAGGACACCGAGCGCCGCTTCGAGATTTATCCGGAGCGCGCCATCTTCATTCAGACGTCGAAGAAGCCTGCCAAGGAAGAGAAATCGGTCAGCCAGCCGCTCGACGATGGGTCGTTCCTGTACTTCCTGCGCACCATTCCTCTCGAGGTCGGAAAGACCTACGACTTCGATCGGTACTTCCGGCCAGACCGCAATCCGGTGCGGATCAGAGTCGTGCGCAGGGAGCGCATCAGAGTCCCAGCCGGTACCTTCAATGCGATCGTCGTTCAGCCGGTAATCAAAACGAAGGGCATTTTCTCGGAGAACGGGCACGCCGAGGTCTGGCTGTCGGATGATGACCGGCACATAATGCTGCAGCTGAAATCGCAGCTGAAATTCGGGTCGCTCAATCTCTATCTCAAGTCCTTCCAGCCATCGCCGAGCGCGTAAGCGGTAACCAGGGCCGAAATCCTCGCGGGAAAAAGGGCGCGGCGAAGAACGCGAGCGCGCCCGCCGCATCCCCTGTTTCGCCGCCGGCGGAAGCCGATCTATCCAGAGTTCGCACCGTTCCAATCGAGCGGCGGCCCAACAAGGTTGCCGCTTCGGAGTTCGCGTCGCCGCCCGGGAGCGATCGGAGCTTCTCCGCATTTCTCAAATCCCTGCCCGATGTTCTGGTCGCGCGAGACTTCCGCGCCGTAGTCGCCGCGATCGCGGACGCAGCGAGAAAAAAACGGGCGGTGGTGGTGATGCTCGGCGGACACATCGTGAAGACCGGACTCGCGCCGCTCATCATCGACTTGATGGAGCGCAAGGTCATCACCCACCTCGCCATGAACGGCTCGGCAGCCATCCACGATTACGAGATCGCCCGATTCGGTGCGACATCTGAAGATGTCGCGCGCGGACTTGTCGATGGGACCTTCGGAATGGCGGAAGAAACCGGACGGGGGATGAACGAGGCGTTCACCGCCGGCATGAAGAATGGCTGGGGGATGGGCGAGTCGCTCGCTCGCGCGCTCGGGAATCTTTCCCTCTCGAATCCCGAGCTATCGGTGCTGCTCGCTGCTGCCCGCCTCGGCGTTCCCTGCACCGTTCACGCTGCGCTCGGCGCCGAGATCATCCACCAGCATCCCGCTGCGAATGGCGCGGCAATCGGCGACACGAGTCATCGCGATTTCCGCCGTCTCGCTGCCTCGCTGCCGGCGCTGGACAAGGGCGGCGTGGCTCTCAACCTCGGGAGCGCCGTGATAATGCCGGAGGTTTTTCTCAAGGCGCTCACGATCGCGCGCAATCTGAACGGCGGCAAACCGACCGGCTTCACTACCTGCGACCTCGACATGCAGCGCCACTACCGTCCGCGCGTGAATGTCGTCCAGCGTCCCACCCAGGGAAGCGGCAAAGGCTACGAGATCACCGGGCACCACGAGATCATGGTGCCGATGCTGGCTTGGGGCGTTATAGAATCTCTGGACACGGATTCTGAAACCTGATCACCGACGACTGGCACCCCTAGTCAAAAAGGTGGCAGGTGGGAGAGGTGCACAGAGATGCTCTGGAGACAGTTTTTCTACTCGCCTTCTCGCTCCGTCACGCCACGCAGGAACGCGCCGGATAAGCTGATACCTGTGCCTCCGACCACGTCTCCCGCCTGCCACCTGGTGGACTACAGTGGCCAGTCATGAGCAATCAGGTCCCCAGACTTCGAGGCCTCAGTAACGAGTGAGCCTCGTCCCCGAGAACCTCTCCCTGAGCCGCGCCGCGGTACCGGGGCTGAGAATCCGGATTCCGAAGTACAGCAGTCCGCCCACGATGAGTACCTTGAGCGCGAGGCCAACGATGAAGAAGGTGAGGCCGATGATGCCGCCGAATAGCTTGAACACCATGCCTACGGCGAAGAGGCCCAGCATGGCGAATAGGCCAATCATGAAGATGGCGCGTAACATGGTATTCTCCGATACAGTGTCTGGAATCACTACGATAGCCCAGTCGGCGTTGTTTCACGAGAGCAAAGAACCGGGTCTTCGAAGCTGAGCGCTGAAGTCATCGTTGTCGGCGGCGGGCTCGTAGGGCTCGCCGCCGCGGCAGCCATCGCCGAGCGTGGAATCGGGGTCGCCCTGGTGGGAGAGCCTCGTCGAGGTGAGGCGTCTCCCGCTGCCGCGGGGATGCTGGCGCCGTCTGTCGAGCGCGCAACCGGTGCCGCGCATGATTTTGCGATCGCGGCCCGCGACCGCTACCCATCCTACGTCGAGTTGCTTGCCGAGCGAACGGGAGTAAGGGTTCCGCTCAATCGCCTCGGTATTCTCCAGGTCGCCCTCAGTGAGAACGGCATCAAAGGGCTCAAAAAAACGGCCCTCCCATCGACGCGGTGGCTCGACGCAAAGGAGCTCCGCGAGCTCGAGCCGTCGCTCGCGCACGCACGCGGAGCCGTGCTCAATCCCGATGACGGCTGCGTCGACAACACCATTCTGCTCACCGCGCTCAACCGCCTCTGCGACGCGAGCGATCGGATCGAGAGAGTTACAGCCGCCGTCACAGGCGTTGCACCAGGAAACGACTCGTGCACCGTGGTCACCGCCACTGGCGAAGAACGCACGGCGCGGTGCGTCGTTCTTGCCGCCGGCGCATGGTCGGCTCAGATCGCAGGTGCACGCTTCGCGCAATACGTGCAGCCCGCGCGCGGCCAGCTCGTGTCGTACGGATCGGCGCCGATGCGTCACGTCGCCTACGGACCGCGCGGATACATTGTACCGCGCCGCGACACCACGATCGGCGGCAGCACCATGGAAAACGCCGGTTTTGTCTCGGAGACCACCGACGCCGGAATCGCGAAAGTCAGAACAGCGGCGGAAGAAATCTGTCCGGCGCTCGGCGCGGCGCCGCCGGTGTCCGCGTGGGCGGGTCTCCGGCCCATCACGCCCGACATGTTGCCGCTCATCGGTGCCGATCCCGAGCACCCATCGCTGCTTTACGCCTGCGGCCATTCACGCAACGGCGTGCTGATGGCCCCCCTTACGGGGGATTTAATCGCCGATCTCGTGACAGAATCACCACTTAGCCACGACCTGTCACAATTTCGCCCCGACCGCTTTTAATGTAGATTCAACATGTCGACGGACTCTCTCCTCCCCGTCGGCCCCAAACGATGCCAGACACTCTCTATCAGATCATGGGGCGTCACCGCACCGAGCCCCTTCCCGAGCGGAAACCGTCGTGGCTCAAAGTGAAGGCGCCCGGCGGCCCCAACTATATGCGGCTCAAGCACTTGATGCGTGAGCTCGACCTCCATTCGGTTTGCGAGGAGGCGCACTGCCCCAACGTCGGCGAATGTTGGGAGCACGGCACCGCGACCTTCATGATCCTGGGCGACGTCTGCACCCGCAATTGCGCCTACTGCGCCGTCGCCCACGGACGTCCGCCGAAGTACGACATCGCCGAACCGAGCCGCGTCGCCGAAGCAATCGCCGGGATGAACCTGCAGCACGCGGTCATAACGTCGGTCGATCGGGATGACTTGCCCGATTTTGGCGCCTGGGTGTTCGCGGAAACGATTCGCCAGATCCACGATCGCGTCCCAGGCTGCTCCGTCGAGGTGCTGGTGCCCGATTTCCAGGGCAACCAGGACAGCATCCGCACCGTTCTCGAAGCGAGACCCGAGATCTACAACCACAACACCGAGACAGTCCCGCGACTTTACAAGAAGGCGCGTCCAGGCGGACGCTACCCACGCGTCATGGATATCTTCCGCTACGTCAAGCGAACGGCTCCGGATATACCGACTAAGACCGGGTTGATCCTCGGGATGGGCGAGACCATCGAGGAAGTTGTGGCCGTCATGCGCGACCTCCGCGCCGTGGACGTCGACATTCTGACGTTGGGACAATACTTGCGGCCTTCGGACGCCCACATCGCGCTCGACCGCTACTACACGCCACAGGAATTCAGACAATTGTACGAGACAGGAATGGAGATGGGTTTCCGTCACGTTGAATCAGGTCCGCTTGTTCGATCCAGCTACCACGCCTGGGAGCAGGTACAGGCGGCTGGCGTATGAGCACCGAAGCCAAGCGCGCCCCAGCGCAGAAGCAGAAGGAAACGAAACCGCAGCCGAAGGGGGCCAAGCCGGCGTCGAGGAACAACGGCTCCGACGGCACCGCACCCATCGACCGCGGAATGACCAGCACCACCAAGGAGCTGCGCCGCGAGCTGCTCCATTCCATGATGGTGCAGCGGCGCTTCGAGGAGCGCTGCGCGGAAGCCTACGCGCTCGGAAAAATCGGCGGATTCTGTCACCTGTACATCGGACAGGAAGCAATTTCCACCGGCGTGATGTCGATGATTCGCCCCGATGACTACGTCATCACAGCCTATCGCGATCACGGCCAGGCACTCGCGCGCGGCATGAGCCCGCGCGCAATCATGGCCGAGTTGTTTGGCCGTGACACCGGGTGCTCGGGCGGAAAGGGTGGGTCGATGCACCTTTTCGACGCCGAGACGAATTTCCTCGGCGGGCATGGCATCGTCGGCGGCCACGTTCCCATCGCGGCCGGCGTCGGCTTCGCGATCAAGTATCGTCGCGGCAACCAGGTCTGCGTCTGCTTCTTCGGTGAAGCGGCGGTCAACATCGGCGCCTTCCACGAAGCCCTGAACATGGCCTCCCTGTGGGACCTGCCCGTGATCTTCATCATCGAGAACAACCGCTACGGCATGGGCACCGCGATCTCCCGCTCTACAGCGAACGAGGATGTCGTCGTCCGCGCCAAGGGCTACCGGATGGAAGGCGAATCGGTAGACGGTCAGGATGTCTTCGCCGTGCGCGACGTGATGGCGCGCGCGATCGAGCGCGCACGCAAGGAGAAGCGTCCGACTCTGATCGAGATGAAGACGTATCGCTTTATGGGCCACTCGATGTCCGACGCGGTGAGCGGAACCTACCGCACCAAGGACGAGCTCGAGGAGAACATGAAGCGCGATCCGATCCTTCTACTGCACAACAAGATGTTCGAGGCGGGCGAGCTCACCGAAGGCGAGATGCACAAGCTCGATGACGAGGCCAAGGCGATCGCCCAGGACGCCTGGGATTTCGCCGACTCGAGCCCGGAGCCGCCACTCGAGAAGCTGTACACCGACGTCTACTCGGACACGACATCCTGATGCCCGTAATGACCTACCGCGACGCGCTGACCCAGGCGCTCCGCGAAGAGCTCCAGCGCGACGATCGTGTTTTTCTGATGGGCGAAGAGGTCGCGCAGTACAACGGTGCCTACAAGGTGTCCAAGGGCCTGCTCGACGAATTCGGCCCGATGCGCATCGTCGACACACCGATTACCGAGCTCGGCTTCGCCGGAGTTGGAGTGGGCGCGGCGATGGTCGGATTGCGCCCAATCGTCGAGTTCATGACCTGGAACTTTGCCCTGCTCGCCCTCGACGAGGTCGTGAACGCCGCGGCGAAGATGCTCTACATGTCGGGTGGCCAGTTCAAGATGCCGATGGTTTTCCGCGGACCGAATGGCGCCGCGCTCCAGCTCGCCGCTCAGCACTCGCAGGCGTGGGAGAGCTGGCTCGCGCACATTCCCGGACTCAAAGTCCTGACGCCTGGAACTCCCGCTGACGCCAAGGGCCTGCTGAAATCGGCGATTCGCGATGACAATCCGGTGGTGTTCCTGGAGGGCGAGATGCTCTACAACACCAAAGGCGAAGTGCCAGACGGAGAGCACATCGTTCCGATCGGTGTCGCCGAGCTCAAGCGCGAAGGAGACCACTGCTCGGTAATAACGCACGGCAAGATGGTTC
>DASSNV010000242.1:0-28415 GCA_035701245.1 Gemmatimonadaceae bacterium | reverse complement strand
CGAGTTGAGGGGCGCGATGCACTTTACGCCGACAGCAGGGTCCTCGATCTTCGGCGAGATGCTGCACTCGGCCTTGGCGAAATTCCAGATTCCGATTCCGAAAATCGGCCGGTCCGCCATGTAGCCGAGCCCGCGTTTGATCAGCGCGGTTCGCCCGTCGACGCTGGAGTAATTGTAGTCGGACTTGGGTGCCAGGATGGTCCCCATCTGCTTCCAGTATCCCGGGGGTGCCGCGAAAGCGAGCGCGATCATGGCAACGATCAGAACGGAGGTCCGCTTGGCGACTGAAACGCCGTTCACTAGTACGAGCCCAGCGAGTGCGACGGCGACCAGTCCGAGAAATCCGCCACGTGATCCCGAACGGGCCATTGCTGCCGAGATGAGAAGCAGATTCGCCCCGAGCAACCATCGCTTTATTCCGCGATCGACGATCATCAGCAGCAAGGTGAGCGGCAATCCGATCATCAGCAGCACGCCGAGGTCGTTCGAGTCGTAAGTGTACAGCTCGGCGAGACGTGAGTAGTCGCCGAATGATGGCTCGAGCTTGAAGACGAAGACCGCGAAGAAGCTCAGAATCCCCGCGCTCAGCACGAACGACCAAACCATCGTGTACAGATCACGTACGTTGCGGATCGCGAGCGCGATCAGAAACGCGAATGCGAGAGTCTTGCTGAAATTGTTCAGGATGAACAATGCAGAGTTGCCGAGCGAGATTCCAAACGGCGCAGAAAGACAGCCGAGCACCGCGACGAGGGCAACCAGCCGCATCGGCCCCGATTGAAGCACGTTGGTCGTTGCCAGAGACCGCGGATGGAGAAAGGCATAGCCAACCGTTCCGACGCTGAGCAAAAGAACCGGACGAAGCGCCGAGAGTATCGGGTAGTGCAGGTGGACGCGACTGATGGTCACGATCATCAGGAGGAACAACAGCACCCGCAGCGGATCTTTTACGAACGTGAGAGCCGCGCCGCGATTCACCGCTGCGACGCGCGCGGTGCCCGCCAGGCGCCGCCCCGACGCCTGCATCTGATCACGCACCGCTACCGTAGCGGTAGCACGCATACTGGGACGGACTCGCAAGCGATGGTACCAGGGGGTGCGATGTCAGCTCGCGAGCACGGCGCGCTTCTCACCGATGAAGCGCGCAATCCCCGCCAACGAGCCGAAGTTCGTTTCGCTGATCTCGTCTTCCCGGGCCTGAACACCGAATTCCGTCTCGATGAACATGATCATCTCGACGATGGACATCGAGTCCATAACACCTTTCTCGAGAAGAAGATCGTCGTCGGCCAGCTTGAAGTCCGAGTGCATGTACAGGAAGTTGTCCTGAATGAAGCCGCGGACCCGCGCGATGATTTCGGAATCTTGCGTCTGCATATCCTAGATGGGTGACAGGGTTGGTTGGGAAAAGACTGCTGTACTGTCGTCGAGCAGTACTGATGCTCCGCGAATCGGCAGAGGATTGACGGAAACTGCCTGCTGGATGAAGCGCTCGTGCCAGAGCTGAGTCGACAGGACCCCGACCAGCGCCTGATTCTCGCGGAAGCCGGTCGCCAAGCCAGCGTTACAGCGGCGTATGAGCCCCTGCACGGCCTTCGGCGAGAAGATTCCGACGCGTTGAAGCGCATCGGCGCCGAGTTGATCCGCGATCCAGGAGGGAGCCTGCGGGCCGAAAAAGCTCGGGGCATCGGGCGCGCGATACGGCTGCTTGGTCCGCGCCTTGATGCGGGGCGGCAGAATCCGCGCGGCCCAACGGCGAAGCACTTCTTTCTCGCGCAGGCCACGGATCCGGGAGCCGGACGGAAGCGCCGACGCGAACTCATAGAGGCGGTGGTCCAGGAATGGGAACCGCCCCTCCACTCCGTGAGCCATCGACATGCGATCGCCCTGCGAGCTGAGTAGATAGGGAGCCAGCAGCGTCGTCATCTCGAGGTAGGCGGCCTTGTTCAGCGACGACCATCCGAAGAAACGCGCCGGCAGCGATGCACGCAGTTCAGCCAACACGTCGATCCGGCCGAGCGCTGCTCTGAATTCAGAAGAGTAGAAGTCCTTCACCCGGCCGCTGAGCAGGAACCTCGGCATGTGCGAGAAGAGCGGCTCGTTCGGATTTCCCGCATCCAGGAAAAAGCGGCGCCAGAATTCACCACCGCGACCTTGGGCGATGAGATCGGGATAGAGCCGGTCGAGCAGCCTCTGACGCCACGCGGAGCCCGGCCGCCGGAGACAGAACTCGCGGACCTTCGTCTCTTTGAACAAGTCGTAGCCAAGGAACAGCTCGTCGGCGCCCTCGCCGGTCAGAACGACCTTGATCCCCGATTCCCTGGTCAGCTTCGCGAGGTGGTACATCGGAACAGGGGCGGTACGAAGGACCGGTGTCTCGGTGTGCCACAGCACGTCGGGAAAGGTTTCTGCGATGCTGTTCTGTCCGATTCTCGTGATGGCGTGAAGGCTGCCGACATCGTCGGCCACTTCGCGCTGGAATTCGCTCTCATCGAATCGTGGATCCTCGAACGAGATCGAGAAACTGCGCAGCTGGTGCGGCGATGCGCTCGCCGCGAGCGATGCGGTGATCGAAGAATCCAGACCGCCGCTCAGATACGCGCCGACCGGAACATCGGCGCGAAGACGCATTCCGACACTCCGCAGCATCAGCTCGTCGAGGCGTTCGATGACATCTGCCGGTTCTTCGGTGGCCTCCGGATAGTCGAGCTCGTAATAGCGGTGCAGCCACAGCGCGCCATCCTTCCAGATGCCGTAGGATCCCGGCTCCAGCGAAGCGATGCCCGCGAACGGCGTGCGCGGAGCCCGCGCCGCCCAGAACGTGAACACCTCATCGACACCGCGCGGATCGACGCTCGCCGTCACCTCGCCGCTGGCGAGAATGGCCTTGATCTCGGAGCCGAAAAAGAAAGCGCCATGCGGCTGGGCGTAAAACAGAGGACGCACGCCGAACCGATCGCGGGCAATGAAGACCGTCTCATTGGTTCGGTCGTAGATCGCGAAGGCGAACTGACCGTTCAGCCGCTGCAGGAGATTGACACCCCACTGCTCGTAGCCGTGAACGAGCACTTCGGTATCGGAGCGCGTCCTGAACACATGCCCGTACTGCTCCAGCTCGCGTCTCAGCTCCGGATGGTTGTAGATCTCTCCGTTGTAGGTGATGACGATTTGCCCATCCTCGTTCGTCATCGGCTGCGATCCGCCGTCGATGTCCACGATGCTCAGACGGACGTGCGCGAGTCCGACTCGCTGGCCCAGATAAAATCCATACCCGTCGGGCCCGCGATGCCGGATCGCAGCAGCCATCCGGCCCAGCGACTCCAGGTCGCTCGCGCCCGGTGTCCGGCGCGCAATACCCGCGATTCCGCACATTAGACTTTTGCCGCCTGCAGCGAGAGGTCAACCGGCTCGACGAGCTGGGGTCCGAGGTGGAGGTATCGGGTAGTCTTGCGCTTCTGATCGATGTCGGCGTAGGCCCGCGTCATTTGCTCGACCGACAGGCCGGTTTCTTCCGCGGCCTCCTCGGCCGACAGGCCCTGGTTCCGCGCATGCAGCACCACGTCCAGGAGGTGGGTGGGCATGCTGAAAAAGAATTCTTCCTGCGACTGCGGAAGCGAGAACGTGTCCGTGGTCGGCGGGCGCGATGTAATCGACGGTGGGACGCCGAGGTATTCAGCGAGCTGATAGACCTGGCTCTTGTACAGGTGAGCGATCGGCTTCGCATCGGCGAGCCCATCGCCGCCCTTCACGAAGAAGCCCTGGTCATATTCGAGACGATTCGGCGTGCCGAGCACCGCGTAGTGCAGGCGGTTGGCGTGATAGTACTCGAGCATCGCGCGAGCACGCTGTTTGAAATTCGAAGCCGCAACGATCTGACGATATTCCGACGCGGGCAGTCGCACCTTGCGCATCTCTCCGCGCGGCGGCTGCACCACCAGGTAGGTGACGTTGATGCGATCGCTTTCAAGCCGATCCCCCGCCATGACCAGCTTGCAGCCCCAATCGTCGCCGAACTCGGGAACCACTCGACGGATCGCTTCGTTGCGACGCTGATAGCAGCGCGCGCCATCGAGCACCGGCGCGATATCCTCGACAATGCCCTCGATGCCGAGCTCGGCAGCGTAGGACTGCGCCAGCGTCAGGCTTTCCGGGTCGCTCTCCCGCTCCGGGAGAAACAACCCGAGAACATGTTTGGCGCCCACCGCACGCACTGCCAACGCGGCGCAAACCGAGCTGTCGACTCCCCCGCTCATGCCGACGACGAAACCGCGGCGCTTGAGTGTCTCGCCGAGCTGCCGGCGAAGTGCGTTCGTGATTCGCGTGGTTTCTGCGGCCGGATCGATATCGAGTGATGTCGCTGTGATGGGCATGCGCTGCGTAAGTTGCGGATTGGAAGGTTTTCGGCTCATGTCGAGTCGCGGCGGCAATGTGCAAGCTTGGCACCGATGCCGTAGAGCTTTCGCGGCCAGGTAAGGCGGGAGTTAACTCTGTGCTGTGTAACGACTTGGGTTCTCGTCGCGGAATCCTACCGATGGCACGCCGGACCGGAGGTGTGGCACCCCCGCAACACGGCCAAGGTCAGGTCGTTGGCGTCAGACTACGGTTGCGACCAGCACCCGAACCACGCCCTTCGCGTCTGTCACACACCGCACTTCTGAATAGGCTGGATTCCGCCGCGCGCGCTCGGCGATGAAGGCGCCATTTCCGGCTCCGACTTCGAAGCAGAGGCATCCGCCAGGGCGGATAAACCTCGGCGCGTCGGCAAGAAGTCGAGAGATCACCGTGAACCCGAACGCACCGCCGTCGAAAGCGAGCCGCGGCTCGTGACGGGAGATCTCGGCCGCCATCGCCGGCACTTTGGACGACGCGATGTAGGGAGGGTTGCACGTTACCACGGAAGCCTGTCGCGCCAGCGCCGGACTCTCCAGTGCGACAAAGAGATCGCTGGCGATGAAGCTTACACGCGCAGTGAATTCGAAGCGCTCGGCGTTGAGTCGCGCAAGGGCGAGTGCGTCAGCCGAGATGTCTGCGCCGATCACAGTTACGCGCGGATCGCTCGCGAGCAGCGCTAGTGCGACATTGCCGCAGCCAGTACAGACATCGATCGCGAGCGCATCGTCCTTTCCGAGGAGCGCGGTTTGTAGGAGGTCAATCGCAGTCGATGCAAGAAGCTCCGTCTCGCGGCGAGGGATCAGCGCGCCCGGCCCGGAGATCATCTCCAGTCCCGCGAAATTCTGCCGACCGGTCAAATGCGCCAGCGGCTTGCCCGACGCCCGCAACTCGACGAGCTGTCGAAAGCGTGACGCGCCCTCACCATTGAGGTTCGGCAGCGCGACATCGACGCAGCGAATTGGAGACCGTGGATCGCCGGCTGCAGCGAACCACAGCGCCCTGATTGTCGATTCGGGAGTCTCCTCAGGTTTATCGGGCATCGCGGACCAGACACTCTCGAGATTCTCGAGAGCCTCGCGATACAGCAGAGCCTCGGCCCCCTCAACCTGTAGCATTTGTCTCCTCGACCTCGGCCTGCGCGGCGCGGACGTCGAACTTCCCGCTCGACGTTCTCGGTAATGCGGCGCGGGGCACGAAGCGGCCCGGTTGGAGATAAGTGGGGAGCTCGGCCCGACAAAACCGGTGCAGCGCCTCGACCGATCCGGACTCAGTAAGCACCACATACGCGACGATCGAATCGCCACGAATCTTGTCGGGTACCGTACCCACGACAGCTTCAGTTACCTGACCCGATGCGTAGATGACGTCCGCGATCTCATCGGGGCTCACCCGATAGCCGAGCGACTTGATCAGACCATCACGCCGGCCAACGTAGTACAAAAGCCCATTCGCATCGCGACGTACGAGGTCGCCAGAGAAGACTACTCGCTCGGAGTCAGGCTGACCTTTGGCGCGCAGTGGGTTGGGGCGAAACACTCGCGCGGTCGTTTCCGGATCGTTCCAGTAGCCGGCCGAGACCGTCGAGCCTCTCTGCACCAGCTCTCCGACTTCGCCCGGCTCGCACGGTGACAGATCCTCTCTCACGACCATGATCTCGCTGCCCGGAATCGCGATGCCGATCGAGTCGGGATGGGCGTCGACAAGATCGGGAGGGAGATACGTGGCGCGGAAAGCCTCCGTCAGACCATACATGAGGAAGAGCTGGGCATGCGGGTTCGCTGTGCGTAGCTGTCGCACGGCCTCGACCGGCACGCGGCCACCGGTGTTGGTCATTGCACGGAGCGCCGGAAGCGGAGAATCGCGGAACGCTGACGTACCGAGCAGCTGAAGCCAGAGCGGTGGAACGCAAGGCAGGACGGTCACCGCCGCCGCGCGGAGGGTCGCAACTATCTGTTGCGGCAACGGCGAGCGTTCGACGATCAGCTGAGCGCCCGATCCGACCGCGCAGAGCAGCTGGTTGAAACCGTAGTCAAAGCTGAACGGAAGGAGGCTCGCGATTCGATCGCGAGATGTGATCCGCACGTAGCTGGTTACCGCGCGCACGCCGCTCCAAAGATTGGAATGCATCAGCGTGACGCCCTTGGGGAGCCCCGTGGACCCCGAAGTGTAGATGATCTGCGCGAGATCGGGTCCGACGCGACGCACCGGATCGAAGGTCGCATCTCCCTGCATCGTCGCGACGTCGTGGATCGTCGCCGTCGTTACGATCGATCTTGGCTGGCGGCCCAGCATTGCCGCGCTCGATACGCACGCCGCGCTTCCGCTGTGCGTCAGAATGTGCTCGACCTGTCGGGGACGAAGAGTTTCGTTGATGTTGATCGCTACGGCACCGCATGCAGTCGCGCCGAAAAACGCCGCAGCGGCGTCGGCGCCTCTCTCGAGGAGTATCCCAACGCGGTCGCCGGGGACTACGCCGCTCGCGCGCAGTGCGTTGGCGATCCGGGCCGCCCTCGATTGAAGGTCGGCGTATGTGACTTCGAGCTCCCTCTCGGCGATCGCTGTCGCTTCGGGGTACTTCTCCGCGGTCGCCCAGAGGAGGTGCGCGATATTCATGCTGTCGGCGGGCCACTGCGGAACCGCAGTCGGCGCGGCGGGGGCATACGGCTGGAAACGCTTGGCAGTTGTCTGGATCATGTTTGAGTCTGCGGCACAGGTGCGAGGCCCGCCGCTCGGGTTGCAGGGTTCGTTGCGGAAACTGGTCGCTCCGCCACATGTGCGGCGGTGTGCTCGCGCCAGTGATGGATCAGCGTCGAGGCGCATCGATCCAACCGGTCGAAGGTGGCCTCAAACACGTCACTCGATTTTTGCCACGGGTCGGTAATGGTTCGGGAGTAGGTGGCGACCGGATCCAGATCGCCGGCGACAATGAGTCTTCCCCGAGGAATGCCGGCGTAGGCGTTGAGGTACCGCGCCTGCCGTTCATCCATTACAACCACCGCATCCGCGCTTCGGGCGCGATGCGCTTCCACGGTCTGCGATCTGAAATCCGAGAGGTCGATGCCTCGGCGTGCGGCAGTCGCGAGCGCAGCCGCCGGCACAGTCCGATCGAAACCCACCAAGCCGGCTGACGCGATCCGAATGCCGGGCAGAGAGCGCTTCAGCAGCGCCTCGAAGTACGGACTGCGGCAGACATTGCCCGTGCAGACGACGAGGATCCGTCTCGGAGTGCCCATCGAGGCGAGGCGCCGTCGGACGGCCGCGTGCCGGCGCCGATGCCGCAGGCGATCCGCCAATCCAAATAACGACGTTAGTGTCGATGCCATTCAGGATGCCTGGAGTGCGGCCACGGGATCGCGCACAGAGTTTGGAACCGTCGTGAGCGCGTCGACAACGTGGTCGACGTCGGGAGCGTGCATGTAAGAGTGGGTCGGTACGGTCAACAGCCGATCGCGTAGCTCGAGAGACCCGAGCCCGGCACGCTCGCCCGCGACGAGCAGCGGCTGGAGCTCGGCGTGTTGATCGAGCGTCATCGGGTAACCTCGCGCGATCCCAAGCGATCGCCCGCTGCGCACGCTCCCCCTCCCCCTCCCCCTCCGATCGAGAAGGGCGAGACGCAGATAGCCAGGCTCACTCTGCGCGATGGCCCGAATCGGAGCGATATTCGTCGAACGCAGCGACCACAGAATCTGCGCGGCGTGTGCACGTCGAACCCGCAGCTCATAGTCATCGAGCGCGATCGCGCCTATCACCAGCGTGGCAGCGGCGCGGGAAATCCCACGCGGTGGGCGCGGTGGCCGGAAGACCATCTCGCCAAGCCGGAGTGCCGGAATCGACGCCGGAAGTCGATAAAGCGCGGGGCGGCCCAGCGTCCACTGCGCAGCAAGCTTCGTCACGTCTGATAACCCGCTCGATCCGCCCGGCAGATTCGTGCCTGCCTCGATGATTGCGTCGGAAGATCTCTTTCCGCGGACGAGCAGCGCGCCTCCCGAGCCGCCGGTCAGACCTTTGCCACGCCCGAAACTGAGGATGGTCACATCACCGAAGCTGCCGAGCTTCTGGCCAAAGATCGAGCCGCCCGCGCCTTGTGCTGCATCTTCAATCAGCGGCAGACCGTGCTCATCGGCGATCCGTCGGGCACCAGCGACGTCCGCAGCGTAACCGAACAGGTGAGCGACGACGATGGCGTCAACGCCGCGCGCGACTGTTTTGCGAAGTGAATCGAGATCGGGACTGAGGGTGATCGGATCGACGTCGTAGAGCCGCACCCGCACGCCAGACCCAAGAGCGGCACTCGTAAGATCGATGCAGGCATACGCCGGGAGGGCGACCGCACCTCCCTTCGGTATCACCGAGCGCAGAGCGAGCACCAGCGCCGAGGTGCCGGTGTCGGTCAGAATGGCATCCGTCGCTGCATACCTTGTAGAGAGCGCGGCCGCCAATCGCCGGCGCTCGTCGGTTCGCAGCGCAACTGCCGCAGCGAGCCCCGCAGCCAGTGATGCAGGTTGCACTGGCGAGTGTACCGGCGGGATCCAGCGCCAGGTCACGGAATGTACCGGACGATCATTGGTCCAACGGCGGTCGCCAGCGCCGCCGGCAGCTTGCGCCAGACGCGCGGTCCAAAGCGGAACTTCCCATCAGTCGGAGAAGGTGTAGTCGTCGCTCCCTTTGGCGCGAAGCCATACCACCACAACGGCTCATCGCGCGCGCCCCACTGGAGCTTGAAACGATGGGTTCCCGAGCCAGGAGTGCAGCGACCGAAATTGAATCGCTTGACGCCCTGTGCTATCGCCCTCTCCATGCACGCCCAATAGAGCAACATGTTCGGCGCCTCGCGGTTGTATGCGCGCAGCGACGACGCCCACGTCATTTCGAATTCCTCGCCGAAGTGAAAGCCGCATCCAGCCGCTACCGGCTTCCCACCGAGGTACGCACAGCAGAACACGCAGTCTTCCGGAAACTGCTCGGCGAGCTCGCGGAACAGAGTCAGCGGCTGCGTCGGAGTCCCGAGATCTCGCATATGTCGAGCGAAGACACCAAAAAACGCCGCCACCTGATCCGGACCGAATCGCACCGTCACCCCTTCTTTCTGCGGGCGCCGGATCTGACTTCTCAGCTTCGCGTCGAATCGCTTGAATTGCGCGTCAGGGCTCGACGCCAGATCGAGGACTACAGTCACCTTACGATGCGACGCCGGCATTGAGAGTGGCAGCGGGATCCGGCTCCGCAGCTCGACGAGCTTTACGTTGTCGCGCTGTGCGATTGCGACCGCCTCATCGCTGACCGCGCGCACTCCCGCATACGTGCCGAGCGGCCCTCCATAGTTGAGGAACGGCATAGACACGAGGTAATGCCCGAATACAAGGCTGCGAACTCTTACGAGTGGAAGCGCACCTACGAGCGATCCGTCCCAATCTCGCGCTACGAGGTAGATGCACTGGTGCCCGAACACGCGCTCGATGAGGGTGCGCCATCTCAGCTTATGGAAGTGGGTGAACCCTTCCTGCCTCGAAACGAAGCCGTCCCATTCTTCTTCGGTGCCGCCGAATCGTTCGACCTCGAGGTTCACGCGACACCCACTGTGTGAAGAGTCTGACCCGTTCCCACAAAGCGTGACAGCGCCGAGCAAATCGGTGCGAATCGAAATTCAGTAAGAAGAGTCTCGAGCTTGCCCATCGTGGTCTCGAGCCCGCGGTAGTGCCGCAGATACGTAATCGGCGACACCGGAAGTCTAGGCTGGTCCGCATCGACTTCCCACGGGTGGATGTAGAAGGTCGCGCTCTCACCGCGTTGGCCGGCTTCGCGAAACGCGCGGCGAATGACACCGAGCGGGAGCTGTCTCAGATAGCCGCCGCCCGCAGCTGGTACCGGGAAGCGAAAAAAGTTCGTCGTTGCGAGCGGAAATTCGGCGAGCGACCCTGCAGGTCGTCGCATCAGATACGGAGCGCGCGGCGCCGATGCGTAACCATAACCGGGCCGACGAATCGGGAAGAGGCTCGAATCGTACGAGTACCCTTCCTCGACAAGTACATCGAACGCCCATTCCAGGCCCGGTACTATAGAGAAGCTCGGCGCGCGATACCCGTTCACGACATCGCCGGTCAAATCCTCGAGCGCGCTTTTGGAGGAGCGGACTTCCTCGCGGAAAGCATCCGGAGTTAGATGAGTGACCCGCCGGTGACTGAAGCCATGCGAAGCGACTTCGTGTCCGGCGCGTACGATCGATCGAACTACTTCGGGCCGATGTTTGGCCAGCCAACCGAGCACGAAGAACGTTCCGCGGACGCCATGGCGATTGAGACTCTCAAGGATCGCGTCCGTACTTTGTCCGACACGACTTGGCTGGAGCAGCCAGTCGTCGCGAGACACCACGGACTCCAGCGCCTGCACCTGGAAGTGCTCTTCGACATCGACCGTAAAGAAATGTGTCGCTGGTGATTTTTCTGGTGACATGCGAGAATGAGATCGTCGGCGGAATACGGGCCTCGGGTTCGCACTTCAAATGCCCGCGCGCGCCGGGTGTCGTTTGATCGCGGCATTGGCCCCTATCTCATTCGCGCATATGACGATAGCTGGGTCGGGCCCTCACTTTTCGCGACTCGAGCTCCCGACGCGGCAGAAGGAGCGTGTTGCCTCCATGCCACAATCGGGACGTCAGCGTCACAGTCATGTGGCATCGCCCCTACACCTCCGCCTCTCATGCCGCGCTTTCCACCAACGGCTTTGGCGGCGCCTGCCTGCTAAAACGTGTATCCGTAACGGCTTAAGCGGACAGCTATCGATCGACTGCACGCGACGTTTTTGTGACTGCGCCCGGCACTTTTGCTGCAACCCCGCCGTCCGTTCTCGCACCGCAGCTGTGGAGACGCAGGCGAGTGAAGAGATCGAATCCTTGGTGGAAGCTGTCCTTCTGGTCGGAGTTGGGTATGTCGGTCGTGCGTACGCTGTCGGAGAAAAATCCCCGTTTCGGATCCATCGACGCGGTTCGCGGCGCCGCCATCCTGTTTGTATTTCTTGCGCACTTTACCGCGGGCTACGCATGGCCCGCGACGTCACAGACCGTGGCGGGCAACCTTCGCACGGTGAGCATGATCGCCTCGCCAACTTTCGTGTTGGTGAGCGGAATGGTTGCAGGCTTTCTCGCTCTCACCAATCCGAGCGGATTTGGCGAGCTGACGGTGAAGCTGTTCGATCGTGGATTGTTCCTCCTGCTTTTCGGTCACCTCTTCCTAACCTTGACGCTTGCTGCAGGAGCGGCTGGTTTTTCCCACGCCTATCGCACCAGCTTCATCACCGACGCGATCGCGGTCGCCATCCTGATCGGGCCTTCAATGGTCACCGCCATCTCAGCCCCGCGACGCCTCGCATTGGCCGTCAGCATTTTTGTAGTTGACTGGTGGTTGATCTCTCATTGGCACCCGATCGGCACGACGGCGAACTCGAAGCTGTATATCGTCGGAATGACGAGCCCGACCGGTGAGCTGAGTGGTATCCCCGTATTCCCGGTCGCACCGTGGTTCGCGGTCTACCTGGCCGGCACCGTCGTGGGCGAAAAAGTCGGACGGATGTACGTCGCTGGTCGCGAGTGGCAATCGCATCTGGTTGTCGCTCTGGTCGGCGCCGCATCGGTATTCGCCGCTACCGTCGCGCACCTTTTCGTGCGCGCCTTCCGCAACGCCAACCCGTCCGCGCCGCTTGGCGTAAACGATCTCAGCCTTGTCTCCATATACGGAAAGTTTCCCCCCGGCGCCGTATACCTGGGATTTTTCGGCGGCGCGGGATTGCTCATGCTCGCCAGCATCTTTGAGCTCGATCGCCGGAACAAGCTGCCATTGTTGTTCAACCAGCTCAGGAAGCTTGGGCGGTCGTCGCTCTTCCTCTTCACCATTCAGTATTCGCTGTATCGCGCGATACTCCCGCACCTCGGTTTATCCAATACCGCTCTCTGGCCCGTGTTCTTTCTGACATCCGTCGTGTTTCTCGCCGCGCTGGCGACGGTATGGGATCGTCACTCCGCCAACCGCTTCCTGACTGTCGGTATCACCGCAGAATGGCGCAGACAGCGTCAGCTTTCTGCCTCGGTGACGAATCACTCGTTCCTCCGCACGCCGGCTGCCGCCGGCCACCATCCGGCAGGTCGCTGACGATGACAGAGAGGGCAACCGCGAACCCACCAGTCAAGAAACCGGGCTACGGCTCGTCGCGCGTCGCATCGATCGACTCGGCGCGTGGTGCGGCGATGCTCTTCGTCTGTCTCGCGCACTTCGCCAATGCCTATCAGTTCGTTTCGGGCGCCGACGCTTCCGGGATGTACCTGGTGCTGATCGGTATGGTTGCGTCTCCGACCTTCGTGATCGTCAGCGGATTCGTCGCCGGGTTCCTGTCCATAACCCGCAGCTCCACCTTCGGACAGCTGCGACAGAAGCTCATCGATCGTGGATTCTTTTTGCTCATCGTCGGTCACACCATTCTCGCGATCTCCCACGTATTCGCGGGCGCCGGCTTCGTCGCCGGATTCAAAATCGGCTACGTAACCGATGTTGTCGGTTTCGCGGTCGTGCTTGGACCCTGGCTGGTTGATTCGGTGCGTCCGAAGCCGCGAGTACTGCTGGCGCTCGGAGTGTTTGTTCTGAGCTGGCTCGCGGTATTCCAGTGGCACCCCACCGGTTTCGGCGCAACCGCAAAGCAATACCTGATCGGCATTCCAAATCTCTCCGACGCCACCCGCGGCGACTTCCCGCTCCTGCCCTGGTTTGCCGTCTATCTCCTCGGCACAGTGCTCGGCCAGACGCTGGGTAGGTATTACGCCGAGAATCGCCACCAGGCCGGCCATCTCGTGCTCGCCTCTATCGGCGCGGTGAGCTTCGCAGCGGGTACCGTCGCGAAGCTCGCGCTGCATCTCTTCAGAAGCGCGGCTCCTGCGTTCGAGCAAGCGCACCCGTTGCTCGTCTTTTCCGTATCCACCTACCAGAAATTCCCACCCGGGCCGGTGTACGTGATTTTCTTCGGCGGAGCGGGAATGGTCATGGTCGCCGCGATACTAGAGGCCGGCCGGCGGGGAATGATGCCATTCCTGCTCGGCCGGCTGCGCCAGATCGGTCTTGCTTCCCTCTTCATTTACGTGCTCCAGTATTACGTCTACGTCGTGGTGCTTCGCGCGCTTCGTCTGCCTTACAGTCCGTTTTGGCCGCTGCTCTTTCTGTTCACGATATTCCTCCTCGAGCGGGCCGCCGCTGTGTGGAACTCCGCGGAGGGCAACCGCTACCTCACAGTCGGTCTTGCAGCGTTGCTCAGGTGGATCAAGCGCAGAAGGGAGCTGGCACTGACGAAACAGATCGCGCTGGACGCACCGTTTCGTAAACCAGTTTCGACGCTGTGAGCTCGAACGCGCTGGCTACGGACATTAGGCCCAGTGTCCAGGTGACGCGCGTCACCGATGCTGAGGCCGACTCCGTCGCGGAATTCATGCGGCGGGTGTGGGGTAGCACGGTCACTGGCGAAAGGATTCGCCGCTCACTGCGCGAAGGAGCCCGCACCAATCCGGCGGTGGGTGGAGAGCCCATCCCGTCAGTGGTTTACCGTCGCGATGATGAGGCGTTGGGCTATCTCGGCTCGATTCCGGTCCGCTTCTGGAATGGCCGATCCGAGGTTACCGCGCACTGGCTCAAGGGTTTCATGGTGCTTCCCGAGCACCAGAACGGTCCGATTGGGTTTGGACTCCTGCGCGAGATGTTGCGACACGTGGACATCGCCGGCACGATGACAGTCGCGCAGCCGGCCCGCCGATTGTTCCAGGCGGTCGGATTCACCGACTGCGGCGCGCTCCCCAACTACATCGCAGTTTTGCGTGGCGCTCGGATTGCGCAGACCGTTGACGTTGGTGCGCTCGGCGACGCCGTCCCTTCGGTTGTCCGCCGTGGAGTCATCCTCGCCCGTAAGACGGGAGTTGCTTCGGTCGGAGGAGCCTGCGCTGGAATCGCCCGGCGCTCGTTGAATGCGCTGCGCGCGCTGTCGCTTACTGCTTCGGTCGATCTTTCCGGCAGCCTGCCATCGCAGGATGCACTCGATCGTTTGTGGCTCCGCGCTCGGCAGCGTGTTGCCGCGGGCGCCGTTCGCGATGGACGCTATTTTCATTGGCGCTACGACGCGCGGCGAGGCGGCACCTACGAGGTTGCCGTGGTGCGAGAGCGCGGCGCGAGCGGGCGACTTGTCGGGGTGGCGGTCGTGCGCCGTTCCGGAGACTCGACGGATCCAAGGCTTAAGGGCCTGCGATTGGCGACGCTGGCTGACATCCTCTTCGATCCGCGGGACGAGCGGGCGGGAATCGCGGCACTCAAGGGAGCGGAGCGGCTCGCCCGGCGGATGGGCGCCGACGCTTTGCTCTGCACCACCGCGCATCCCGCGATTACACGCTTGCTGGCGCGCCGCTTCTATGTGAAAACCTCGGGCGGCGTCCATATGATGGTGCGCGAGCCCCGAGCCGAGCGGCGTCTTTCTACTCGCGTTGAAGACTGGTGGCTGATGCGCGGCGACGCGAACTCTGACGACGCTTTCTAGAATGAACGCCAATCGACTGTGGGATTTCCCCAACGGAAAGAAGTTCGCGTTCACGATTATCGACGACACCGACGTCGGAACCGTAGATAATCTCAAACCCGTTTACGACCTGCTCCATCAGCTCGGTCTCCGCACCACCAAGACGGTCTGGCCCGTGGCGTGTCCGGAAGGCAGTCCGGATTTCGAATCGTCCCAAACGCTCGCCGACGACGCCTACCGCGCGTTCGCGATCGAGCTCCAGAAGCGTGGCTTCGAGCTCACCTGGCATGGCGCAACGATGGAAGCGAGTGAGCGTCCGCGCACCGTCACCGCCCTGGAGCGGTTCAGGCAGATTTTCGGCGACTACCCGCGCATTCACCTGAACCACGCCCTCAACCGGGAGAACGTCTACTGGGGCGTCAATCGTCTCGATTCCGCGCTCCTTCGAAACGCGGTACGAAGATTGGCGCACTGGGACCCCGACTATTTCGTCGGCGAGCGCGAAGGCTCCGCGTACTGGTGGGGTGATCTGTGCGCCAGACACGTGATGTACGGCCGGAATCTGACCACCAACAAGCTCAACACCGCGCAGTTCAATCCATCGATGCCGTATCGCGACCCACAACGGCCACTCGTGCCGTGGTGGTTCTCCTCATCGGACGCCGAGTCGGTCGAGGAGTTCAACGAGCTGCTGGATCCCGCTCATCAGGCGCAGCTGGAACGCGACGGCGGCTTCTGCATCATCGCAACTCACTTTGGCAAGGACTTCGCGCGCGACGGTAAAGTGAACCCGATCACTCGCGCTCGCCTCGAGGAGCTGGCCTCGCGTCCCGGCTGGTTCCCGCCGGCAGGGGAGCTTCTCGACTGGCTGCGGCAAAAGCGAACGGCGACTTCCGCGCAGGCAACACTACCCCGCTACGAATGGAGTCGCATGCAGTGGCAGTTCGTGTGGGATCTGGGCGTGCGCAAGATAAAGCAGCGCAGACACGCTTCCTACGGCACGTCGTGGTCCCGGTTCGACCCACCGGGGTTCACTGAAATCAGTTCCTCAGAATCCTTTTTACCAGTATGAACATTCAAACCTCAGACCGACTTCAGGACATATTTCGCGCCGTGTTCGAGCTCAAGCCCGACCACGATGTGACGACCCTCGACCGAACCAATAGTCCGCGCTGGGATTCTCTCGATCACGTCTCGCTGGTGGCCGCCATTGAAAGCGAATTCGGCGTCAGCCTCGACGCCGCCGACCAGCTTAGAATGGCGGGATATGCGGCGACGGCGCAGCTACTCGAGGAGAAGGGCCTGTGACCGCTGACGCCGGATTGTTGTCATGAACTTTCTCGAGGCGCACAAGACTCTGACCGCCTTCGGGGGCGGGCCCCGGCTGGATTTCCTGCTCGCTACCTCCGCAGCTGTCGACAAGCTCGACGTATTTCTGCGCGCGGCTGCGGCAAAAAAGGGTCGGGCGGCCCACGTTCGAACGCTCCCGTTCAACACGCTGGGTCAGGCCCTGTTGTCGGCAGCGACCCCGGGCGAGCAGGAAGTCATTTTCCTGTTCCCGTGGGACTTCGTGCCCGAGGCTGACTGGCGCTCTGGAGTACCTTCACGTGGCGCCGACGTCACTACGGTGCGCGATCGCGCACGCGTACTCGCCGAGCGGCTGCGGATGCGTCCGAGCGCGCGCTTCTTCTATGTGCCAGCGCCGCTGCCGCCACTCTTCGCAGATTCGGCGTCAAACGATGATCTGCGGCTCTGGCTGACCGACGTCGCCGCGTCTCTGGGTGCGCGGATGCTGGCGCCTGAAGTCTTCTCGCTCGGAAGCTACCTGTCGACCGGCACTCCATTCGCCGGAAGTCGCCTCGGCGAAATCGCCACGGCTGCCGTCGACTGCGTCCTTCAGGATTCGCGGGAGACTGCCAAAGTTCTGGTCACCGATCTCGACAACGTTCTATGGCACGGTGTGATCGGAGAAGACGGCATCGAGGGTATCCGCTTCGGCTCAGAGGGAGTTGGCTACAAACATTTTCTCTATCAGACGCTTCTCGCCAAGCTGAAACGCGAGGGCACACTGCTGGCGGCGGTGACCAGAAACGACCCGGAGCTTGCGCACGCGCCGTTCAAGACCGGCACGATGCCGCTCGCGATCGATGATTTCGTAGTAATCGTTGCCAGCTACAAAGCAAAGTCTTCGCAGATTAAGGAGATCGCGGCACGGCTCAACCTCGGCCTGGATTCCTTCGTCTTCATCGATGACAATCCGCTCGAGATCGAAGAGGTTTCGACGGCCCTTCCGCAGGTGCGCGCGATCACGTTTCCCGCGACGGACGACGCGCTCCCGCAATTCTTCGACAAGGTTTCCAGGAGCTTCAGCAGGCAGGTCTTGACCGTCGAGGACGCCGAACGAACCGCGCTTTACCGTCGCCGCCTGGAGGGGATGGTGCCCGATGCCGCCGAGGGCGCGGACCTGACCGGATTCCTGCGCGGCCTCGAGATGTCGATGGTCATCCACGACCGCTCGCAGGGAGACCGTGCCAGAGCGGTGCAACTGATCAACAAGACGAATCAGTTCAACCTTAACGGACGCCGCATCACCGACGACGAAGTCGCAGCGATTCTCGCCAACGGCGGCAGACTTTACGCCGCAACGCTCAACGATCGCACCGGCTCGCATGGTGAAGTGCTGGCGTGCCTGATTGACGGTGAGGGGGTAATTAGGTCGCTGGTTATGTCCTGCCGAGTCTTCCAGCGCAGGCTGGAGCACGGTTTTCTCGCGTGGCTTGTCGGGGAAGATCGCCCGCCGGTAGCCCTGGAGTTCGTGCCGACACCCCGAAACGAGCCGATCCAGCTTTTTCTCGACGACCCGAGCTTCGTGCGTGGTGACGAGGGAGGCCATGTCGGCATCGACGCCGCGGGGTTTGCGTCCGATCACGCCGCCGACCTTGCGCTCTTTGCGCTCAAAGCCCCGAACGTGCTGGTCCCGTAGGCCTCAGAGAAAACAGACGGCGGTCTCCGTAGTCTCCCCAAGTTTTCTCTGTGGGTCATTTACCACAAAATGGGGCAATACCGCGACAAGGACCCGAACCCCCCGTTTCCTCCAATCACTAACCTGCTGTCATTGCGCGACTTATGATCGGGCTACGCAATGCCAGGCGGGGAATGGAAGATGCTTCTCGCCTCGCCGAACGTTTGCCGCGAATTGCGGCGCGCGTGATCGGGTAGACGTGCTCCCGCGCACGGCTGCTCCGAAATCGGCCCGGCGGGTAACTCTTCCACTGCGAGCTCGTGATCTCCGCACCGTATCGTCGGCTTCGAGAGCACCTTACTGCCACCCCTAGAGTATGGGTGGTCACCGGCGTTGCCGGCTTCATCGGCTCAAATCTCCTCCAGGAGCTGATCGCCCTCGGACAGATCGTGGTTGGCGTCGATAATTTCTCGACCGGACATCGCAGCAACCTGGACGACGCCCTCGGGGGAGTCGCGGATCCGAGTCGCTTCCGCATGGTCGAGGGCGACATTCGGGACCTCGAGACCTGCCGCACCGCCTGCGAAGGCGCTGACTACGTTCTCCACCACGCCGCACTCGGATCGGTGCCGTGGTCCATGGACGATCCGCTGCGGACGAATTCGGTGAATGTCGATGGCTTCGTCAATATGCTCGTCGCGGCCAAGGATGCAGGGGTGAAGCGCTTCGTCTATGCTTCGTCGTCAGCCGTGTACGGTGACACGCCGGACTTCCCGCAAGTCGAGACGCGACTCGGCAGACCCCTTTCGCCTTACGCCGCCAGCAAGTCGATCAACGAGACCTACGCGCTGGCGTTTCAAATGAGCTATGGCCTGCAGTCGGTGGGCCTCCGATACTTCAATGTCTTCGGCCGCCGCCAGGATCCCGCCGGAGCGTACGCGGCGGTGATTCCCCGGTGGATCGCCAGCCTTCTGCGCGGAGAGCCTTGCCGCATTTTTGGCGACGGCGAAACAACTCGCGATTTCTGTTACATCGCCAACGTCGTCCAGGCGAATCTGCTGGCTGCGACTACTGACACCCCCGATGCGACCGGCGAGGCGTACAATGTTGCGTGCGCAACGTCAGTCACCCTCAATCAGTTATTCGCAATGATGCGCGACCGTCTCGCGATCAACGACCGCCGGTTCGCGACCGTCGTTCCCCAGTACGACGCGTTCCGCCCGGGCGACGTACGCTTTTCCGGAGCCTCGATACAGAAAGCACAGCGTATGCTCGGATACTCACCGTCGCACGACGTAGCCGACGGCCTTACGGAGGCGCTCAGCTGGTACGTTCAGAAATCGCACGCAACCGCTCCGCGCAGCACTCCGGCGCAGACGCGTCATGCAGCGAAATCGACAATCATCTCACACCATACGGGAGCCACGCATCGCGTGGCAACGCCATGACCGGCATCAAACCGCGGACGAGGGTGGCTTTGATCGGCTGTAGCGACGAGTGGCTCTGTCGATCGCTCGAGAGCGTGTTCTCGGAGAGAGGATACAAGGTGACGCGCACGGGGTCCGGCAAACAGGCCCTCAAGCTCGCGCGGCATGGTGACTACGATGTTCTGATGCTCGACGAGCGACTTAGCGAGCTGACCGGCGTTGAAGTGTGCGTGGCTCTGCGCGACGATCCTTTGTTCGACCACGCAGTCCCGATCGTGATCGTGTCGTCGTCGCACTCAACTTTGCCTGGGCGAACGGCCGCCTATGCCGCTGGAGCGTGGGAGTACTGCCACCTTCCGCTCGACGTCGACGGCCTTTTCCTCAAGCTTGGCACCTTCCTCCGCGCGCGGGAGGAGCTGGCCGCGTCGCAGGCCAAATCGCTGATGGATCCGGCGAGCGGACTGTACACAACCTACGGGTTGCACCACCTCGCAGAACAGCTCGAGGCGCGTGCGGTGCGAAAGCACGAACCCTTTGCATGTCTCGCCTTCTCCCCACAAGCCGACGGCACGCGCCCCAAAGCCGACGAAAGCGCCTTCGCCGAAGTAGCCCACGTCGTTCGTGAGCAGGCCAGACGTTCGGACATAGTCGCCAAGACTGGCGACTCCCAGTTGTCCATCCTCGCTCCGGACACCGATGCGGCGGGAGCGCGACTCCTGGTTGCCCGCCTGCAGCGAGAATTGGATGCCGCGTCAAGGAGTACCACCACTGGCGGCTCATTCAAGCTGCGGGCTGGCTACTGTGCGGTCCCTGATCTCGCCGCGGCTGACATCGACCTGACAGAACTCGTTCATCGCGCGGAGAGCGCGCTGGCTAAGGTACCCACTGATGGTCAAGGCGATAGCATCATGGGTTTCGACGAGCTACCAACCGCCTGAGGATCGCGTCACCCAGACTTACACGCGTCCGAACTTCGATTGCCGACACTTGGAAACGTCCGTCTACATGTAAGGCTTGAGCCTTACGTGTAAGCCGCTATTGACCTTATGCGTTCCACCCACCAATATGGGCGTCCGCGAGCGGGTCAATCGTGTGACGGAGAGTGGATGGCGCGGATGGACCCAACTGCATTAAGAACTGCTTCGGCGTCGGATAAGTTCAGCGACTACGTGCCCTTCGCACCGCCACTGAAGCCAACCACAACTTCAGCGATCGAAAACGTACCCACTCGGCCGCCCGCCGTGCGCTCAGGTCCCGCCGCTTCGCTATTGCGAGCTCTCGAGCTCGCTGCCGATCGCACATCAACGAGCATCGCGCACGGAACCAAGCAGACACGCCTTGAAGTACGCGAACGCCTCAATGAGGTAATTGCGTGGCTCGCGCAGAGTCTTGACAGCTCGGGCGATAACTCCGCGCCGGTCCCGCCGGTCATCGCTCGCGAATACGTGTCGACTCTGAGAGCCAACTTCCTGACCGAGCTTGTAAACGGCCAGGATCTGAACGCGAACGAAGTCGTTCGCACTTTGCTCAGGCTCGACGAAGCGGAAGAAGCGTGGCGGCGCACCGATCGCGGAAAGTTCATCGCCCGACTTACTGGCGCCGACTGCGCGGACGCCGTCGTCGCCATCGCTCACGACATTCGCTCGCCTCTCGGCTCGATCCTTCTTCTGGTAGATGCTCTGCGTCGCGCCGAACGAGCGACGCCCAACCCAATCCGCGACAGACAGCTCGGCCTCATTTACGGAGCGGCGTTCGGCCTCAGCACCACGGTCTCCAATCTCATCTCCGCGGCTCGCGGCGACGGTCTCGTCCAGGGCCAGCCGATGCCCTTCTCGATCAGCGAAACGATGCACGCGGTTAGCTCGATCGTGCAGCCGATGTGCGAAGAAAAGGGTATCCCGCTGGGGATCGAGTTCCCTGATAATGACGCGCGGATAGGCCACCAATCGGCGATTCAGCAGGCACTGCTCAATCTCACTTCGAACGGCCTCAGATACACCGACGCCGGCTCGGTTGCGATGGGCGCATCGGAGATCTCGGCAGACCACGTCGAGTTCTGGGTGGAGGACACCGGCCCCGGCATTCCCGACGAAGTTCTCGAGCGGCTCTGCTATGGCTTCCCACCTGAGGGAGTGAAGCTTCGCTTCTCGAGCGCCGGCCTCGGGCTCGCCATCGTGCGCACGCTGGTCGAAGCGATGGGCAGCACCCTCCAGGTCGACAGCGACACCGACGGCACGAGATTCTCGTTCGTGCTCGCCCTGCCGATAATTCGCTAACCCCTTTCTTTACAACAAGTTAACGACTAGGGTACCACCCGCAGCCCGGGCCCACGCCGCGGGTTCCGTAACCCGACTGACCCTCGGTCGTCTGCAGAATAGACCCTGCTCTCTCGCACGCTACCTCCGGGGCGCATGCGAGTCGGCACCTCCGAAAACCGGCAAACCCACCGAAAGGTGGCGACGCAAAGCTACGGGCTAAAGCGCGATGTGCGCCAAGCCAGTCGAGCTACCGAAGAGGAGGCTGGATGCAAGTGTCCGTTGAACGCCCTCCGCTCGCGTTAATTGCGTGCAGCGATGACTGGATGAGCAGGGCCCTGGAAAGCGTCTTCCAGCAGCACGGTTACGTTTCCGCCCACACCCGCTCAGGCGCACAGACCCTCGAGCTCGCGCGTCTCTCGAATCACGATCTGCTCGTAGTCGACGAATCGCTGATCGACATCGGCGCAGTAGAGATCTGCCGGAGGATCCGCGACGGCTCGCAGTTCGATCACTCGGTACCGGTGATCATCACTTCCCCAACTCCCGCGAATCCGCGTGCCCGCCTCGCCGCATTCGCAGCCGGAGCCTGGGAGTACTGCAACCACCCCGTCGATCTCGAGCCCGTCTTCGTTAAGCTTCAGACTTTTTTGCGCGCCCGCACCGAGCTCGCGCACGCGCGCGCGCAGGATTTCGTGGATCCGACCACAGGACTCTACACGACGTTCGGTCTCCGCCAGCTCGCCGGCAAGCTCGGCGCGCGCGCTCTGCGGAGACATGAGCCATTCGCGTGCGTGGCGTTCGCGCCGCAGGTGCACGACCGCGAGGTTGGCTCGAGCATGTTGTGGAAGGAGAGCCCAACCGGCTTCGCGGACGTAGCTCACGTATTCCGGGAGCAGAGCCGGCAGTCGGACGTCGTCGGCCTCGTCGGTGATTCGAGACTGGCTATCCTCGCGCCCGACACGGACGCCGAAGGAGCGCGGCTACTCGTTGCCCGGCTGCAGCGAGAGCTGGATCGTGCGACCCAGAACAAAACGATTGCCGGCCAGGTCCGGCTGCGCGCGGGCTTCTCGGCAGTGACCGATCTCGCAGAATCGAACGTCAACGTCGCCGAGCTGGTGCACCGCGCCGAGAGCGCGCTCGATCACGCACCGCTTCAGGGCGAAGGTGGGGCGCTGGTGAGCTTCGACGACCTGCCAATTTTTTAGACGGCGACCAGACCGCAAAGAAAAAAGCCGGCTCGCATTCGAGCCGGCTTTTTTGTGAATGGAGCGTACAGGGATCGAACCTGCGACCTCCTGGTTGCAAACCAGGCGCTCTCCCAGCTGAGCTAACGCCCCGGAGCTCCAAATATATATGCATCGACCACAACAAACGGGAAAGATCACTTGAGATCCATGAATAACATGTTCTGGGTTGTGGGTAGCACAGTTGTCGGTTCCCGATAAGCTGCGCTGCCGACATCTCGCGCGCCGATGGCGGAACGGCTACGGTTCCGGGGGTCTGCCAACAGGTCGGCAGCGTAGTTCACTGGGAACAGGCAACCGTGCTACCAGCAACCCACAACCCGCTGTCCCCGAATTCCACGAACATCCGTAGACGTAGACTCGTTGCCGCGGCAGCGCGCGATGTTATTCGTGAGCCGGCAACGGCTCCATCGTGTGCGGATTCACGGGCACCTGTACCTCGTCACGGTACGGCGACGTCATCAACAGTACGCGCATCCGCGGAAACGCGTCCATGAACGCGAGGTAGCAGAATCCCCACAGCCCAAGCATTCCGGCCGTAACGCCGAGCTCCCAGATCCCGAGCGGAATGTGCGCGACCGCACCATAGATCGACGGGTAGATCTCGATGTAACGATGAATCCACAGGCCCACGACAGTGGATGCAGCGAACAGGAGCATTGTCGGCAGGTACACTTTCGCTGCGCGGGAGAGCAGCCCGAAAAACGGCAGAACGAACATGAGCGTGACACCGATCAACGTCGGCACGAGCCAGCCCTCGATCAGCCGCAGGCGCATCCAGTGCGTCTCCTCACCCATGTTCCCATACCAGATAACGAGATACTGGCCGAAAGTGAGGTAGCCCCAGAACGCGGTGAAGGCGAAGCAAAGCTTGCCGAGGTCGTGGAAATGCTTGTCCTGAATCAGGTCATAGCGTCCGAGAAAGCGTCGCCACGCCATTACGACGAGAGTCCAGCTGGCAATCGCGCCTACCCAGGCTCCCATGAAAAACCACCAGCCGTACATGGTGCTCTGGAAGTGTGGATCCATCGACATCGACAGGTCCCACGACAAAAGGATCCATCCGAACGCAAACGCGAATGCAAGAAAGACCGCGATCCGGCCCTGGATAGAGTGCGTGGAGTGCAGCTCACGGCGCTCGTCGCGGAAGCCGCGACGCATCCGCTCGCGTAAACCGCGCGCCCATTTTGCACCGCCCTCAGGCAGGATTCCGACGTCGAGTCGCACCGACAAATAGGTGAACCAGCAGCTGAGCACCGTGATCAGCAGAAAAACGATCGTTACTCGACTCAGGAAAAACGCCGGCGCCAGCCAGATTCGCTTCTCCGGAATCTCCGACGGAGTGTTCGACCACCAGAAAATGTGGTGCCTTCCGAGGAAGATGATCAGCAGCAGCAGCACCATGGCCACCGGCAGAAACGCGGCGTAGCCCTCCAGGAAACGGATCACTGGCCGCGACCAGCGAGCGGTAGTGATGCGCTGGGCCGCGACGAACATCGCTGCCGCCGACGAGATTGACGCGAAGTACAGCCAGTTCACCAGAAGCGCCTGCCAGACACGATCCGGATTGATGAACAAGCCGATGATGAACACGACGAGGCCGATCGCGGCGAGCAAGATGGCGATCGTCTTCAGCAGCGACGGAATCGGCCGATCGATGCCGACCAGTACCTCTTCGCGGCTCAGGGGATGTGGCTCGTGTGTGCTCATCTCAACGTCCCCGAGCGAATGCTATCGGTTCTGGCGCGCGCGGAATCCGGCCGGCTTCGCGCCGCGGTGTCAGTGGAAGGCGCCGGCGGTGCGAGTGAGGGAGCTGTCACCGGATTTGCTGGAGTAGTCGGGGCGGCGCCGGTAAGCTCGCCGCGCGGATTGAAGTAGGGCGCCGGCCGTGTCGGTCCCATCTCCGTCGCACCTGGTACCTTGTCGCCGGTGACTCCCGGCGCCGCGAGCGGCCCGATCGGGACGGTTTTGCCGTTCACGCCCTGCAGCGCGCGTACGTAGTTCACGACATCCCACCGATCCATCTCTTCGATGCGGTTATACGGCGGCATCAGGCCGCGCCCGTTCCGAATCATTCCGAAGATGTAGCCGTCCGTTCGCGCCTTGGTGATGTCCATCGTCAGGTTGATGCCCGGCATTCCGAACTTGGTGGCCGGCCCGTCACCCATCGCGCGATCGCCATGACATACGGCACAGTTGATCTGGAAATATTTTCTGCCATTGGCGAGCGAAGAGTCCGTCGGCGGCGTCGGATTGCGCAGCGACGCCATCGAGTCGATGGTTGCGGGGAATGCTCCGTACGACACCTGAAATCCGGCGACCGCGGTTCCACCGGTCGGCACAGACATCTGGGGATTCGCCCTCGACGGAGCCAGCGTATCCTTGACCGGCTCCCAGGTCGAGATAGTCGGCTGTCGCTTGAAATCGGTGAACCACTCACACGCCGTGAGCAGCAGCGGGAGCGCGAGCGCGAGAAAGCGCACCCTAGCGCTCACGACGTACCTCCACTGCTCCGTGCTCGCGCAGCAGGTCCTCGGCCTCCGGCGCCTTGTCGGCCGGACACTCGACCCAGACGCCGTATTCGCCGTGACTGAAGCGCGGATCGTATCCGACCATCATCGTCAGTCGCGGGATTCCGGCATAAACGAAGAGTCCGGCGACTGTCGAGAGCGCGCCGATCAGGACCATGACTTCGAAGCCGAAAATCGTGTAGGGCACCCACGAAGCGATCGGTTTGCCGCCGACGACGAGCGGCCAGTAGTCGGAGCACCAGATCGCGATCCAGTACCCGAACGTCACCCCGGCCAAACCGCCAACGAGGGTGAACTTCCGAACGGGGCTGGGTCCGCGCTCGAGCGCATGCTCCAGCTCATGGCGCGGCGTTGGCGTGAACACGTGAATGTCGCCGAACCGCGTTTTTTTGAGCGCGTCGATCGCACCTACCGCCGCGTCGAGCTCCCTGAAGGCGCCAAGCACTCCTCGCATCAGTCGTGCTCTCCAGGCGTGTCCGCCTCGAAATCGAAATGCTCGCCGGACGGCGTGATCCCGTGCGGATGACGCATCTTGAGCCGCGGGGGAACGATCTCCTTGATCTCGGTGATCGCAATCACCGGCAGCTGCTTGATGAACAGCAGGAACCACATCGAGAACCAGCCGAAGCTGCCCGCGAGAATGGCGTACTCGACCCAGGTCGCGCGGTAGCTGGTCCATTGCCACGGCTCGAATTCGTGGGAGAGCGACGGCACGATGATGACGAAGCGCTCGAACCACATCCCGATGTTGATGGTGAACGACACGATGAACAGCCACGCCGTGCTACGCCGCAGCTTCTGAACGAACAGCGACAGCGGGAGCACCACGTTGCAGGTGTAGAGAATCGCCGACGCCCACCACCACTGGCCCCAGATGCGATTGGCGAAGAACGCTTTTTCCGCCTCGTTCCCGCTGAACCACGCCACGAACCACTCGTTCATGTAAGCGCAGCTGACGCAGAGCGAGGTGAAGAGCGCCAGCTTCGCCGCCGCATCGAGGTGATTGATGGTCACGTAATGCTTGAGTCCGAACCACTTCCGCAGGGGGATGATGATCGTGAAGACCATCCCGATTCCCGAGAAGATCGCACCGGCGACGAAGTACGGAGGGAAAATCGTCGTGTGCCATCCGGGCGTGAGCGCCATCGCGAAGTCGAACGACACCACCGAGTGCACCGACAGCACGAGCGGCGTCGAGAACGCGGCGAGAAATAGATAGGCCCGCGCGAAGTGCCTCCACTCGCGATCCGTGTTCCGCCAGCCGAGGGACAACATCGTGTAGATGCGCTTCCGCATCGGGCTGATATTCTCGCGATCGCGCAGCACGGCGATGTCCGGAATCAATCCGACGTAAAGGAACGTCGCCGACACCGTGAGGTAGGTCAGGATCGCGAACACGTCCCAGACCAGCGGACTCTTGAACTGCGGCCAGATGTAGCGCCAGTTCGGATACGGAATCAGGTAGAAGAACTTCCACGGCCGCCCGAGGTGCAGAATCGGAAAGAGACCGGCGGTCATGACCGCGAACACGGTCATTGCTTCCGCGGCGCGATAGATCGATGTCCGGAATCCGGCGCGGAACAAGTACAGGATCGCGGAGATCAGCGTACCTGCGTGTCCGATACCGACCCAGAACACGAAGGTGACGATGTACACCGCCCACATGATGGGCGGATTGAGTCCGGTAACGCCCAGCCCGGTGTAGATCTGATACATCCACGCCGAAGCACCGATGATCAGGAAGAAGATGGCAACGCCGAGTCCGATCGCCCACTTAACGGTTGGACGAAGGGTGCCGATTATTTCCCGATCGACTTGTTCGTAATCGCGTACCGCCGGAAGCTGAAGATCCGCCGCGGGGATGTTGGGACGACGTGGCTCGTCGCGCGTTGTGACCGGCCGGGCAACAGTAGCCATGGTCAGGCCCCTCCCGCCGGCGCGGCCGGATGGTTCACCTTCTTCAGATAGACAACCGCGGTATAGGTGTTGAGCTCCTCGAAAACGTGATAGCCGCGCTCGTCCTTCACGAGCTGGCTGACGGTCCAGTTCTCGTCGGCGACATCACCAAACACAATCGCGCGTGACGGACATCCGGCCGCGCACGCGGTCGTAAATTCATCGGGTTTCAGTGCGCGCTTCTCCAGCGCCGCGCGATTCTCGGCTTCGCGAATGCGCTGCACGCAGAAGCTGCACTTCTCCATGACACCCTTGCCGCGGACAGTCACATCCGGGTTCAGCTGCCAGTTCAACGGCTCCGGGAACGCGTACTGCGGACGCGCGGGCTCGCCATATCCGAACCAGTTGAAGTAACGGACCTTGTAGGGACAGTTATTGGAGCAGTAACGCGTCCCGACGCAACGGTTATAGACCTGCACATTGAGCCCATCGGGCGCGTGGTAGGTTGCGTAAACCGGACAGACCGGCTCGCACGGCGCATTGCCGCAATGCTGGCACATCATCGGGATGAAGCGCGTGTCGAAATCCGCGCTGCCATCTTCACCGCCCTCGAAGTAGCGCTCGATCCGGATCCACGCCATCTCGCGACCCCGCGTGATATTGGCGCCAAACTCGGTGCGATCGGGCGCTGCCGTGCCCACCTGCCAATCCGCGCCTACGGTTGGGATGTTGTTTTCCGCATAGCACGCGCTGACGCAGGCGGCGCATCCGGTGCAGCGCGCCAGATCGACCGTCATCGCCCAGCGGCGCTTGGACATGCCGCTCCAGTGCTTGGGATCGTACATCCCTTTTTGCGTCGACTGCTCGTTCCCGAGCTCACCTTGCGCGTCACGCGCGACTGGCGAGCGCAAACCGGGCAGGAAAGTATGCGTTGCATCGCCCGGCATCGTTTCGCCGTGCTCTTCCCCACCAGCGTTTGGCTCGCCGGCGTGGGATTCGGCGCCGCCGTTCCGCGCCACCTCCGCGGCGTTCGCTACCGCGGGATCGTTACCGGGTCGTCCAGCGCGCAAATCGGCGATCGCAATCGCGCGACCGATGCCGCGTCCAAACTGTCTCGCTGACCCTTCGGTCGTGACAAGGAGGGCGTATCCAGCTGCCTTCGAGACGTTGGC
>DASSNV010000241.1:0-5234 GCA_035701245.1 Gemmatimonadaceae bacterium | reverse complement strand
CCCGCGCCTCGTCGGCCTGGTATGGGGAAACGAAAACCACGACGTCACCGCGGCGTGGCTCCCGGTAGGCGGGCAGGCTCTGGTTGGTGAACGGAACGTGCGCGCCGTAGATCGCCTTGTTCACGAACAGCCAGTCGCCGACGAGCAGCGTCGGGATCATACTGCCCGACGGAATCCGGTACGCCTCGATGAGGAACGCGCGCAGCAGGAGGAAGATCGCGAGCGCGCCGACGATCGACTTGAAATTCTCCCATACAGTGCGCAGGCGGGAACGCTGCGAAACGGGGCGCGCCTTTTGAGCGCGCCCCGCGTTTGACGGAGTTGCCAAAGGAGCTTAGGTGTTGCGGAGGTGTTTGTTGACGAGTCTGGTCATCTCGAACATGGAGACCTGGCTGCGACCGAAGATCGGTCTGAGATTCTCGTCGGCGTTGATCATGCGACGGTTCTTCTGATCCTGAAGTCCCTTGCGCTTGATGTAGCCCCAGAGCTTCTTGGTGACTTCGGTGCGGGGCATCGCGCCGCTTCCTACGACGGCCGCGAGATCACTGCTTGGCTGCATCGGCTTCATGAACGCCGCGTTCGGTGTGCGCTTTCTGCCCGACGATTTCCGGCGGCTGCTCTTCCGACCGCCCTTCTTCGCCGCCTTTCTTCCGCTTGACCTCGATGACTTGCGGGAAGACTTCCGTGACGAGGACTTCCTTCCGCCCCTCTTTTTCGTTGCCATCTTGTCTCCTGGTTTGGTGATCGGATGCAAGTTGCCGCAGGGTAAAACGTGTTCCGTCAGCGACGCAAACTATAGTCCCGCGAGACGAAAGCAATAGGGAAAGCGAAGAGTTTCCCTATGAGAAAGTCGGTTTTTCAGAGGGAAAAAGCGCTCATCCGAGCCGACCCGCTCCCGCCTTTCACCCTCATTTCTTCTCCAGATCCTCGAGCAGCTTCATCATCTTCACGTCGTACGGATCGGGTGAATCATCGTCATCAGTGATCTCGTAATTCAGCTGCGGCGTCTCGAGGATCAGCGGAATCTCCCTGCTGCGAGGATCCTGCATCAGCCAGCCGAAAGGCTCCTTTCCGATGTAGCCTTCCCCTATGAGCACGTGGCGGTCCTTGTTGGAGCCCAGCTCATTGGCGCTGTCGTTCAGGTGGAAAAAGGACGGCGGCTCCCCGATCACTTTCTCGAATTCGTCGAGCACCGCCGTGAACGCCGCCTTCGATTTGGTGATGTCGTAGCCGGAGGAAAAAAGGTGACAGGTGTCGAGGCCGTATCCCGTGCGCGCTCGCAGCGGTTTGGGAACCGCGTCGAGAATGTCCCTTATCTCTTCGGCCGTCTTGCCCATTGTCTTCCCCGCTCCGGCCGTGTTCTCGACGAGAAGGCGGGTGCCGGACTCGTTCGCCTTCAGCGCCTGCGCGATCGCTTTTGCGATCCGCTTCGCCGACTCCCCGCGGTCGCTCGTCCCCGCCGAGCCCGGGTGAAAGCACACCGAGCCGACGCCGAGGGTGCTCGATCGCTCCATCTCCTTGGTAAGCCCCGCACTGGCTCGTGTCCACTTGTCGTCGTCGGGTGTCGCGACGCTCAGCACGTACGCCGCGTGTACGACGACGTTGGCCGGCTTGATTTTGGTTTTTGCCAGCGCTGTCTTGAAGCGGCTGACCCGCTCCGGTTTTATCGTCGACTTGTCACCGTAGAAACGGGGAATCGCCGTGAAGAGCTGGAGTGCGGTCATTCCGGCGTTCCCCGCGCGGAGAACCGCCATGTGGATGCCGCCGTTGTTGATCGTGTGCGCGCCGAGATATCGAGTCATGGCGGACGCCGCTGCAAGTACTCTACCGTGCGCAAGCTGACTGCCGGGCGTGCCGGGTCGGGAGTTGCACGAGGGTGTGCAGGAATGGATAATTGAGAACCCACCGTAGCTATGCGTAAAAGGGCACTTTCCCTCCTGATTCTCATTCCATTCGCCCTTGGCGCCGGCGCAGACATCGTGTCCGCGCAGGAGCCTGCTGCGGATGTTCTCTCTGGCCGCGTCACCGACGTCGCCGGCAAGCCTGTAGCGGACGCGAGGGTAATCTCCACCGCCGAGACTTCGGGTGTGACGCGGTCGACGACAACCGATGCGAGCGGCCGTTACAAAATATTTTTCCCCGAGACCGCCCCGCAGTACCGCCTCCAAGTGAAGCGGATGGGCTTCGCGCCCGTGCAGCGCACTGTCACCCGGCGGAGTAAGGGTCCGGAGCAGATGACCATCGACGTCGAGATGGGTGGGGCGCCGCTCGCGTTGTCGATGGTGGAGATCAACGGCACCGCGGGAGATCCGCCGCGGGAGACCGAGAAATCAGCGGCCGAAGCGAGCGTGCTCAACCCGATCACCGACATCCTCGCCCTCAAGGATTCCCTTCACTTGAGCGCGGTGCAGATACTCGGGCTGACCGACGTATCGGACTCGCTTCAGTCGCAAAACTCCAGGATCTACAAGAACATCAAGACGCTGTTGGCGAAGTCGTCGGAAGCGGGCGACGTCACCCAAATGGCGGGCAGCGTGGCGATGATGCTGGAGGAGGCGTCCGGCAACACGTCGCGCGCGGTGGTGGCGGCGAAGAAGGTGCTGCGCCCCGAGCAGTGGGAGCTTCTACCCCAGGGGATCCGCGACCGGCCCGGCCCGGAGACATCGAGCGCGGAGAAGCAGGACTAGTCAGCGCCAGACTCCGCTTCTATAAGCAACCCGCTCCACCGGCGTCTTGCCTCGGAGGTCAGGCACCTTCCACCACACCGTGATCGTATCGTGCGCGAGGGCTACCCACGGCGCGCGAGCGGGAATCTCTTCCGGCGTCACTTCGTCGCGCTGCTCGAAGATGTGCCCGGTCGTGCGCGACAACACGATACCGATACGTGGCGTGGTGGAGTTCGGATCCTCAAAGACGACCACCACGCTGTCTCCGCGGCCAGTGACCGCTGCAACCGACGGCGTGCGCCCATAGACCACCGGCACCGGAGAGTGGAACATGCTGCCGTCGTCCATCGAGTGCGCGAAGAACACGCCCGCGCCATCCGTACCTTCGATGAAATAGGCGACGTAGACGTATCGGCTTGCTGAATCGTAGAAGATCCCGGGCGCGGGACGAGCGCAGCCGCGACGGCCGCGATCGCGTGCGTCGATCTCGATCGGGGCCTGCCAGGTTGCTCCCAGGTCCGGCGAATGTTGAAGCGAGAGCACGACGCTGCTGTCGGCGCGCATCGACCACCAGACCCTGACGAGCTCGGGCGCGACGGCAGTGCTGCGAACGCTCTGGATGCACGGCGCACCGGTACCGCGCACAGCCGGCAGATTCGCGCTCATGATGGCACTCTTCGTATCCGGATCACCGAGCAGCGAATTGCGATACGAAACGTCGCCCCAGTCGACCGGCTCCTTCACGCACCCGGTCGCGACTGCGATCAGCAATGCTCCAATAAGCGGAATGCGGCAACGTATCATCCGCGCACGTTACTTCGCGGAGCCGGGCAAGCAAAGGCCACAGGGGTCCGTTTTCCGGAGAGCGGGCGTATCTTACGAGAGAAGCATCCCACCTGAGGAACTCTGGAATGTCAGCATCACCGCCGCCCCCAGCCGCCGCATCAGCGGTAGAAACCGACGCGCCCGCGCGGTCACGTCAGGGTAAATCCAGTCGCGACGGAAGCTCCGCCGCCGGGGCATCTCCGGAGCCCGGACGCGTGCGCACGCTAGCCGGCTTCAATGGCAATCGGCGGGTTCCGCCTCCGGTCAACGAGCCGGTGAAGGGCTATGCTCCCGGATCCCCCGAGCGCGCCGCGCTGAAGGAGCGGCTCAAGTCCATGGCGGGCGAAAAAGCCGACATTCCGTTGATCATCGGCGGCCAGGAAGTTCACACCGGTCAGACCGCCGACGCGGTGATGCCGCACAACCACCGGCACGTGTTGGCACACTGGCACCGCGCTACCGCCGAGAACGTCGACGACGCGATTGCCGCGGCGCAGAATGCGGCGCGAGACTGGGCAAACTGGTCATGGGAAGATCGCGCGGCGGTTTTCCTCAAGGCGGCCGAGCTGCTGGCGACGACGTGGCGCTCGACCCTGAACGCCGCGACGATGCTCGGCCAATCCAAGACCGCGTTCCAGGCCGAGATCGATGCCGCCTGCGAGCTGATCGACTTCTGGAGGTTCAACCCGCACTACGCGCAGAGCCTCTACGACGAGCAGCCGCTCAGCGACCGGTCGATGTGGAACCAGCTCGATTATCGGCCGCTCGAGGGTTTCGTGTACGCCGTGACGCCCTTCAACTTCACATCGATTGGCGGAAATCTGCCCACCGCGCCGGCGCTGATGGGCAACACCGTGATCTGGAAGCCGGCTTCGAGCGCGATGCTGAGCGCGTACTACATCATGAAGCTGCTGGAGGAAGCGGGGCTGCCGCCGGGAGTGATCAACTTCGTCCCGGGCGATGCAGCGCTGATCTCCGACAAGCTGCTCTCCCACCGCGATCTCGCGGGCGTTCATTTCACCGGCAGCACGGCGGTGTTCAACAGCATGTGGAAGACGATTGGTGCGAGTATGTCGCGCTACAAGTCGTATCCGCGCATCGTCGGAGAAACAGGTGGCAAGGATTTCATCGTCGCGCACCCATCGGCCGATCCAGCGGCGCTCTCGGTCGCCATCGCCCGCGGCGGGTTCGAGTACCAGGGCCAGAAATGCTCGGCCGTGAGCCGGGTTTACGTGCCTGAATCGATCTGGCCGGAGGTGCGCGATCGTACCGTCGCGATCATGAAGGACATTCGGATGGGCGACGTCACAGATTTCCGCAACTTCATGGGCGCGGTGATCGACAAGAAGGCGTTCACCAAGATCGGCGAGTATCTGGAGCATGGCCGCAACAACGCCAGCATCGTCTCGGGCGGAGTCGCGCGTGGCGACGAAGGATATTTCATCGAGCCGACGCTGGTGGAGACCAGGGATCCGTCGCACCGCCTGCTTTGTGAGGAGATCTTCGGCCCGGTGGTGACGGCGCACGTCTATCCTGACAACCAGTGGACGGAGACGCTGAAGATAGTGGACGAGACATCGCCCTACGCGTTGACCGGCGCGGTGTTCTCACGCGAGCGGCAGGCAATTCGCGAAGCCAGCCTCACGCTACGCAACGCGGCCGGCAACTTCTACATTAACGACAAACCAACGGGCGCCGTGGTAGGGCAGCAACCGTTCGGCGGGGCACGCGGGTCGGGCACCA
>DASSNV010000240.1:0-6650 GCA_035701245.1 Gemmatimonadaceae bacterium | reverse complement strand
GACCTCGCGCGCCGCCGGTGTCAGCTCGAAGGTGAGGCGGCGCTCCCCCAGCAGCTGCTCGAGACGGTGGAGCTGGAGATCGATGATGTGCTCGATCTCACCCTTCCCGAGCGGCCGGAAGATGATGATGTCATCGACGCGATTGAGGAATTCGGGGCGAAAGTGCTGGCGCAACGCGCTGGTGACCTGGGCTTCGACGACTGCACGGTCCTCGCCGGTGTGCTCGAGGATGTAGGTGCTGCCGATGTTCGAGGTCATGATGATGACGGTGTTCCGGAAGTCGACGGTCCGCCCCTGAGAATCGGTGAGCCGGCCATCGTCCAGAATCTGGAGCAGGATGTTGAACACGTCGGGGTGTGCTTTCTCGATCTCGTCGAAGAGCACTACTGAATACGGGCGACGCCGAATCGCTTCGGTGAGCTGGCCGCCTTCCTCGAATCCGACGTAGCCCGGTGGCGCGCCGATGAGCCGGGCGACAGCGTGCTTCTCCATGTATTCGGACATGTCGATGCGCACCATCGCCTGCTCGTTGTCGAACAGAAACTCGGCCAGCGCGCGCGCCGTTTCAGTCTTGCCGACGCCGGTGGGCCCGAGGAAGATGAAAGAACCGATCGGACGATTTGGATCCTGCAGTCCGGCGCGCGAGCGTCGCACGGCGTTGGCAACCGCTTCGACGGCTTCGCCCTGCCCGATGACACGACGCGCCAGCTCACTCTCGAGCTTGGTCAGACGCTCCCGCTCGCCCTCCATCATCTTCGAGACCGGTATACCGGTCCAGCGCGAAACGATTTCCGCCACGTCTTCGGCCGTCACTTCTTCCTTGAGGAAGCGTGCGCCGCCCGCTTGCCTGCTGGCGAGCTTTTGCTCGGCGTCGCGCATCTGCTGCTCCAGCGCCGGGATCTGGCCGTAGGTGATCTCGGCTGCTTTCTGCAGATCGCCCGCCCGCGTGGCGCGCTCTGCCTCGATGCGCGCCTGCTCGATCTGCTGCTTGATCTTGCCGACCGCGCCGAGGGTTTCTTTTTCCTGCTGCCACTGGGCTTTCATTCCCGCGGATTTCTCGCGCAGCTCCGCGAGCTCGCGCTCGAGCGCGGTCAGTCTTTCGCGCGACTCCTTGTCCTTTTCTTTCTGGAGCGCCTGCCGCTCGATCTCGAGCTGGGTGATGCGCCGCTCGACTTCGTCGATCTCCTGGGGCATCGAATCGATCTCGATGCGGAGGCGCGACGCGGCCTCGTCTATCAAGTCGATGGCTTTGTCGGGCAGAAAGCGGTCGCCGATGTAGCGGTTGGAGAGCGTTGCAGCGGCGACGATGGCGCCGTCGGTGATGCGAACTCCGTGGTGCGATTCGTACCGCTCCTTGAGCCCACGCAAAATGGCGATGGTGCTTTCGACGGACGGCTCGCCGACGTACACGGGCTGGAAACGGCGCTCCAGCGCGGCGTCTTTCTCGATGTGCTTGCGGTATTCATCGAGGGTAGTCGCGCCAACCACGCGAAGCTCTCCGCGGGCGAGCATGGGCTTGAGCATGTTCCCCGCATCCATCGAGCCCTCTGCTTTGCCCGCGCCGACAATGGTGTGCATCTCGTCGATGAAGACGATGAACTGTCCTTCTCCTTCCGTGATCTCCTTGAGCACGGCCTTCAACCTTTCTTCGAACTCACCGCGGAACTTTGCTCCGGCGATGAGGGCACCGAGGTCGAGCGCGACCAGTCTCTTGTTCTTGAGGCCTTCCGGGACGTCGCCATTGGTGATGCGCTGCGCGAGCCCCTCGGCGATCGCAGTCTTGCCGACGCCGGGCTCGCCAATCAAGACCGGGTTGTTCTTGGTGCGGCGCGACAAAACCTGCACGACCCGGCGAATTTCCTCGTCGCGCCCGATGACGGGGTCGAGCTTGCCCTTGCGCGCGGCATCGGTGAGATCGCGGGTGTAGCGCTGTAACGCCTGGTATTGGTTCTCTGGGGTCTGATCGGTTACGCGGTGAGATCCGCGGACGCTCTCCAGCGCCTCCAGAAGAGCGTCGTGACTGGCCCCCACGCCAGACAGAAGGGTTCGGCTTTCCGTGCCCTTGACGTCGGACAGCGCGAGAAGGAAGTGCTCGGTCGAAACGAACTCGTCGCCGAGCTTTTGGGCGTCGGCCTCCGCCTTGTCAAAAACCTGATTGATCTCGCGAGACAAGGTGGGTTGGGCGTTCGACTGCTTCGGGTAACGGGCCATCTCGCGCCCGACTAATTCGCGCAGCTGCGCGACGCTGACGCCGAGCTTCTGAAGAATCGGCACGACGATGCCCTCGTCCTGAGTGAGCAGGGCGAGCAGCAGGTGCAGATCATACACGAGGGGATTGCCGGCGCGACGCGCGAGGTCGACAGCTTCGTTGAGACCTTCGGTTGCCTTTACGGTGAGACGGTCTGGATTGATCATCGACTTGCGGGTGAGGAGGACGTGTAGTCGAAGCTGCAACGGAGGTGCCGCATAAAACCCGCCAACCTGGCACACTTCAGGTGCCAAAAGAAAAAGACGCGCCCTGGTTTCTGCCAGAGCGCGTCTTGAAAGTTCAATCTACTTCCTGACGATCATTTTCTTGACGAGGACTTTTCCGTCGACCTCGAGGCGGTACAGATAAATCCCCGACGCCACGTCGTCCCCACTCTGCGAGTATTTGCCGTCCCAATAGGCCATGTACTCGCCGCATGTCAAAAGCAGGTTTTCCAGAGCTTCGCCACCGGCGACATTCCCGACACCGCCCTGCAGCACCGGAACAGCGACTTGCTGCGCGAGCAAGTTGTAGATCCGCAGGCTAACGCGGTGCTGACGACCCGGGTCCGCGCATCCCTGGGGATCCGCGACGACGAACTTGATCCGAGTGTCCTGATTGACCGGGTTTGGGAAATTCTGCCCCAGCTGCAACCCGGCGCCTTGTCCTCCGCCGGTCTGGGATGAGCCCTGAGCCGCCGAACGACTTGGCATGAACGCGCCGAGCACGAGCACTACTAACAGCGCCCGCAACAGGTGCTTCATGTTGTCTCCAAATGCTGACGAAAGAGGGTCTCTAGACGCTAACTCCTACCAGGGTGGACATGTGTTCTTGGCGCGAACTTACGAATGAGCTTCGGAAGTGTCAAGCAAAACGCTTGTTGTACGTTTCAGGACCCTCCCAACTCCCTTTCGTTCCGTTATGCCATTCCGATCGCAGAATTCGAGGAAAGGTATAAGGTATTTCCTCGAGAATCCCAGCACGTCCCGAAGCTGAGCAGGAGCATAGATCTCACCTGCCACCAACTTCGCTCTGAGCCGTTCGATCAGCGCATCAATTGCCGCCCGGTCGTAGTAACGGTCGGTCTCCACCTGGACGATCCGCCCCTGCCGCTCCAGAAAACGGAGCAATCCGGGCACCGAGCTGCCATAGCGTGCGACAAGCTCCGACACGCTTGGCGGCTCGGTCTCCCCAGCGCAAATATCATGCGCCAGACGGTCCGCCTCCTGGCTATCGCGGTCGCTCGGCGAAGGGACCCAGCCGGGGCGGCGCAGCAGCGGGCCGACCGACTCGATCTCGCGGCGTTGCTCCATCTCTCTGATCGATATGTCGGCGAGCTCGTCGCGCACCCGCAAACCTTCGCGGAGCGTGCGCGCCGGTATCCCCGGATTGAGGGGAGACTTGATCTCGTATTCCGCGACAATTCTGCGAACGCTTGCCATTACCTGTTCGACAGCGGGCAAGGCAAAAAGGTTGTGGGCTTCGCGCAATGCGCCGACGCGGTTCACTAACGCCGCCGCCTCAGCCGGACTGCAGCCGGCGCGGACGGGGATGTCTGCGATCGGAACGCCTCGCAGAGCTTCAGCGTTAAGCAGCCAGGAGAGCCGCGACTCCGCACTCATGGTGAGCGCTTCAAGCTGCGACTCTGATGTGACGGGCAATGGTCGGCGTCGCGCGTACGGATCGACGACGACTCCCCCGCCGATGGTGCGAAGCGGCGCCGGCAACCGCAGGACGAACCTGTCACCACCGCGAAGCACTAGTGGCCCGTCCGTGGCAATGCGCGCGAGACTGCGCGCAGCCGGCTCTGATGATCGGGAAAGAATAACGCGCACTCCTACTTCCGACGCGCCCGCATGAAGACGAAGTCGCGTGCGCGCGGACAACTCCGCGGCAATGTCGGCGTCCAGACTTATGACAGCCTCAAACAGAGTAGTTGGGCGCCAGCTCTCGTCGCTCACCAACACGCAGCCGCGCGCGACTTCGCTGACTTCAACTGAGGCGAGCGCGATTGCGGCGCGGCTGCCCGCTCTTGCGTTTGCCGACGCCGCACCGTGCTGCTCGATGCGCCTTACCCTCGAGTGAGTGCCAACCGGCTGAATGATCACGGCCGTATCAACCGGCAGGTCTCCGCTCCAGACAGTGCCGGTCACGACGGTGCCGGTTCCCTTGACGGTGAATGCGCGATCGATGGGCATTCGGAAGAGATCGTCGTCGGAGCGCTCTGTTGTCCCAGCCAGCTCGGCAGCCAGCGCGGATCGGAGCTCGTCGAGGCCGGCACCGGTGCGAGCCGAGCAAGCGACGACGGGCGCAGGCGACAGTGTGCGCTCGGACAATAGCGCCGATACATCGGCGCGCACGAGCTCGAGCCACTCGCGATCGACCAGATCGCGTTTCGTAATCGCAACGACGAGCCGGGGAATCTGGAGGAGCCCGAGAATCAACAAGTGCTCGCGCGTCTGCGGCATGACTCCTTCGTCCGCCGCGACGACGAGCATGCCGAGGTCGATCCCGCTGGCGCCGACGAGCATGCTGCGCACAAAGTCTTCGTGGCCGGGCACGTCGATCACTCCAACGATGCCGATCCCATCGAGCTGAAGCGGGGCGAAGCCGAGATCGATGGTAATGCCGCGACGTTTTTCCTCGGGGAGGCGGTCGGCATCGACGCCGGTCAGAGCCTTCACCAGCGCGGTCTTGCCGTGATCGATGTGCCCCGCAGTTCCGATGATCATGCCGCGGTCCACCGTTCGTGTTCCCACACCGCGAATGCGCGCAGCGGCCGGTCGTCGGTGAGGTGCGCGCCGAGGAATTCGCGGAGCAGCCGCTGGTGGGATCTGGCTTCGGGCTCGGTGAGCGGGGACGGCTCGAGATCGAGCCAGCGACGAATGGCTGTGCGCGCCGAAGCCGGGATTCTCCGACCGCCCGGCGCCAGTCGACTGCAGGACGGGCAGACTATCCCACCCGATGCGTGCGAGAATGCGGCGTCGTCGGTGTCACGCAACGGCGTATGACAAAGCGCGCAGCTCGAGAGCTCGGGCGTAAATCCGAGGACCGATACAACCCGCCAGCAGGCGGCGAGACCATCCTCGATGGTTTGCTCGGCGGGCGAAAGCGCGATACGGTCGAGAGCGTCGGCGACCGTGTCGTACAACTGCTGGTTCGCCTCCTCGCCGGCAAACCGGAGCGCCAGCTCCGCGACGGTCGACGCGGCGGTAAATCTTCCGACGTCGGCCGCTAATTCGCTCCGCGAGCGCGAGATCTCGAAGCTCGCGAGGTTGTGGAGCTCCCGGTTCGGCTTGACGTAAAGCTGTGCCGTGCCCTCAGCGAAAAGATCAAGCGCGGTTCCGTACGTGCCTCTCGATTTTCGCGCGCCCCGAGCCAGCGCCGATTGTACGCCAGCCTCCCTGGTCAGGAGGCGGATGATCCGCGAGCTCTCGAGGTAGTCGAACGCGTGCAATACGATCGCGTCGGTGGCAACGAGTGACATAGGGAGAATGTAACACTCGTCACGACCGGGCCCGCGACCAGAACAAGGTCGAGGCGCGCGCGCCGATAACAAAGGTGCGGCGGGGAGTGGCGAAATGGAGAACCTCCTCGTACCGGCGGTCGAAAAGATTGTCTATGCGCGCGTTGAGACTGAGGCCGGTGAGCGGCCAGAACGATAGCGGGTATTCGGCGGAGAGATCGACTTTGGTGTACGCGGGAAGCGTTACACGCGGCGATGGGAATTGCGTGAAGTCGATGTCGGGACGCTTCCCGACGTATCGGGCGGCGAGTGAGAACGTGCCGAGCTTCGGGACAAAGCTGATGGTCGCGCCGCCGGAATGCGTCGGCCGTCTGATCAGCGCATCCCCGGCCTGATCGGAACCCTGATAGCCCGGATCCGCTGACGAAACGCGCGGGTTCACAACCGTAAAGCTCGCCGAGCCACGCCACACGCTCAGCGGGAATAGCTGCGCTTCGACCTCGTACCCGTTGGAGGTAGCTTCGGTGAGATTGGCGTAGCTCCCCTTGAAGTCGGGAGGTGAGCCATTGACGAACTGAATGAGGTCGGCGAAGCGCTGAGTGAAGTAGCTTGCGGCAAATTGCAGGAGCCGGGGAGCCGGAGTCGCGATCACACCTATCTCTGCCGAGTGGATGCGCTCGGGAAGGAGGTCGGGACTGCCGACGGTGTAAAGCGTAGGCCGCAGCTCATTGAATGCGGGTGCGTTGAACGCGGAGCTGAGTGACGCACGCAATCTGAGCCGCGGCGCAATCGAAGCGTTGGCGCCGAGCCGGTAGGTCGCGTAGCGCTCGTATTCGGAGTTGTCGTCGACCCGACCGCTGACGGTGTACGCGACGCGATCCGTAATCGCGCCAAGCAGCTCCGTGTAATAGGCGAAGTTGTGACGGCTCGCGTCGA
>DASSNV010000239.1:0-4338 GCA_035701245.1 Gemmatimonadaceae bacterium | reverse complement strand
TTGTTGGACGACGACTCGTAGCCGCCCATGTCGTCCTTGTTCAGGAGGTACAGCTTGCCATCCTTGCCGCCGGTCAGGTACAGATTGGTGCCCGGAATCAGCAGCGCGCCCATTCCACCGTAGTCGAGATCGTTGTCGTTGAGGAACTGGTGGTTGAACGGCGTGAAGTAGCTCGCCACGCTCAACGTCGCGCCGCTCGGCGTGAGCTTGAGCGCGCTCGAGCCGCGGTTGATGACGTCGGTCGGATCACCCGCATCGCCGACCGTGCCGTTGCCGGTGACTACGTACAGATCGCCGTTTGCATCGGCGGCCATCCCCATCCCGCTCTCCCACAATCCGCCCGCCGATCCGTTCGGCGTGTCGTTGTAAACGATCTTTGGCTGCAGCGATGCGGCGTCGTAGCCGAGTATCCAGCCGTGGTATGGGCCCCAATCGCAGTGCGAGGAGAAGCTGACGTACACGGTGCCGTTCAAGAGCGTCAATCCCTGGCGCTGGTTCGCGCGTCGCGCATCGAAGTTGATGGCGCCGTTGACGCTGCCGTCGCCATTGCCGTCGTAGGTGGCGGCGATTTGCATCGGACTTCCCGCGGCCTCGGCGCCGTCGACGACGCTGACGGCGTGCAGGTGCTGGACGAAGGCGGTGCCGTTGGTGCTGCGCGCGACGAAATAGATGCGGTTTGTCGCCGGATCGATCACGGGAGTGCCGACGATTCCGATGTTGCCGCTGAAGTCGGTGTAGCTCCCGTTGCACGCACCGGTCATGTCGAACCGCGTCGGCGGCCGCATCCCCGGGGCGTTGAAGTTCTTCTGCCAGAAGACCGTGCCATCGTCGCCGTCGAACGCGTACAGGCTGTTACTGACCGTCGCGACGATCACCACGTTGTGGTAGTCGCCCTTCACCAGCACGTGCCCGACGACGAGCGGCTGCGCGTACACTTCGCCATCCACGGGCACCGTGAACACCAATCCGAACTTCTCGGCGTTGACGTTGGCGGTGGTCAGCTCGGTCTCATTGGAGTTCCACCCAGTGCGATTGTTGTCGTTGTGCTGGGTGAGGACCGACACAGACTGGGTGGATCGCGGGGGCGGAGGCGGATTTGTCGTGTCGAGGGGAGCTTCGCTACTCGTGCATGTGGTTAGCAGGACGAAAAAAAGGGGGGATAAAAGGTTTCGGGTCACGGTAGCGGGGGAGCTGGAGGCTTTGCGCTGAGGGCTGTGAGCTCACTCGGATCGAGGGCCGAGGACCAAGTGCATCGACAATTTCGAACTAATTGAGGACGCTGACAACTGCTTTAGCGGTTGTCTGTGTCCTCGATTAATCCGCGATCGTAAATGCCGTTGGTCCTCGGGCCTCGGTGAAAGGCTGTGAGCGGTCAGCCGTCGGCTCTCAGCTGACCACCGCGTTAAACCCTGCGCTCCCAATCGTCTTTCTATACCGGAATTCACTGCCGAATTCCTAATATCAAGGAAGTCTTCCTTGCTTCTAGCTTCCATAAATCGCCTTCGCGGTCTGGTCGTACTCTCGGCGTCCATCGCCTGCGCACATGCCGTCAGTGCCCAGGCCACTCCCGCTCCGACGAAAGTGCCCTTCTGGGACGATACCACCGCGGAATCGCCGACCTATCCGGTAGGTGATGCCGCGCCGGTATATCGCGCGGTGCTCGATTTCCTCTATCAGGATGGCGACAAGCGGCCGACGGTCATCGTCATGCACGACTCCGCCGACGGGCATATGGGCGGACCGTGCCCCTTTGCCAAGTGTGAGCGCAGTACCTGGAAGCACAAATCGAAGATGGACACCTCGACCATCACCTCGTACGCTCGGCTCACCCGCCGGCAGCCGCGCATCACCCAGTTCGGTTACCCGATTCCGATCGTCCTCATCTCCATGGACGACGTTCATCGCATGATGGCCGATGGGCGAGCCTACATCGCCGCGCATCCGATGCCCAACGATTTGCCGAAAGAGAGCTGGGGAGTCGCGCGCGAGCTGCAGCGGAAATATCCCGGGGCGTGGGGTTACATCGCGCTGGGGAATCAAGGCGGGGAATCAAGGCGGGGAATTAAGGCGGGGAATCGATCTCGGCGCGCACGGGCATCCACAGAACTGAAGCACGGAGCTTTAAGCTTTGTCAGCTTGCACCTGGGAGCAAAGCTCTTTGTCAGGGATCAATGCGATGGCTTACCCAAGCGGTTGAGGACGCGCCCCCAACTCTTAAGTGCGCTGCGAGCAGCGAGCTAACAACGCTTACAGCTCCCCGCTTCAGTTATGTGGATGCCGGTGCGCGCCGAGCACGATTCCCCGCCTTTCTCGCCCAGAACAGCAGTGACGCTTGCAGCGCCGAGCACGGTTTTGATTTTTTCAAATAAAGAGCTCAGTGCCGCGGGCCGCTCCGCTCACCGCCCCTAGCTGGTAGTCTTCAGTGATCTTTCCCTATTTCGTCTGAGCCGCTTCGACAATCTCGACAATCCTGGGATCCTTCTTCGTCCACGCGAACTCGGGATCGTCGAGATACGCGATCGCGTAGCCGTTGGCACTCGTGAAACACTTCCGCGCGAACGGCATCATGCTCTCGGCATCGCCAAGAAATCCATAGACCGCCGCCGTCGTGCACGACAGCTGGACGGCATCTACGCCCTTCGGATACTTCGCGATCGTCGCGCTCTGACTGGCCTTGGCCAGCATGTTCAGCGCGACGGTGCGATCGCCGAGCAGCGCGGCGAGCCAGGCGAGAACCTCGTACTGCCCGCGGCGGACGTAGATCGACTGGGTCGTATCGTCGGCCATCCGCTTCTCCAGCCGCCACGCGGAATCAGCCAGCGTCCTCGCCCTCACGTAGTTCCCGCGGCCCGCGAACAGCTCGGCCTTCTCGGCGTAGAAGTTCACGCTGTCGAGCGCGGAGCCCGGCGCGAACGACGCCAGCGAGCCGTTGGCGAATTCGTCGCGCAGCGCGCCGCCGGCCTTTCGCATCAGATCACCATCCGACGCGCCCAATCTTCCGCCACGCGCGCGCAGCTCCCGCACCGCGCGCGCGATGCCGAGGCTGTCGCCGAGCTTCTCGGCGAGGGTGGCGGCGTGAAAGATCGGACCGAGCGCGGCGGGATCGAGCGCTCGCTCCCTCGCCACGAAATCAGCCGCTTCCTTGTAGTGGCGGAGGGCAATCGCAGTCAGAAAACAATTCGCCAGCACCGACTTCGACGCCGGCGCGAGTCGCAGCACGCGGTTCACCGCCGCCCACGCTCCCGCCGAGTCGCCGACGTATTGCAGCGCGCCCTGCTCGTAGGCGAGGAGCTCGACGTTCGACGGATTCTCGCGCACCGCCTGGCGCAATCTCGCCAACGCTTCGGCGGGGCGATTCAATCCGCGGAACGCCAGCGTACCGACGGCGTTCGCCTGGGTCGGATCGATGCTCAGCGCGCGCTGCGCCAGCACCGACGCCGAGTCGAGGAGCTTCGCTCCACGCGAATAGGACATCACCGCCAGCATCTGCGCGGCAAGTCCGAGCGCGTCGGCGTACTCCGGATCCAGGGTATACGCGTGCTCGAACTCGCGGAGCGCCTTCTCATATTCCGCGGATGAGGACGCTGTATTCTCCTCGATGATGCGCTTGCCGCGCACGACGGCGGCGAAGGCGCCGGTATCGTTGGTCGCGCGCATCGCAATGGTATTGCGCTCGCGCGCTACCATCTCGACATCCAGCGCTTCCGCCACTCTCGTGGCGACGCGGGCCTGAATGGTGAACGGATCGGCGGGCGAAACGATCTCCGGCTCGCCCGCCCAGCTCGTCGTGCCGTCCGAAACGCGAATCAGCACCGGACTGACGCGCACCCGGGGTTTTCCGTCGGCGCCGTTCGCCCAGCGCACCGATGCGGTGAGGACGTAGTCGGCGCGCAGCGATCGGCCGGCCTGCTGTGGAGTGGTTCCCGGCGCAGTCGCGAGTGACGACACGCTCTTGCGATCGATCACGCTCAGCCCGCGCAGGCGCGCGAGCTTTCCCGTCACTGCATCTCGAAGTCCGTCGGCAAAGCTGGAATCGGCGCCAACGCCTTCGGTCTCGAACGGAAGCACCGCAATGAGCGGCGGACCAGCGGGCGTGGTGCGCGCGCGCCAGATCGCACCGCCGACGAGCGCGACTACCAGCACCGCTGCCGCGACGATGGTGATCGTTCCGCGGCTCGACGGCGCGCCGATGCGCGGGAAGCGCGATTCGTGCGGATTGTTGAGCGCCGACAGCAGCTGTGCACCGGAGGTCGGACGAAACGCGGCGCGCTTGGACAGGCAGCGCATCACCAGATCGGAGATCCCGCGCGGAATCCTCGAGTTGGTGTTCGACATCGG
>DASSNV010000238.1:0-15094 GCA_035701245.1 Gemmatimonadaceae bacterium | reverse complement strand
TGAGCGACGTAGTGCTCGAGCGTCTCCTTGAGCGGCATGATCTTCGGAACCAGCTGACCGGTATGTGAATCCGGAACGAGCGCCAGCATGATGACGCCGAAGGTCGACTGCATCGCGGTGTGCTTGTACAGCTGGTTCAGGACGACGCGCGGAATCGCATCGCGCTTGAGCTCGATGACGACGCGCATTCCGTCCTTGTCAGATTCATCGCGGAGGGCGGAGATGCCATCGAGCTTCCCTTCCTTCACCAGGTCCGCCATGTCGGTAATGAGCTTGGCCTTGTTGACCTGGTACGGGAGCTCGGTGACGACGATCTGCGACTTGCTCGAGGATTCCTTCTCCTCGATGACGGCACGCGCGCGCATGACGATCCTGCCGCGGCCGTTCTCCTGGTAGTCCTTGATTCCCGCGCGGCCATAGATGTAGCCACCAGTCGGGAAGTCGGGTCCTTTGACGAGCTTTCTGATCTCGGTGGGCGTGATCTCCGGATTGTCGATCAGCGCGGTGAGCGCGGCGACGACTTCCCTGAGATTATGGGGAGGAATGTTGGTCGCCATACCGACGGCAATTCCCGACGATCCGTTGACGATCAGATTTGGAATCGCTGAGGGCAGGACTTTCGGCTCCTGCAGCCGGTCGTCGAAGTTGGGCGCGAAATCGACGGTGTTCTTGTCGATGTCAGCGAGCATCTCGACGGCTACGCGGGTGAGTCGCGATTCGGTGTAGCGGTATGCCGCGGCGGGGTCGCCATCGACGGAGCCGAAGTTTCCCTGGCCGTCGACGAGCGGGTAGCGGAGCGAGAAGTCCTGGACCATGCGGACGAGCGCGTCGTAAACCGACTGATCGCCGTGCGGATGGTATTTGCCGAGCACGTCGCCGACGACGGTCGCGGATTTCTTGTAGGGGCGTCCCGGAACGAGACCTAGCTCGTTCATCGCGTAGAGAACGCGCCGGTGCACCGGTTTGAGTCCATCGCGCACATCGGGGAGGGCGCGAGAGACGATGACGCTCATCGAGTAGTTGATGAACGATTCTTTGATTTCTTCGTGAATGAGGCGCGGCAGAATGCGCTCTCTGTTGTTCGGAGCCGTCATTAACTCGTCGTTTTGCTACGGGGTTCGGAGGCGGGGAGGGAGGTCGTTTTGTGCCTCCATAAGGTTGTTGGTAATCTAGCGTTTGGAGGGCTATAAGGCAACGCTGGACTAGGTGGCTAAGTGGCTATGAGGTAAGCAGTTAGGTAAACGGAAGGCTATCCGTACGGTTAGCATATCGTAAGCTCAGCAGTAGTATGGATTTGGGTGGGGTCCGGAATTGTTGGGCTGGGTCGCTCGCCGCCATTAGCTGGTAGCCTTCAGTGGTATTTTTGAATGGACCCAATCCGACGCAGATATTGATGGCATTTGACTCAACAACTGGAAGGCGCTGCTCACCTACGAGGCTTAATGAATGAAGTACATGGTGCTGATCTACAACGACGGCGAGCTGCTCGACGCGATGCCGAAGGAGACCTTCAACGAGGAGATGCGCGGGTGTCTCGCGAAGGCCGACGCGCTCCGCAGCGAAGGCCGGCTCTTCGATTCGCAGATGCTCGAGGGTCCGCAGACCGCACGGACCCTGCGCACTCGGAAGAACAAAATGACCGTCACTGACGGCCCCTTCACCGAGACCAAGGAGTTTCTCGCCGGGTTCAATCTCATCGAGGCCGACAACATCGACGACGCGGTGCGCATCGCGGCCCAATTTCCCTGGGCCAAGGTCGGCTCAATCGAGGTGCGGCCGGTCCGCGACATCGCCGACGTCCGGAAGCGCGTGGGTGCCGTTGATGCCGCAGCGCACCGGTAGCGCGACTCTTCCCCTCCACGGCGGCAAAGCACCGCGCTGGCTGTTCGATCGAATGGCGCAGCTGGCGCCGGCGATCGCTGAAGTCATTGTGCTGGAGCACGGCCGCTCCGAATTCCTCAAACGCCTTTGCGATCCGTACTGGTTCCAGGCTTTCGGTTGCGTGCTCGGATTCGATTGGCACTCGAGCGGCGTCACCACCACCGTGTGCGGCGCGCTGAAGGAGGGCCTCGCGCGTCGCGGCGGGGAGCTGGGAATTTTCGTCGCTGGCGGAAAGGGGAAAGTCTCGCGCCGCACTCCGAGTGAGCTGATCGAGTACGGCGCGCGCGCGGGCATCGACGGAGCGCGGCTCGCCTACAACAGCCGCATGGCGGCCAAGGTCGATTCCGCGGCGATCCAGGACGGATTCGGGATCTACCATCACAGCTTCTTCGTCAGCAGCGAAGGTGAATGGGCGGTTGTGCAGCAGGGAATGCGCGGCAACGAGGGCACGGCGCGTCGCTACCACTGGCTCGGCTCACAGGTGCGCGATTTCGTCAACGAGCCGCATGCGGCGATCGCCAGTGAGACTACCGAACAGACGGTGCTGAACATGGTGGCGACTGAATCGTCGCATGCGCGGAGCGTGTCGACGGAGTTCGCCCGTCAGGAACCAAGAGTGATCGATCGCGAGATCGCAAAGGTGATCACTATGGCGCTCCCGACGCGACACTGGGTGGACATCAAGCAGGACATAAATCCCGCGCACCTGCGCAAGGTGCTGCTCTCGACGTATGAGGCGAGCCCTCAGAATTTCGAGCAGCTGCTGGCGATCCCCGGGGTCGGCCCAAAATCAGTGCGCGCGCTGGCGCTCGTTGCAGATGTCGTATACGGATCGCCGGCGAGCATGCGCGACCCCGCTCGATTCAGTTTTGCGCACGGTGGAAAGGACGGCCATCCGTATCCGGTTAATCGGGTCGTCTACGATCAGTCGGTGGACTGGTTGCGGGAAGCAGTCAACAAGGCGCGGATCGGGCACAGTGACCGGGTCAAGGCTCTGAGAAGCCTCGCCGAGTGGCAGCAATCGTGTTGATTCCGACGGAACCGGGTGGGTGCCGCTAAACTGATGGTACTACATCGTTTACGACGAGCCGAGGGGTGGCCTGAGCTACGTTAGATTTGTGACAGCCGGAACGTCAAACGTTTCTACGGCTGAGCTCGGAAGGTAACTCTTTTTTTTCGATCGGACGTGGTAGCTCAGCGTGACGTGAATCGTCTATAAACGATGCCCGTCTCGACAGCTGAACCCGGAACTATCAACGCTGCCGCCCCCGCGACGCAGACCACTCCGCGCGCGAGGGCGAAATTTCCGCTGCCCTTCCCCCGGCTCGAGAGTCTGCGCAGCAGAATTCTCGCCTTCGCGGTCGCAGCTGCGCTCCTTCCCGCGGGCACCATGCTCGGCGTTTTTTACACTCAGAATCGCCGCGCCCTCGAAAAGAAAATCAATGAAGATCTGCTCTCCGGCAGCGCGCAGAGCGCGCGCGCATCGGGCGTGTGGCTGAGAGAGCGGCTCTATGATCTGCGCGTCTTCGCCGGATCGGACGAAGTGGTGGTGACACTGGAGCACGGCGGGCGTGCCGCTCCGGTCACACCAACCGAAGGTAGACTGCGCGACTATCTCGTTTCCCTCCACGAAAGATTCAGCGACTTCGAGCGACTGATGGTTCTCGATCTGGATGGCAACGTCGTCGCCACCAGCGCCAGCGAAGTCTCGAAGGTTTCTCTCCCCCCCGACTGGCAGGCGGCGCTGCGGTCAGACAACCAGATCGTGGGCGATGCGTACTGGGATCCGAAAGCAAAGCGAGCGAAGCTGATCGTGGCGGTTCCCGCGCAGCGCGCTGACGGGCGCCTGCTCGGCGCATTCGCCGCGGAGCTCAACCTCGCACCGGTGCAGTTGCTACTAAGGTCGTTTGCCGCCGACAGCACTGGTCGCATCCATCTCGTCAACATCAAGGGCGCGGCGATCGCCAGCTCTGATGGAGTGACAGAAAATCTGGTCAAGAATCCGATGCCGCCCGCCACCATGAAGAAGCTGCGCGAGCGTGCGCGGGCGCCGTTCTCGTATACGAGCTTCGGCGGCCGCGATGTCATCGGCACCCTCGAGTACGTACCGCAGGTGAACTGGGCGGTGATCGCCGAGATCTCGTCGGAGGCGGCGTACCTCCAGGTCCGGAGATTCCGCGACGTGGCGCTGGCGGTGATTGCTTTCCTGCTGGTCGCGGTGACGCTTTCGGCGTACAGGCTGGGGCGCCTGATAGCCCGGCCACTCGATCGTTTGACCAAGGCGGCGAGCGAAGTCGCGGCCGGTGATCTAACGGTCGATCTTCCGGCGGCCCCGGGCGGTGGCGAAGTCGGCTATCTCACCGACGTCTTCAATCACATGGTGTACCGCCTGCGCGACGGACGCGCCGAGCTCGATCGCATCAACGAGACGCTGCGGAAGAAAAATGAGGAGCTCGAGCTGCTGTCCACGACGGACAGTCTCACGGGACTCTCCAACCATCGCTCTCTCATGAACCGCCTCGACTTCGAGGTGGCGCGGTTCAAGAAGGACAAGCGCGGCTTCTCGGTGCTCGTCGGCGACGTCGATCACTTCAAGCAATACAACGACGCGTTCGGCCACCCCGCCGGCGACGAAGTTCTGCAGACCATCGCCGAGATCATGCGCGACTCGACGCGCAAGAACGACTGCTGCGCGCGCTATGGCGGTGAAGAGTTCGTGATCGTACTGCCCGACACCGCGATCGCCGACGCGCTCGATACCGCCGAGCACATTCGCGCGCGGGTGGCAGCGAAGAAATTCAACGGTCGCAAGATGACCTTGAGCATCGGAGTCGCCAGCTATCCGGAGGATGCGGACGATGCCGAGGCGATCATCGCCGTCGCCGACGAAGCCCTCTACCAGGCGAAAAGAGAAGGGCGCGACCGTACGGTGCGCGCCCGGAGACTCAAGAAAACCGGCTGAGTATTACGGCCGCGACACCAGCGACTGGTGGATCCAGCCGTTGTGCCCGGAGTCGTCGGTAATCCGAATCCACTCGTCAGTGTAGGAATACGCGGTGATGGTACTGCCCGAATCCGCGGTGTAGGTGACGGCGAAGTTGGTGCCCGGTCCTTCGCGAACGTTGCCGCGGCTGGTGGTCTTGAGCTGGATCGGCACCGCGAACAGAGTCTCTCCCGGGCGTGTGCCTTCCCTGCTGACGCCGAGTCTGCCGCGATAGGAGGAAGCGACGGTCTTGGCCTGGTTGGCGAGGTAGAGTGCGCCACCGTAGTTCTGCTTATCGAACTCGGTCGCGCTCTGGCGAACGAGGCGGGTGACCTGGGTCGCTTCGACGGGCTCGCCGGAGGACGACGACTTCATGGTCTGGAGCGCGACTTCCGCTTCAGCCATCGCCGATGCTGCCTGAGCCCGGCTCGCGACCGTCTGAAGTTTTGCCATCGCGCGGACGACTTCAGCGCGGGTGTCCTCGAGCCGGCTTTGCAGATCCTCGATCTGGGCATCGCGCGCCAGGAGCTGGATCTCGAGCCGAGTCGCGCGCTTGTCGAGTTCAGGGTCGCGGACGGTGACGGTATCGTGGACGACCTTGGTGGGCGTCGGTGGCGGTGCAGGTTTGGTCGGAGAGCAGGCGGTGCCGACGGCGACTGCCGTCAGAGAAAGTACCCAGGAGCGCACGAAAGAAATCCTCGTCGGTGGAGCGGGAAGCGGGAAGCGGAAGCGGGGGTGCTGATAGAATGACGGGTGCTGGGCGGGAAGGGCAACGGGGGCCGATGTAGGGGGATGGGGGATGGGGGATGGGGGGAAGCGGGGCCAACGGCTAACGAAGTAAGCGGGCGGTGGTCAGATTGTGCGCATGAGTCTTCAGTATCTCGTCGCTGCGTTATTCCTCTTCGCGGCGCTGCCAAGCGCGGCCACAGGACAAACGACGGACTGGATGTTTGGGCCGTTCGAGAAGCCCTCGGTCAATCCGATAATTACGCCCGATCCGACGACGACTTTTCTGTCGCCGATGACCGACAGCGCGGTGAGGTGGGAGGAGCTGGCGACCTTCAATCCGGCGGCGGTGGTGAGGCAGGGCAAGGTGTACGTGCTGTACCGCGCGGAGGACGCGAGCGGAAAAAAGGACATCGGGTTTCACACGTCGCGGATTGGATTGGCGGAGAGCAGCGACGGACTTCGCTTCACGCGCCGAACGGCGCCGGTGCTTTTTCCCGACAAGGACGCGCAGGCGCGCTACGAATGGACGGGCGGCGTGGAAGATCCACGCATCGTCGAGAGCGAAGACGGCACCTACGTGATGACGTACACCCAGTGGAATCGCGACGTCCCGCGCCTGGCGGTCGCGACATCAAAGGACCTGATCCACTGGGACAAGCACGGTCCGGCATTCGCAGCGGCGGGAGACGGCAAATATCTGAAGAGCGAGACGAAGTCGGGCGCGATTCTGACGCGAGCGGTCGGAAATCGTCTCGTCGCAACGAAGGTCAACGGGAAGTACTGGATGTACTTCAATGTGCCCGACATCCTGATCGCCACGTCGGACAATCTGATCGATTGGACTCCGCTCGCCGACAGTGACGGGAAGGTGCTCAAGGTACTCTCACCTCGCGCCGGCTACTTCGATTCGTGGCTGGTGGAAGCTGGACCGCCGGCAATCATGACGGACCACGGAATCCTTCTCATCTACAACGCGGGCAACAGCCGGGAGTTCGGCGTGCCCGGATTGCCGGCACGGGTGTATACGGGCGGGCAGGCGCTGTTCGACGCGCGGAACCCGATCAAGCTGATCGCGCGGTCCGGGGAGCCGTTCATCAAACCGACCGAAGCGTACGAGAAGACGGGACAATACAAGGAAGGCACGACGTTCACCGAGGCGCTGATTCCGTTCAACGGGCGCTGGCTCCTTTACTATGGCACCGCGGACTCGCGGGTCGGCGTCGCGGTATGGGATCCCGGAAAGCGTTGAGCGCGCCGCAGATCGAGGTCCCGCTGCGGATCGTCCTGCGACGACCACCGCCGGGCGTAAGGTTCGCCTTGCAGAAGGGGAAGTCGAATGCAGCCGGTGACGCCGAGCTCGTTGACCCTACCCGGGCGACGGGAGATTCGATCGCGTTCGATTTTGCGGTGAGGGTGGACATCTCGAAGCGCGACGCGCCGCGTTTTCTCGGCGAGTTCGCCCAGGGGCCGCCTTCGACTCGGTTCGTGTATGTGAACTCGGGCAGAAGGGCGGGACAAACCGGAACTGCGTGGGACAGGAGAGCAAAGATCTCGCTCACCGACATCGGTGTGGATCTGATCCGGTCAGCGAGCACGACGGCCGGGACGGTTCTCGAAATCGAGATCGAGGGCACGGGCGACGATGGCGGCCCGGTGTGCGCTAGCGTCAGGAAGAGCAGCGGGTGGCGCCTCGTCTCGAAATAGGTTGAGGATGTTTTTTTCGAGATTCGATCACCGGACCCTCGTCGCGGCTGCGGTGACGCTTGCACTCTCCGCCAGTTGCACCGGAACACCGAAGACGCCGAGACCGCCGGCACCGGTTGTCGCAGGGCCATGGTGGCAGGAAGGCGTTTGCTACGAGGTGTTCGTCCGCTCCTTCTACGATTCCGACGGCGACGGGATCGGGGATCTCAAGGGACTGACCGCGCGGCTCGACTACATCAACGATGGAAACCCGGCGAGCACGAAAAGTCTCGGCGCGAATTGCATCTGGCTGATGCCGATCGACAAGGCGACGAGCTACCACGGGTACGACGTGATCGACTACTACCACGTCGATCCCATGTACGGCAGCGATGAAGATTTCCGGACTCTGGTGGCAGAGGCGCATCGACGCGGAATTCACGTCATCGTCGACTTCGTTCCCAATCATTCGTCGAGCGAGAACCCGTGGTTCCAGTCTGCGCTGCGCGGGCCGGGCAGTCCATATCGCGATTGGTACCGGTGGTCGAGCACCGCACCGAGCGAGAAGGGGCCGTGGGGACAGGAGGTGTGGCACAAGTCTCCGGTGCGCGACGAGTTCTACTACGGGTTGTTCTGGCACGGGATGCCGGATCTGAATTACGAGACGCCGGCGCTGATGCAGGAAATGCTGAAGGTGACCCGGTACTGGCTCACCGAGATGCACGCCGACGGATTTCGGTTCGACGCAATTCCGTATCTCGTCGAAGAGCACGATCGCATTCAGCACACCGAAGGAACTCACGAAGTGTTGAGGAACTTCGGCAAAACGATTCGCGCGACATCGCCGAGCTCGTTCACCGTTGGCGAGATGTCGGACGAGGATCCGCGGATTCTGGCGACGTACTATCCAGATCAGCTCGACGCGTACTTTGCGTTTGGGGTCGCGTTCGCGACCGTCGATGCGGCACGCACGGGTAAGGCGACGCGTTTCATCGAGGCGGTATCGGACGCGAACAGGCTGTTGCCCGCCGGGCGGTGGTCACCGTTTCTCACCAATCACGATCACGTTCGGGTGATGAGCCAGCTTGGCGGCGACGTCGCGCGGGAGCGAGTCGCGGCGGGGGCGATGCTGATGCTGCCGGGAATGCCGTTCGTCTACTACGGCGAAGAGATCGGAATGCTCGGCACCAAGCCCGACGAAACGATTCGGAACCCGATGCAATGGAGCCCCGCGCCGAATGGCGGGTTTACGACGGGCTCGCCCTGGGAAGCTCTCCAGCCCGATTGGAGAACGAAGAATGTCGCGGTGCAGGACGATGATTCGACTTCCCTGCTGAATCACTACCGGCGACTGATTCACCTGCGCAATTCTCACCAGGCCCTGCGGACGGGCAGTTTGACGATGCTCGCGACCGGAGATACGACGGGCACGATCGCCGCGTGGCTGCGAGAATCAGGGCGCGAAGCGTTTCTGATCGTGGTGAATTTCGGCGACCGGAAAACTCAGGTTTGGCTTCCCAGCCTGCGCAGGATCGTCCGGACACCCTCGGATCGAACGGAGCAGACATTCATGGATCCGCCGCGCGCTTGCGGCCGGATAGTAATGATGAGCGATGGCTCGTTCGACATGGTGAGCACCATCGCCGCACGGAGCGTCTGCGTGTTTCGACTGCCCTTGTACTAGACTCCGCTTTCCTCGGTGCTTACCGGAGTGACGGCGGAGCGATCTTCCTCACCTGTCCGAATCCGATAGACCTTTTCGACCGGCAGCACGAAAATCTTTCCGTCGCCGACTTCGCCGGTTCGTCCGCCGCTGAGAATCGCCCGCACCGTTGGCTCGACGAACGGATCGGATACGCCGATCTCGAGACGCACTTTGTCGTGCAGCTCGACTTTCACCGTCGTTCCGCGATACGTCTCGACCTGTTCGGTCTCACCGCCATGGCCGCGCACCCGGCTGATGGTGAGCCCAGTGACCTCGGCGCGGTAGAGCGCCTCGAGGACGTCGTTGAGTTTTTCCGGGCGAACGATCGCGACGACGAGCTTCATGTCAGGCACGCTCCGCGTGGACGAGGATCGCGCCCTCGCCCCTGCTGTACGCCTCTTCGCCGTGCTGGGTGACGTCGAGGCCGATTCCTTCCTCCTGCGCGCTCGCGCGCAACCTGAAGCCGAGCGCGATCAGCTTGAGGATGACGAAAGTCGCGACAGCGCTGTAGACGATCGTCGCAACCACCGCGGCGAGCTGCACGAGGAGCTGCCGTGGATTTCCGAACAGCGCACCGTCGGCGACTCCGTTCCAGCTCTTCTCGGCGAGTATCCCGGTGAGCAGTGCACCGACGATTCCGCCGACCCCGTGCGCGGAAACTACGTCTAGCGAGTCATCGAGTCTGGTGCGCGCGCGATAGAGCAGCGCGAAGTAGCTGGCGGGCGCGGCGATCCCGCCGAGCGCGATCGCGGAGAGCGGGCTGACAAAACCGGCGGCCGGCGTGACGGCGACGAGTCCAACCACGATCGCAGTTGCGGCGCCGATTGCGGTCGTCTTTCTGGTACGCATCAGATCGAGCAAGCTCCAGACGACGAGGGTCGCCATCGGGGCGAACATCGTATTGGTGAACGCGAGCGCCGCGGACGCATTGGCACCGAGGGCGCTGCCGCCGTTGAAGCCAAACCACCCAAACCAGAGAATGCCCGTTCCAAGCAGCGTGAACGGCACGTTCTGCGGGATGATTGCCTGGCGCGCGTAGTCTTTGCGGGCGCCGAGCACGACGGCGATGACGAGCGCGGCGGCGGCGGCGTTGATGTGCACGACAGTGCCACCGGCGAAATCGAGTGCGCCGAGCTTGCCGAGCCATCCCCCGCCCCACACCCAGTGCGCGATCGGGGCGTAGACGCCGATCGACCAGAGCGCGACGAAGGTGAGATACGGACCGAAACGCATTCGCTCGACGATCGCGCCGGAAATGAGCGCGGCGGTGATGACGGCGAAGGTGCCCTGGTACGACGCGAACAGAACGTGCGGGATCGAGCCTTTGGGGTCGAGCCCGACGCCCCGGAAAAACGCGTAATCGAGTCCGCCGAGGAATCCGCCGTTGCTGTCGAACGCGAGAGAGTACCCGATGAGGGCCCACGCGATCCCGACGAAGCCGAGCGCGACGTAGCTCATCATCATGGTATTGAGCGCGTTTTTCGCTCTGACCATGCCGCCGTAGAAGAAGCCGAGGGCCGGCGTCATCACCAGCACCATCGCGGTGGCCACGAGCATCCAGGCAGTGTCCGCTGCGCTCATGGGGACAGATTATAGCATCTTTTCTTCAGAAGGGGACGGGTTATGGATCGCGCTGGTGGGCAGGCATCCACAGTCAAAAAGGTGGCAGGTGAGAGAGGATGCGCAGAGATGCTCTGGTAGCAGTTTTTCTACTCCCCTTCTCGCTGTGTCACGCCACTATAGGATGCGCCGGATAAACTGATACCCGTGCCTCTGACCATGTCTTCCACCTGCCACCTTTTTGACTAGGGGTGCCTGATCGTGTCAGAATCCACACGGCGCGCGCTACTCGGCTGTACCGCCTTTGTCATCACCATTGCGTGCGCGCCGGTGCGCCCTCCAAACCTTGAGCCCCCAGTGAGCCCTGCCCTCGCAGACGGAATCGCACGAGCGGACTCCCTCATCGCCGCGTCGATCGGGAAGCTGACGCCGGGGGCGGTGTTTCTCGTCTCGCAGCATGGACAGGTGGTGCACGAACGCGCGTTCGGGTACGAGCAGCTGCGTGACTACGAGGGCCGGCCGATCTCCGCCCCGCCCACGATGAACGTGGCCACCGTGTTCGACATGGCATCGGTCACCAAAGTCATGGCGACGACGATGGCGGTGATGATACTGGTCGATCGCGGGAAGATCGAGCTCGACGCGCCCGTGTACCGCTATCTCCCTGATTTTCGAGGCGCGCATATCGACAGCATCACGGTGCGGCAGCTGCTGCAGCATTCGTCGGGACTCGTTCAGTGGCAGCCGCTTTACTACGACGCGTCGAACAGCGCCCAGACCTACGGGGTCATCCGCGACATGCCGCTCGGCTGGGGCGTCGGCGATGCGCGGCACTACAGCGACCTCGGCTTCATGCTGCTCGGCTACATCGTCGACCGTGTGAGCGGACAACGGCTCGATCGGTTTCTGGAGAGCAATCTCTACGGGCCACTGAGTCTGCACTCGACGGCGTTCAATCCGCGACAGCACGGGCTGACGAGGTTTGCGGCCACCGAGCAGGGGAATGTGTACGAGCGGCACATGGTCTACGACTCGACCTTCGGCTATCGCTACCTCGGCGATCCGAGGGCGTGGAACGGCTGGCGGGAGCGGGTGTTGATCGGTGAGGTCGACGACGGCAATTCGTATTACGCGAACGGTGGAGTCGCGGGCCACGCGGGGCTGTTCTCGACCGCCGCCGATATCGACGTGTTGCTGAACCTGCTCCTCAATCGCGGGACCTACGGTGGACGGGAGTACATCCGGCCCGAGACCATCGACACGTTTCTGACCCTCGACAAATACAGGAACTACCTCGGCTGGCAGGCGGCAAGCTATCTGCCGCCGGGCAGCTTCTGGCACAACGGGTTCACCGGCACCTATGTCGCGGGAGTGCCGAAGTACGGGCTGGCAGTCGTGCTGCTAACCAATCGGCAGAACATGGGCACCGACGCGCGCGGGTATTTTCCGGACGTCGCGCCGCTGCAGCAGGGAGTAGCGCGCGCGATCATCGCGGGCGCGTCAGCCGCGGCATCGCCGGCGCGATGACAACAAAGGCAAAGAAAGATTTCAAGCCGACTCTCGCTTCGTTGCGCGCGGAGCTGCACGCACTCGGCTCGCCCTCGAGGATTCACACGATCTGATCCACAAGGCGACGGGATGGATGCTGCGCGAAGTCGGAAAGCGTGATCGAGCGGTACTCGATGGATTTCTAAAGCAGCACTACAGGAAGATGCCGCGCACGATGCTTCGTTATTCCATCGAGCGGCATCCGGAGGCGGTCAGGAAACGCTACCTCGCCGGCAAGATTTAGTCGCGATCCGACTTCCCGGAGCCGCCGGTTTCTCGCGCTGCATCGGCATCCGCGATGAGCTCGTCGAGATCCAGGTCGTCGGACGGCGTGGTCTCCACGTGAAGCACCCGCATCATGTGCTCGAGCGCTCCGTCGTGGTGCTCCGCTGACGCCGCGGCGGAACAGTCGGAGGGAACGATGATCTCGATGTCGCGAAGATAGGCGTCGGACGCGGTGAATAACACGCACATGTCGGTTGCGTAGCCGGCGAGTATGACGCTGCGGACCTGCAGATAGTCGATCAACAAATCGAGCTGGGTGTGATAGAAGCCGGAGTGCTTCGCCTTCAGCACGAAATAGTCTTCCTCGTCCGGGCGCAGCAGCTTCGCGATCGGCGCGCCGCGCACACCGTCTTCGAGCACGTGACCGAGCTGCTGTCGAAAATCGGAGCGCCATTTGCCGAAGTTGTCATTGACGTAAATGACGGGTACGCCGGCTTCCTTCGCGCGGCGCCGCAGCTTCGCCATTTTTTTCGCGGCGGGCAGCGCGTACTCGAACAACGCTTCGCCGCCCTCGAACTCCATGTCGTTGATGACGTCGATCAGGATCAGCGCGACGCTGCACTGATCGGGGACATTCCCGTGCAGGTCGGAGTTTTTGGCGGGATTGGGCATGTCCCCTCACAAGGGAAGGGTCATGCCAGCGTTCTTTAGTGCGGCCTCTCGCGCGCCCGCGCCCGGGTGAGCCAGCCGGAGCGTCGGAAAAAGAAATAGAACGGCAAGCCGATCGCCATCAGGACGAGACCCGCGACGGATTCCACCGGGGTCGCCGTCAAGCTGTTGATCACGAGCCACGCTGCGACGAGCACGAACAGCGCCGGCACGACCGGATAGCCGATCGCGCGGTAGCGACGCGGTGCGACCGGGAGCTTGCGGCGCAGCACGAACAGCGACGATCCCACCAGCGCGGTGAACAGCCAGACCGCAAAGATCACCGACGTCGTGATCTGATCGAAGGTTCCGGATAGCGCGAGAACGCACGCCCAGATGCCCTGAAACCAGATCGCCTTTGCGGGCGCGCGCGACTCCTCGCCCAGATCGGCGAGCGCGCCGAAAAACAAACCGTCGCGCGCCATCGCGAACGGCACCCGCGCATTCATCAGAGTGATGCCGTTGAGCGCGCCGATCGCGGCAATGATGAACGCGATCGACACGAGCTGGGCGCCGTAGCGCGAGAAGGTCTGCGCTGCTTTGGCCGCGACCGGGAGCGCGTCACGATACGCGGTCGAATTCGCGGTCAGTATCTCGCTGAACGGCAGCGCATAGAAGTAGGCGATGTTGGTGAGGAGATAGACCAGAATCACCAGCAGCATACCGTAGATCAGCGCGCGCGGAACGTTGCGCTCGGGCTTCTCCATCTCGCCGGCGACCATCGGCAGGTTCGACCAGCCCTGATACGCCCACAGCGCCGCGATCATCGCCGCGCCGAATGCGCCCGCTCCCGACGGCGCGATTGTCTCGGTCACCGGCTTGTGCAGGTTGGTCCAGGATCCCGCCTTCGACAGGAGAAACGCGCCGAGGACGATGATGCCGATGCCGGCCAGCTTGGCGACGGTGGCCGCCCACTGAACCTTCCCGCCCAGCTCGACCCCGCGGGCGTTGATCGCAGCGAACAACACGATCACCGCGGCGGCAATCACCTGCTGCACACCCAGCCTCCAGTGCACAACCTGACCGAGCACGTGGAAATCGTGGGTCGTCCAGACGGCGTTGATAGGAATGAAGGAGCCGAGGAAGGACGCGAGCGCGGTGGCGACCGCGGCGAGTCCGCCGCTGGCAATCAGCATCACCGACGTCCAACCGAACAGAAACGCCGGGAGGTCGCCGTATGCTTCGCGCAGAAAAACGTATTCCCCACCCGCTTCGGGCATCATCGCGCCGAGCTCGGCGTAGGTGAGCGCGCCGGCGAGGGACAGGAGTCCTGCCGCGAGCCACGCCCACAACACGTTGGATGGGGATCCGACCAGCTGCGCCATTGGCGCTGCCTTCAGGAAAACGCCGGTGCCGATGACGGTGAGGACGAGCGCGATGGCGTCGCGGAGCGACAGCACTCGCGCCAGCTCTCGTGTCGCGGGCGTCACTGGTGGTGATGCCGCGGCGGGCGAGCTCACTCGGGCGGGCGAACTACGTCGTGGGGTCCGGTGTTGCGGATGCCGTAGGTGGGACGCACGTACTCTTCGGTCGTGGCGATCCCTTCCTGTCGATCGAGCTCTCGATTGTCGCGCTCGATGGTGTCGCGCTCCTCCTTGTAACGCTTGTACCAGCTGCGGGTGACTTCGCCGGCGAGCTCGCGATTGCCGAGACCAAACGCCAGCGAGAGCGCGAGCGCGATGGCGCCGAAGAGAATTGCGAATGCTGTGGTGACAATCTCGGTGGCGACGCCGAGCTCCTGGAGCGCCATGAAGGTCGCGAGCAGGACGACGCCCGCCTTGCCGACGCGCGCCAGGGTCGGACCGCCATGCAGTCCACCGGCCGACGCCATGATCAATCCGCCGACGAAGCTGCCGAGCACGATGCCGACGATGAGGATGACGATCGCGGCGATGACGCTCGGGATGTAGCTCACGAGCTCGGAAAAAACGTTGGCGAGCGATTGCAAGCCGAGCGCGTTGGCGGCAACGAGCATCACCGCGAACATCACGAACCAGAAGACGAGACTTCCCGCGACGCGAGTTGGGTTGACGCGCGATCCCGACCGCTCGACCGCCTCCATCACGCCGCCG
>DASSNV010000237.1:0-2357 GCA_035701245.1 Gemmatimonadaceae bacterium | reverse complement strand
CGGTGCCCGCTCCTCCCTGCTCGGGCGTTGCCTGCGTCGTCATGTCGAACCTCGGAGTGGCGAGTGAAGCATCATTGTAGATGAAAAAGGTCCGCTTCGCCCATCGGCGAAGCGGACCTCCATCCATAGCAGGGGCGGGACTCGAACCCGCGACCCCGGCATTATGAGTGCCGTGCTCTAACCAGCTGAGCTACCCTGCCAGGACAAAACGGCCGGCCCACGTGGGACCGGCCGTCTCGATAGCGGGGGCGGGATTTGAACCCGCGACCTTCGGGTTATGAGCCCGACGAGCTACCAGGCTGCTCCACCCCGCGATGAGAATCACAATCTACGGTTTCGACGGGCGAACTTCAAGGAAGAGGTTTCAGGTAACAGACCGGTGTTAGAGTGCGATTCGCGGCTAAGGATAACGCGTTCCGGGTTGCCGGTAGCACCGTGGCCGGTTGCCGGTGAACAACGCTGCCGACGTGCCATGTGAGCTAAAGGAAAGGCAGTGCCCCGCACGTATACGCGCCCCAACACGTCATCAACGCAGTTCACGGGGAACCGGGAACCGTGCTACCCGCAACCCGCAACGCGTTGAGGGTAAGAGCGGAACGAGCCCAGAAGAGAGCAGTTAGTCCTCGATTACTTCCGCTCCCCGAATCGGTAAAGAATCTCCTTGTCGCCCCGCACCATTCCGAATTCCTCGCGCGCAATGCGCTCCTGAGTCGCGCTGTCGCTCTTCACAAGCCGCAGGTAGCGGCCGAGCGAATCGACCTGGCGCTGCAGTGAATCGACCTGGCGCTCCATCGTCGCGGTGCGCGAGCGGAGCACGAACAGATCGCGCGTGCTGTACTCCCCGCCCTGCACCGCGAAATAAAGCGCGACCGCTCCAAGCGCCCACCAGACCAACCGCTTCACTGCCTACGCCAGTCCGTAGATCGCGCCGCCCGGATACTCGGCAACAGCACCCAGCTGTTCCTCGATGCGCAGCAGCTGGTTGTACTTGGCGACGCGATCGGTGCGGCTCGCCGAGCCGGTCTTGATTTGACCGGCGCCGGTCGCAACGGCGAGATCGGCGATGAAGGTGTCTTCCGTCTCGCCCGAGCGGTGGGAGATGATCGACTGATATCCGTTTGCCTTCGCCATCTCGATCGACTCCAGAGTTTCGGTGAGCGTCCCGATCTGATTCAGCTTGATCAGAATCGCATTCGCGACATCGCCTTCGATCCCGCGCGCCAAACGCTCGGTGTTCGTCACGAAAAGATCGTCGCCCACCAGCTGCACGCGATCGCCGAGCGCGGCGGTCAGCTTCGCCCAGCCATCCCAATCATCTTCGGCGAGACCGTCCTCTATCGAGACGATCGGGAATTCGTCGAGCCACTTCCCGTACAGCTCGATCATTCCGTCAGCGTCGCGCGAGCCGGCGCCCGATTTCTTGAAGGTGTAGGTCCCGCCCTTGTACAGCTCGGACGCCGCGACGTCGAGCGCCAGCGCGACCTCGCGGCCGGGGGCGTAGCCCGCAGCCTCGATCGCCTCGACCACCACCCGCAGCGCCTCTTCATCTGTCTTGAGATCTGGCGCGAAGCCACCTTCGTCGCCGACGCCCGTCGACAGCTTGCGCTTCACCAGCACTTTCTTGAGCGCGTGAAAAACTTCCGCGCCCATTCGCACGGCGTCGCGGAAGGTCGTCGCGCCAATCGGCACGATCATGTACTCCTGGAAATCGACGGTGTTGGTCGCGTGCGCGCCGCCGTTGAGGATGTTCATCATCGGCACCGGGAGAGTTCGCGCCATCGGTCCGCCGAGGTAGCGATAGAGCGGCAGCCCGACATCCATCGCCGCCGCGCGCGCCGTCGCCATCGACACCGCGAGAATCGCGTTCGCGCCTAGCTTGCCTTTGTTGTCGGTGCCGTCGAGCTCGATCATGGTGCGATCGATCATCATCTGATCGCTCGCGGGAAGGCCGTTGAGCGCCGGCGCGATCCGCTCTTCCACACTCTGCACTGCCTGCTCGACGCCTTTGCCGAGGTAGCGCTCGGCGTCGCCATCGCGGAGCTCGAGCGCTTCGTGCTCGCCCGTTGATGCGCCGCTCGGCACCGCGGCGCGACCAAACGCGCCGCTGTCGAGGGTGACGTCGGCTTCGACGGTGGGATTTCCACGACTATCCAGAATTTCCCGCGCCTTGATCTCGATAATGCCTGACATTTTTTGTTGGGACTCTTGCTATCGCGTTTCGGTGGGTTGGGTTTCGGTCGAGAGAATCTCGACCGACGACGGGAGCCGCGACGTCAGGGTCGGCAGCGGCTCAATGCCGTAAAGCTTGCGCATCGCATCCGCCATCCTCGTCCTGACCGCCTGCATCAGCGCTTCCC
>DASSNV010000236.1:0-26443 GCA_035701245.1 Gemmatimonadaceae bacterium | reverse complement strand
GGCGCAGGGAGTCACGGTGAACCTGCCGTTCACGGCGGACGTCACGGTGATGGGTGATCGCACGCGGCTGCGACAGCTCTTTCTCAATCTCGTGACCAACGCCATCAAGTACACACCGCCCGGCGGCAAAGTGGAGCTCGGCCTCGGCCGGCATCCCGACAACGTCACCTTCGCCGTTCGCGATACGGGGATTGGGATATCCGCCGCCGACTTTCCACACATCTTCGAGCGATTCTGGCGCGCTGACCGGGTGCGATCCCGGATGTCCGAGCGCGGCGGATTCGGGCTCGGACTGGCAATCAGTCAGTGGATCGCGCAGGCGCACGGCGGCAGCCTTACGGCGTCGTCGCGACTCGGGCGGGGCAGTCTGTTTACGGTTACCCTGCCTCTTGCCGGCGACGGTCAGCGGCTGTAGCCGCACCTCGTTAACGATCCGCTAACGAATCGATAAGAACTGCTTCACGCAGTTCTAACGCGCGCGCTATTGGATGGCGGGCAGGTACTCGAAAGGTTGTTGGTGACTTCCTTTTCGGAGCACCCGCATGCTCGAGACCCTGCTCGAATCCAGATCGCGCCGACGCCGGTCCAGCGGCGGCGCACTGGTCAGTGTGACCGCTCACACCGCGCTGATTGCAGCGGCGCTATACGCCACGGCTGAGGCTCGGGTGAAGCCTCACAGCGCGATCGAGACGGTGAGGCCGGTCTATTTTCCGCCGACCCCGATCCGGACTGCTGCGAGTAACGCCAGCCATGCCACTCCGGCCACCAGGGTGTCGACGCCATCACCGGTCGTCGCGTCGATCGATGTCGAGTTGCCACCCTTGCCCGAGGTTACGTTGGCGGCGCCAGGCGCTGGCTACTTTCACTCGCCGCCAGCCGGGGGGTTGGGCACGGAATCTGTCGGGCCGTTGGTCGACAGTGGCGCACCATACAGCGCGGACCGGGTGGAAAAGCAAGTCGAGCCGGCACCGGGAAATAGACCGCCGCGGTATCCGGAGGTGCTGCGAGCGGCCGGTGTCGAAGGGAAGGTGATTGCGCAGTTCGTAGTCGACGAGGAGGGTCGGGCTGAGGAGAGTACGCTGCGGTTCATTCGCGGCGACAACGCGCTGTTCGAGGATGCAGTGCGGACGGCGCTGCGGCGCATGCGGTTCGTGCCGGCCGAAGTCGGAGGGAGAAAAGTCAGGCAAACGGTTCAAATGCCGTTCGTGTTCACCCTCTCCAGATGATTAGGAGTTCGTTAATACTATTTCATTGATTCTTAATCTTGAGGGTATTCCGTCAGATTCCGGAGCAGAACAGCTTTCGTGCATGACTTCCCACTGGGTGAGGAATGTTTAACAAACTTCTTGAGTCAAAGGCTACAAAGCAGAAGATGGCTGGCGGTACGGTGTTCAGCATCGTGCTCCACACTGTTCTGATCGGTGGCGCCGTGTACGCGACCGCGAAGGCTGGTGTGAAGGACGAGAAGGCGAAGGCCGAGAAGATTCAGTTCGTGGAGATCAAGAAGGAGCCGCCCAAGGTTCCGGACAAGCCGCCACCGCCGAAGGAAGTCGTGGTGACGCCGCCTCCGCCGAAAGGCTTCCAGGTGCTGCGCGCTCCAGTGAAGATCGACATCAAGATTCCGGAGATCGATCTGTCGAAGGCCGTCACCAATGAGGCGGACTTCAGCGGCAAGGGCGTGAAGGGCGGTACCGGCAGTGGTGTCGTCGGCGGTACGGGCCCGGTGACCAACCAGACCTACTTCGAGTTCCAGGTCGAGAAGCCGGCCGAGATGATTCAGGACGGCACCAAGCCGAGGTATCCATCAGTTCTGGAGAGCTCCGGCATCGCGGGAGAGGTTCAGGCACAGTTCGTGGTGAAAAGCGATGGCAAGGCAGACATGGACACCTTCAAGGTGCTCAAGTCTTCAAATGAGCTTTTCACCCAATCCATCAGAAACTATTTGCCGAGGGCTCATTTCAGCCCGGCGCAGATCGGCGGCAAGCCGGTCAATCAGCTCGTCCAGCAGTCGTTCCAGTTCGCCGTTCCGCGGTAACAACCCTTCACGGAGTAAACAATGCAACTGTCATTGCTCGACATTTACAACCAGATGGGCAACTTCGCGAAGGGCATTGTGTACGTGCTCTTCATCATGTCGATCTGGTCGCTTTCAGTAGCAATCAAGAAGTGGTGGGATCTGCGCAAGGCGCAGGGTGAGACCCGCAAGTTCGCGCCCGAGTTCTCGCAGTTCCTCGAGGAAGACAATCTTGCAGAAGCGGTGACTCTGGCCGACAAGTACAAGAAGTCGCACGTCGCGCGCGTTCTTGGCGGCGCTCTCACCGAAATTCGTCCGCTGATTCAGGATGGATCCGTCACCGTCGCCGACATCAACTCGGCTGAGCGCGCAATCGAGCGCGAGATGCTGATGACGATCACTGACCTGAAGCGCGGCCTTGGAATTCTGGCCACCGTCGGCGCGACGGCGCCGTTCGTCGGACTGCTCGGCACCACCATGGGAATCGTAAACTCTTTCGCCGCGATGGCGGCGTCGGGATCCGGCGGTCTCGCCTCGATCTCGTCGGGTGTGTCCGAGGCTCTGATCACCACCGCCTTCGGTCTGATCGTCGCGATTCCGGCGGTGTGGCTCTTCAACTACTTCCAGATCAAGATCGACAACCTGACGGCCGAGATGACCTACACGTCGAAGGAAATGATCGACTACATGATCAAGAACGTGTCGGGGACCGGCGAGTTTGGCCGCTCGCGCTTCACCCGCGAGTTCAACACCACGGCGACTGCCGGCAACTCACCCATCTCGCAGTAAACCCGAAGGAGGGCTGAGTCATGGCAATGTCTGCCGGGGCCAATCAGGGTGTGAAGGCGTCACCGAACGTGACGCCGATGATCGACGTCATGCTGGTGCTGCTGATCATCTTCATGCTCGTGATTCCCGCGATCACGGCGGGATTCCAGGCCATTCCGCCGACCGGCGTCAACCTGAAGCCGCATCCTGAGGAAGATCAGGATCAGGTGCTCGGTATCGACGCCAACGGCCAGTACTACCTGAACAAGAAAGCAATCCGCAACTCTGATCTCGGGCCGATGCTGAAGCAGATCTTCGAGAACCGCACCGAGGACCGGCTGCTTTACGTTAAAGCACACAAGGATCTTCAATACGGCAAAGTTCTTGATGCGCTTGATATTGCTGCCCACAATGGGGTGTCTGTTTCAGGGATGATTACCGATCAGAAGCCGGGAACCGTGTCAGCGGTACAAAGCGACAACATGTTCAACTCGCCGGCCGGAGGTAAGAAATAATGGCAATGTCCGGAGGTAGCGGTCGCGGGCTCGAGAACGAGATCAACGTCACGCCGATGATCGACGTGCTGCTCGTGCTCCTCATCATCTTCATGATGGTGATTCCGATGTCGAGGAAGGCATTGGATCTCCAGTTGCCCGATCCGACGCCTGACAACACCAATTCAGGCCCGCCACCCTCGCAGATCGTTCTCGAGGTGCTCCCGGGGGACGTGTTCAAAATCAACTCCCAGCCCGTCGACAAAGCCGGGCTTGGCAAGCGGCTTAAAGAGATTTACGACCCACGACCTGACAAGATCATCTTCGTAAAAGGTGATCCGGCGGTAAAGTATTCGGACGTGATCAACGCTATGGACATTGCGCGCGGCTCGGGCGTGAAGATTATCGCAGCGGCCCCTAAGGATGTGAAATAAGCACGCGGTATCCTCCTTTCGAGCAGAAGCTCCGGAAGGAAAAAAAATGGAAAGGGATCATTGCGTCGCTCCTTGTGCACGCGGTGATCCTTTTTCTCATTCTCGCTCCCATCGTCGGGCCGTCGGATTTCACGCATGAACCCTCGGTTGGCGGCGGTGGGCCCGGACCGGCGGGCGGCGGGGGTGGCGGCGCCAACGGCGCCGGCGCCCACCGCGAGCGCATCGAGTTCGTCCAGGTGCGTTCGGATCCGACGGTGATGCCGAAGCCGAAGCCGCTCACGGTTCCGCCGGTCAAGCCGAAGGAACCGAAGCCGCAAGTCGAGTCACCCCTGGTTCCTGCGCCGCCGGCGGCACCTGCGGTGACCTTGCCGGTGACGACGACAACCGGCGAGGGAAGTGGCAACGCGGGTACAGCGGGCGCCGGTCCCGGCAGCGGTGGCGGAGTCGGGTCTGGGGTGGGCACCGGCCGCGGCAGCAGCGTTGGGCCTGGCACCGGCGGTGGCCCCGGCAAGGATTATCCGCCAACACTGCGGGACCTCTTCATTCCGCCTCTGCCCGCGCCGGACAAGATCAAACCCTATCATCTCATCGCGTGGTTCGATGTCGATGAAAAGGGCAATGCGCGACTGATCTCGTTCAATCCGTCCAAGGACGGTGGTTACAATCGGCGGCTCGAGGAAGTGCTCCGGTCACTCAGATTCAGGCCAGGAGTGCATGCGGATGGGACGCCCATGCGCGACACCGTTGACGTGCATTTCATCTTCTGAATTGACTGCGGAGTGTGGGGGCAGGACTAAGTGCGGCGCAGCAATTGGCAATGCCTTTTAGTCCTGCCCCCGCACTCCGCAACGGGTACCGCTTCGGACGTCTAGCGATTTCGGACTGCGGACGGTAACTTCCGCGCGCGCGCAGGAGGAAAGAACCACCCGGAAACCGAGCATACGAGGGGCAGCTTTGACCACCACGACAGTCACGGCCGACACAGCTGCGTCGTCGCGCGAGTTCGTCAAAGCGCTGACGCTCACAGACGCGACGATGCTCGTCGCGGGCTCGATGATTGGATCCGGCATCTTCATTGTCTCGGCCGACATGTCTCGCAGCGTCGGCTCGCCGTTCTGGCTCCTGATGGCCTGGGTGGTTTCTGGCGTCGTTACCATCCTTGGCGCGCTCGCCTACGGCGAGCTCGCGGCGATGTATCCCCGAGCCGGCGGTCAGTACGTCTTCCTTCGAGAGTCCATGGGTCACCTCATGGGCTTTCTTTATGGATGGACCCTTTTCGTGGTCATCCAGACCGGAACCATTGCCGCGGTCGCCGTCGCCTTCGGCAAATTCCTCGGCGTCATCTGGCCGGCGATCACTCCCGACCGCTACTCGTGGTTGCCGCAGATGGATTTTGGCACGGCCGGCGCGCCGGTACAGGTCGGACTTTCGCCGCAGCGGCTGATCGCGCTGATCAGCATCTGGATTCTCACCTGGATCAACCTGCGCGGAATCAAGGAAGGCAAGATCGTCCAGACGACGCTCACCGTCGTAAAGACGGGAGCCTTGATCGCGCTGATCCTGCTCGGCTTCACCATCGGCAGACACGCACCGGCGATCGCCGCCAATTTCTCCGCCGGAAACTTCAACTCTGTCGGTTTGACTCCGGCGCTGGTGATGGGATTCGGGTCGGCGCTCGTTGGATCGCTGTTCTCGAGTGACGCGTGGAACAACGTGACCTTCGCCGCCGCGGAAGTGCATTCGCCGCAGCGCAACCTTCCGCGCGCGCTCCTCTACGGCACCGGCCTCGTCTGCATTCTCTACGTCCTCGCCAACGTCGCGTACCTGAATGCGCTCCCGATGCGCGGGGTCGAGAACGCGAGCACGGTAATGGAGCGCGGAATCCAATATGCCACCCAGGATCGGGTCGGCAGCGCATTCGCCGAGACGATTTTCGGTGCCGCCGGCGGGACGATCATGGCGGTCGCGATCCTGATTTCGACCTTCGGCTGCAACAACGGACTGATTCTCTCGGGCGCGCGGGTCTATTACGCAATGGCGCGGGACGGGCTTTTCTTCCGCCGCGCCGGCGGGCTCAACATTCACCGCGTCCCCTCCGCCGCTCTGATCGCGCAGTCGATCTGGACGAGCTTGCTCTGCCTGACGGGGACTTACGGCCAGCTGCTGAATTACGTGATCTTCGCGGCGCTGATCTTCTACGCGCTGACCACGATCGGACTCTTCAGGCTCCGGAAGACCAGGCCTGACGCCGAACGACCATATAAAACAGTCGGCTACCCAGTTCTGCCGGCTCTGTACATCATTCTCGCGTCAGCGATTGCAGTCATTCTGCTGATCGCAGACCAGACCCGGGCCCAGGCGATTTCGGGGCTCGTGATAGTGCTGCTTGGCGTGCCCGTCTATTTCATCTGGCGCAAAGTAGAAGGCGCGCCCGCTCGCTGAGCAGGAATACCGGTCTGATGCGACCGGATGATAATCACCTTGGAGAATCACGAATGAATCGGAAGTTTGCAGGAGTAGTTGGTACGCTTGCTCTCGCAGTGTCGATGTCGTTTCTGGCGACTGCCGCGATGGCGCAGGGCGTCGCTGACAATCGCACCGACAGCGCGATCGCAGCGGCGGCGACAGGCACGGCGCAGCCAGTGCAGGTCGAGCATCAGGCGGGAGGGGAAGCCAACCTCATAATCCCCGACTTGTCACAGGTAAGCTTCATGGGCGGCATCCACGGTCGGTCGCTGCTCATGGGCGGACTCGTATTCTGCGCCCTCGGACTGTTGTTCGGCCTCGTGTACTATGCGCAGCTGAAGCGGATGCCCGTGCACAAGTCAATGCTCGAGGTTTCCGAGCTGATTTACGAGACCTGCAAGACCTATCTGATCACGCAAGGCAAGTTCATCCTGCTGCTCGAAGTCTTCATCGGGTTCGTGATACTGCTTTACTTCGGCTTCCTGCTCAAGTTCGCCGCGGCGAAGGTCGTGATTATCCTGTTGTTCAGCCTGATCGGGATCGCAGGCAGCTACGGCGTGGCGTGGTTCGGCATCCGCATCAACACCTTCGCCAATTCGCGCACCGCGTTCGCCAGTCTTCGCGGCAAGCCGTTCCCATGCTACTCGATCCCGCTCAAAGCGGGCATGAGCATCGGCATGCTTCTCATCAGCGTCGAGCTGCTGATGATGCTCTTCATTCTGCTCTTCATCCCTGGCGACTATGCGGGGCCCTGCTTCATCGGCTTCGCGATCGGTGAGTCGCTCGGTGCCGCCGCGCTGCGTATCGCCGGCGGCATCTTCACCAAGATCGCCGACATCGGCGCCGATCTGATGAAGATCGTGTTCAACGTCAAGGAAGACGACGCGCGCAATCCGGGTGTGATCGCGGATTGCACCGGTGACAACGCCGGCGACTCGGTAGGACCGAGCGCGGACGGCTTCGAGACCTACGGCGTTACCGGCGTTGCGCTCATCTCGTTCATCGTGCTGGCGGTCACCGATCCAGTCGTCCAGGTGCAGCTGCTGGTGTGGATCTTCGTCATGCGCATCATGATGATCGTCGCGAGCGGCCTGTCCTACCTGATCAACGAAGGCATCGCGAGGTCGCGGTACGTCAACGCCGACGAGATGGATTACGAGGCGCCGCTGACGTCACTGGTGTGGCTGACTTCGCTCGTATCCGTTGGGCTGACCTTCCTCGTTTCGTATCTGCTGCTGCCCAACCTCGGCGACGGTTCGCTGTGGTGGAAGCTGTCGGCGGTCATTACGTGCGGTACACTGGCCGGCGCCATCATTCCCGAGCTGGTGAAGGTGTTCACGTCGGTCAAGTCCGCGCACGTCAGGGAAGTGGTGACCTCGTCTCGCGAGGGCGGCGCTTCGCTCAACATTCTGTCCGGTTTCGTCGCCGGTAACTTCAGCGCGTACTGGCTCGGAATGTCGATCATGGCATTGATGACGATCGGATTCCTCGTCAGCACCACCGGTTTCGGCACGTTGATGATCGCTCCGGCGGTGTTCGCGTTCGGACTGGTGGCGTTCGGCTTCCTCGGCATGGGGCCGGTCACGATTGCCGTCGATTCCTACGGTCCGGTGACGGACAACGCGCAGTCGGTGTTCGAGCTTTCGCTGATCGAGCAGGCCCCCGGAATTCACCAGGAGGTTCAGCGCGATTACGGCTTCGACCCGCAGTTCGAGCGCGCGAAGCACCTGCTCGAGGAGAACGACGGCGCCGGCAACACCTTCAAGGCGACCGCCAAGCCGGTGCTGATCGGCACGGCGGTGGTAGGAGCGACAACGATGATTTTCTCGATCATCGTCGGACTTACCCACGGTCTGCGCCCCGAGTTCATCGCCAACCTTTCGATCCTCCACCCGCCGTTCCTGCTCGGCCTCATCACCGGCGGAGCCGTGATCTACTGGTTCACCGGAGCTTCGACCCAGGCCGTCACCACCGGTGCCTACCGCGCCGTCGAGTTCATCAAAGCGAACATCAATCTCGAGAGCACCGAGAAGGCGTCGGTCGCGGACAGCAAGAAAGTCGTCGAGATCTGCACCAAGTACGCGCAGCAGGGAATGTTCAACATCTTCCTGACGGTGTTCTTCGCGACACTCGCTTTCGCGTTCGTCGAGCCCTACTTCTTCATCGGCTACCTGATCTCGATCGCGCTGTTCGGACTGTACCAGGCGATCTTCATGGCCAACGCCGGTGGCGCGTGGGACAACGCCAAGAAAATCGTTGAGGTCGAGCTGAAGCAGAAAGGCACGCCTCTCCACGCTGCAACGGTCGTCGGCGATACCGTTGGAGATCCGTTCAAGGATACGTCGTCGGTGGCGCTGAACCCGATCATCAAGTTCACCACGCTGTTCGGATTGCTCGCCGTGGAGCTTGCGGTATCGCTCACCGAGGATAAGGGCTCGACTCTGACGCACATTCTGGCAGCGCTGTTTTTCCTGGTCTCCGTCGGCTTCGTGCTACGGTCGTTCTACGGGATGCGCGTAAAGAGTGCTGTCGCCTGAGGATTTCGAGTTGCACTTTACCCTGGCAGGTCGCGAGATCTGCCAGGGTAATCTTTTCACAGGGTTGAGATGATCCGATCACTCTTTGCGCGGAAGCCCATCGCCGAGCTGCTGGCGGAGGGCGAGAATCCCAACGGACTGAGACGGGCGCTGGGCGCGGGCGATCTGATCATGCTCGCGATCGGCGCGGTGATCGGCGCTGGAATCTTCGGCTCGATCGGATCGGCCGCCGCCGGACAAGTCGATGCGGCGGGGAATGTCATCCGCGTCGGCGCCGGGCCGGCGCTGGTGATTTCCTTCCTGCTGCTTGGTGCCTGCTGCGCGCTGGCGGGCCTGTGCTACGCCGAGCTGGCGTCGATGATTCCGCAGGCCGGCAGCGCTTATGCCTACTCGTACGCGACGCTCGGCGAGCTGGTGGCGTGGATCATCGGCTGGGATCTGATCCTCGAGTACGCGGTTGGAAACGTCGCAGTCGCCATCTCGTGGGGTGATTACTTCAAATCGCTGGTCGGCGACTGGATCTCGATTCCTGTTTGGCTGACGACGGGCTACAGAACCGCGCTACTGAGCTCCAATCCCGACATTCACGGCTTGCTCGAGACCGCGCCGCGCATCGCCGGCATACCGATTCTGATCAACGTGCCGGCCTTCGCGATTGTCGCGCTCATCACGTGGCTTCTGTTGCGCGGTGTTCGGGAGAGCGCGCGGGCTAACAACATCATGGTCGCGATCAAGCTGGTGGTGCTGGCTCTCTTCATCGTGATGGGTGCCCAGCACATCAACACCGCGAACTACCACCCATTTGCGCCGAACGGATTCACCGGAATCCACCAGGGCGCGGCAATCGTGTTCTTCGCCTACATCGGGTTCGATGCGATCTCGACGGCGGCGGAAGAGACAAAGAATCCGCAGCGGAATCTCCCGATCGGGATTCTTGGCGGCCTCGCGATCTGCACGGTGATCTATATCGTGATCGGGTATGTTCTAACCGGAATGGTGCCGTACAAGCAGCTCGGCACGGCGGCCGATCCCCTCGCATTCGCCCTCAATGCGACGGGGATGACGAGCATCGCCAAGATCGTGGCGCTGGGTGCAGTAGTCTCCATGTCAGCGGTCCTGCTCGTGTTCCAGTACGGGCAGCCGCGAATTTTCTTCGCCATGGCGAGGGATGGCTTGCTGCCGGTCTGGGCGAGCAAGGTCCACGGAAAGTACCGGACTCCATACATCACGACCGTGTTGACGGGCGCATTCGTCGCAATCTGGTCGCTGATCGGCGATGCGGGCGAGACTTACGACCTCACCAACATCGGGACTCTGTTTGCATTCGCGCTGGTCTGCATTGGCGTGATCGTGCTTCGGTACACCGATCCCACCCGGCCGCGGCCGTTCCGGGTGCCGTTCGTGCATTTCGTCGGCATCGTCGGCGCGGCGCTCTGCGTCTTCGTGATGCGGGGGCTGCCGAGCCTGGCGTGGGTGCGCTTTGGATGGTGGCTGGTGATCGGCCTGGTGCTGTACGTCGCCTACGGTTACGGCCACTCCACTCTGCGCCGTCGCAGGGGTCCCGTGCCCGTCGAGCCGCCCCCGCCGATCACTCGCTGACCCAGGCTTCAAAAGACATCGCATGACTTTGATCTTCGGCAATATCAGACGCATCTCGTTGACGTCCTGGATCATGATCTCGATGGTCGTCGGCGTGCTCATCGGAGCCTTCTGGCCCGAGTTCGCCACGACCCTCAAGCCGATCTCGACGGTGTTTCTTCGCATGATCAAGTCGATCATCGCACCGCTCATCTTTGCGACGCTGGTGGTCGGCATCGCGGGTCACGGCGACGACATGAAGAGGGTCGGACGGCTCGCCCTCAAGTCGCTGATCTACTTCGAGGTCGTCACGACTCTCGCCCTGGCGATCGGCCTGTTCGCGGTCAACATGGTGAAGCCGGGGCAGGGAGTTGTGCTCGGCGCATCGGTGGCCCAGGGCGAGGAGCTGGCGCACAAGACCCAGAGCGGGTCGAGCTTTCTCGAGCATCTCGTGCCGCAAAGCATCGTCGAAGCATCCGCGAACAACGAAGTCCTCCAGGTAGTCTTTTTCGCCGTCCTGTTCGCCGTCGCTCTGTCCAAGGTGCAGGGGAGATCGAAGGAAGTGATGCTGTCGTTCTGCGAGGGGCTGTCCGAGGTGATGTTCAAGTTCACGATGATGGTGATGAAATTCGCCCCGTTCGGAATCGGCGCCGCGATCGCGGTTGCGGTCGGACAAAGCGGTCTCGGCGTGCTCTTCAGTCTCGGAAAGCTGGTGCTGACGTTATACGGAGCCCTCGTCGCGTTCTTCCTGCTGGTGCTGCTTCCCGTAGCGGTGATCTTCCGCGTTCCCCTGGCGCGGTTCGTACGCGCAGTGCGGTCGCCGGCCCTGATCGCGTTTTCTACGACATCGTCCGAGGCAGCGCTGCCGCTCGCGATGCAATCGATGGAGGCGATCGGAGTACCGCGGCGAATCGTCGCTTTCGTGATGCCGACGGGGTATTCGTTCAACCTCGATGGGTCGACTCTGTATCTGGCGGTCGCGTCGATCTTCGTCGCCCAGGCAGCGGGCCATCCGATGACGATCGGGAATCAGCTGGCGATGATGCTGACGCTCATGATCACCAGCAAAGGCGTGGCAGCCGTACCGCGCGCGTCGCTGGTGATTCTCTCGGGAACTCTCGCAACCTTTGGTCTGCCGCTCGAGGGCGTCGCGATCATCCTTGGCGTGGATGCGCTGATGGACATGGCGCGCACCTGCACCAACCTGGTTGGGAACTGTCTCGCGACAGTCGTGATGGCTAGGTGGGAAGGTGAATTCTCCGAGCCGCGGCCCGAAGTGCTCCTCGCGCAGGAAGGATTTCTTCCGATCGAATCTGTGCCCCCGGCACCGCGGACTTCAGACGCTGCTCCAGCCGCTTCCTGAGCGGCGAGCTCCGGTCCATCAGTCCGCCGCTCAACGCTACTGCGACGGCAGCACGTTCATCGGTGAAGAGCTGGCGCGCGAGCGCTCGCACGTGAAGCACCAGCTCCTCGGCCGCCAGCGTTAGCAGCGCGTTCGCGCGCGGGTCGCCGCTCGCGGCGGTGGTGAACACGACGGGCACCAGAGAGGCGAACATTTTTGCGTCGGCGGACGCGGCCCACGGGATCAGATCCTCGACATCCTCGCACTCGGTGGCGGCGAGGATCGGAAAGAGCAGCGCGGTCGGGGGCTCGCGACCATCGCTGGATGCCGCGACGATACCCAGGGCTTTCCGTCCGATCCAACCGCCGCTCCCCTCATCGCCGAAAACCGGACCCCAACCACCGCACCGTACGATCTCGCCCGCCGGGCTTCGCCCGTAGGCGATGGATCCGGTGCCAACAACGAGAAGAATCCCGGCGCGGTCCTCGAGGGCGTCGTACATGGCGATAAGGCCATCGGAATCGACGACCACTTCCTCTGCCAGCTCCTTCTCGTCGAGCGCCGAATGCAGCGCACGTCGCTCTTCCTCGCGTCCGGTTCCGGCCACACCGCAGTACAGCACGCGCGGGAACACCGCCCCCGGCAACGCAATCTCGCCGAGCGCCTGCGTGACGAGCTCGGCGATCACGTCGGCGGAGCGCTGCGCTTCACCCGGCGTCACCGCTGATTTTGGCCCTTCGGCAGTCGACAGTATTTCACCCTCTGCAGTCCCGACGATGACGCGGGTCCTGGATCCACCGCCGTCGACTCCGATGACGATCTCGCTCATTTCCAGCGGCTGGCGCCGGTCGGCGCGGCGTGCGTGAGAGAAGAGAGAATGCCGACCCCGACCGTGAACGTCGTGCCGATCAGCACGTACCACGGCCACGCGATGGTCGAGAGTGTGGTCAAAGTTCCCTTGATGGATGGAAAGAGCGGCATCATCTGCTTGGCGAACACCACGAAGCTCATGGCGACAATGCCGATGGCCATACCGGTAATTGCATCTCGCTGGTTCGCCCTGCGCCACAACATGCCGAGGAAGAATCCCCCGAGCAGAGCGCCATACGTAAAGGAGGCGATCGCCAGGGCGACAACGACGACTGGGGTGTTCTGCGCCGGATACAGCAGTGCCATGACGAGCAGGAGTACACCCCAGAACATTGTGAACAGCTTGCCGACGCGAAGCGTGCGTGGATCGTCGGCGCTTCTGCCCGTGAGCGGAAGGAATATGTCGTGGGTGGTCGCGGCGGCGAGCGAGTTGAGCGCCCCTGAGTGGGCGCTCATGGTCGCGGCCAGCACCGCAGCCACCAGCAGACCGCGCAGGCCTGCGGGCATACTATCGACGACGAAGGTCGGGAAGATCGAATCGGGGACGTCGAAGTGCTGGCCATGATACAGCGCGAACAGACCGATGCCGATGAGGAGGAAGAGCGCGAACTGAAAGAAGACCGCCACTCCGCTTCCAATCAGAGCCTTGCGCGCATCCCTGAGACTGGACGCAGCCAGCAGTCTCTGCACGATCAACTGGTCGGCGCCGTGCGATGCCATCGAAAGGAAGGCCCCACCGATCAATCCGGCGAACAGCGTCTGAGCTCGGTCGAAGCCCATATACATGTCCACCACCCGCAGCTTGCCTGCCGCTCCGCCTTGAGACAGGATGGCGCTCCAACCTCCGTTGACACCTTTTCCGATCAGATAGGCGGCGCTCAGGCCACCAAGCAAATAGACGCTGGTCTGCAACACGTCGGTCCACACCACCGCGCGCATTCCGCCGTGATAGGTGTAGATGAGCGTCAACGCACCGAGGACGAGGATCGCCGCCGGCATAACGTACCGCTGTGGCAACGCGGGGCCGATGATCAGTGCGATCGGGATCGCCGTCGCAAACACGCGTACTGAATCCGCGAGCGCGCGGGTGACCATGAATACGATCGAGGCGAAACGGCGAGTCGACACCCCGAAGCGCTTCTCGAGCAGGGCGTACGCGGTGACGAGATCACCCTGATAGTAGCGCGGCAAGAGCGTGTAGGCGACTACGATCCGTCCGAGCAGATAACCCGCCGCGATCTGGAGAAAGCCGAGATCCGTGGTGTAGGCGAGCCCGGGGATGCTGATGAAGGTGAGGGCGCTCGTCTCCGTCGCCACCACCGAAAACAGCACCGCCCACCACGGGATGCGGTGCCCGGCGACGAAGTAGTCCTTCGAATCCTTCTGATTGCGGCCCAGCCAGATGCCGAGGAGGGTCGTCGCGATGAGATACGCGATGAGTACAATAAAATCGAGGGCGGTGAAATTGGTTTTCATTTCACCGCCCTCGATTTGACGTGATCACCCTCTCGGGTTTACGCAGAGAATGAGCTTCCGCAACCGCAGCCACCCGTCGAATTCGGATTCTTGAACGTGAATCCGGAACCCTGCATCGAGGTGACGTAGTCGATCGTGACGCCGTTCAGGTACTGCGCCGAGAACGGGTCGACGAACACCTTGAAGCCATCCGCGGGCAGGACCAGATCGTCCTCCGCCGCGCGATCCTCGATGACGAGACTGTATTTGAAGCCGCTGCACCCGCCGGGCTGCACGCTGACGCGCAGTCCGCCTTCCTCGACGGTGACGCCCTCGGCATCCATGAACTTCTTGACCTCGACGCCGGCGTTTGGCGTGACGTTGAGCTCGATCTCAGGCTGTGACGAAACTGACATTTATCTCCTCCGGTACTCCGTGAAATTTAGGCAGTTACGCCCACTCCGGGTAGGGCGACTGGCTCCTCCCGGAAGGAGCGCGCAATCCAGAGAAAGGCCAGTACCGCAATCACCAGCATCACCAGACCCTGAATCACGTCGCCCAGCACCAGCTTTCCGATGCCGAACAGCGATGCATACACTGCGATGATCCCGGCGATCCAGTTGGTCCACGCCAGCGCGCCTCCCGGAATGCTCTCGCGCCCAAATCCAATTCGCTCCGAGACTGCCGCCCACCCGGGCCCGCCAGGGCGAACCCGCCTGTAAAACGACTCGAGCACGCTGTCCGGCTCGGGTTTGGTCGCAAAGGTCACCCCTATCCAGACGATCGTACTCACGGCGACGGTAACGATCATTACCCACGCGTCCCCGCGGAGGTCGCTATCCGCGAAGTGCGGCTTGATCAGGGAGATTGCCGCCAACGAGACGACGAATGACGCGAGCATCGCGCTGATCTCACTCCAGGCATTGATCCGCCACCAGTACCAGCGAAGGATCAGCACCAGTCCTGTCCCCGAGCCGAGCGCGAGGAGGAATTTCCAGGCGCCCTCGATGGTGCCGAGGAAGTGCGTGACGACGGCGGACGCGAGGAACAGGCAAACGGTCGCCCAGCGCGAGATCTTGACGTAGTGCTTCTCGTCGGCGTCGCGGTTGAGAAAACGGCGGTAGAAATCGTTGACCAGGTACGACGCGCCCCAATTGAGCTGAGTACCGACGGTCGACATGTACGCAGCGGCGAAGCCGGCCATCATGAAGCCGCGCCAGGGCGTCGGCAGCAGATCGACGAAAGCCTGCACGTAAGCCGCCTCGTGGTCGTGGGTTGGACCGATGCCGGCCGGGTAGAGGAGGATGGTGCAAAGGCCGGTGATGATCCACGGCCACGGCCGCATTGCGTAGTGGGCCGCGTTGAAGAACAGGGTCGCCAAAACTCCGTCGCGCTCGGTTTTGGCGGAAAAGATTCGCTGCGCGATATATCCACCGCCGCCCGGCTCCGCACCCGGGTACCACGCCGCCCACCATTGCACCGAGAGGAAGACGGCGAGGGCGAGCAGCGGCATCCACGCGTACGCCTCCACACCGTGGGAGGTGATTTTGAGCGGCATGACGGACAGGGCTGCGTCGGCGCTGCCGAAGTGAGCGGTGAGACCTTCCTTGAGCTTGTCCATTCCGCCGACGGCTCTCACCGCGTAGACGGCGAGGATGATCACCGCGCTCATCTTGATCACGAACTGCACGAGGTCGGTCCAGAGAACTGCCCACATCCCAGCGCCGGCAGAGTAGGCGACGGTGATGATGAAGCAGATGCTGACTGCGATGACCTCTCCCGATACGGTCATCCCGAGCACGTTGACCGCGTGAAGGCCCAGCGAGATCGTGAGGATCTTGATCATCGCTTTGGTGACCCAGCCGAGGATGATCAGATTGATTGGAATCGCGAGATACAGTGCGCGGAATCCGCGCAGCGCCGCGGCGGGCTTTCCGCTATAGCGAATCTCGGCGAACTCGACGTCGGTCATGACGTGGGCGCGTCGCCAGAGGCGGGCGAAGAAGAACACCGTGAGCATGCCGCTCATCAGCATGTTCCACCACAGCCAGTTGCCGGCAACTCCGTGGGACGAGACGAGACCGGTTACGACGAGGGGGGTATCGGCCGCGAAAGTTGTCGCTACCATGGAGGCTCCAGCGAGCCACCACGTGACCTGTCGGCCGGAGAGGAAGTATTCGCTCAGACTCTCGCCACCGCGCTTGGTGAAGTAGAGTCCGATTCCGACAGACAACAGGAAGTAGGCGGCGACAATCGCCCAGTCGATCGCAGTTAGCGCCATAGATCGTGGATTGAGGTGGCAGGCAAGACGTTTGCGTTTGCTTCACTTGCTTCCTGCAGCACGTACAAGGACGCAACAGACTATCATTTGGTACCAGCAACGACACCAACTTACGGGACAACAATCGATGATGCGATACTACCGGCTGCTCGCGGTGACCATTCCAATCTGCGCCAGCTGCGTCGTCACCAACAAGCGGATCGATCCCACCTCCGAGCTCGCCGAGGCGAGGGTAAGACCCGGTATCACAGTTTTGCTGAGCGACAGCCTCAATCTCATTCGTGGCAAGCAGATCGGGCTGCTGACCAATCAGACCGGCGTCAACGAGAAGGGTGACTCGGACATCGACCTGCTGCGCGAGACGAAAGCGCGGAACGCCGGCGTCAGGCTGGTGCAGCTGTTCTCGCCCGAACACGGCTTGCGCGGAACTGAGGATCACCCGAACATCGCCAACGGCGTCGACGAGCGCAGTGGCCTTCCGGTCTATTCGCTGTACGGGCAGCAGACGATGGCGCCGCCGGATACCATGCTTCAGAAGCTCGACGCGCTGGTGTTCGATCTCCAGGACATCGGCACGCGGACGTGGACGTACGTCGGCGCAATGATCTATGCGATGCGGGCGTCGGCCAGAGTGCACAAACCAATCATCGTGCTCGATCGCCCGAACCCGATAACCGGCTACATCATCGAAGGGCCGCTACTGGACAGCGCATTGGCGAATCCCGAGGATCCGGCGCCCGGCAAGCCGGGGCAGGCGTACGCCCTGTGGCCGATGCCGCTTCGGCACGGCATGACCATGGGAGAGCTGGCGCTTTACTTCAACGATGTGCTGAAGATTCACTCCGACCTTCACGTCGTGCCGGCGCGGGGATGGCGTCGCGATGTATGGTTCGACCTCACCGGGCTGCCGTGGGTGAAGCCGTCGCCGAACATGCCGTCGCTGCAGAGCGCGATGCTTTACCCGGGGCTGGTGGCGTTCGAGGCAACCAATCTCTCGGTTGGGCGCGGAACGCCGGAGGCATTCCAGCACCTTGGGGCGCCGTGGCTCAACGCCGCCGCGACGGTGGCGATCCTCAAGGATCGGAATATTCCGGGCGTTCGGTTTTACGCCGAGACGTTCACGCCCGAGAATCCGACGGACGGGAAATACAACGGCGAGAGGATTCCGGGGATCAAGATCGTGGTGATCAACCGGAGCGCGCTGCAGGCGGCGCGGGTGGGCGCGAGTCTGTTGTGGGCGATCAACAAGACAGCCGGGACGAAGCTTCAGATCCGGAATCGCGAGTTCGATCTGCGCCTCGGCTCGCCGGAGCTGAGGGAGGCGCTGCTGCGAGGAGAGGATCCCGACGTGCTGATCGACAGGGAGTACAAGGCGGCGTACGCTTTCAGGGAGGGGACGCGGCAGTACCTCATTTATAAGTAGGATTGAGTTGTCGTCAGAACTGCAACCGAACGGGTGCGAGACGTCAGTAGCATAGATGCCAGTTTCCAGTTCACTACGTCGGGACGTCACCGGGGGTGATCCGGGTACAAGCAACCGCCCCTGCCGTAGCGCCGGTATAAACGTCCCGACGTGGTGAACTAACAACTGGCACCTATGCTAATGACGTCTCGCACCCGTTCCGTTGCAGTCAGCCGCCCTGACCGCGCACCTAAGCATGTCTCTTGCAGCGCTACCCAACCTCTCACTAAAGAAACCCGGAGGAACCGCATGCGTGGTCTAATGGTCTCGCTGTCGATGCTCGCGTTGGTGGGTTGTGGCCCGCGGCAGGTCGAGGTGCGCACCGGCCCCGAACCAGCGGCCGACGTCGCGCTGCACGTGACTAACAATCTCAGCCAGTCCGTCAACGTTTACGTCGTCAGCGGCGGCAACGACATCTTCCTCAAGCAGGTTGGCGCCAACAGCGTCGAGCACATCCCGGTTGCCGGCGTCCCGGCGGGTGCGACGGTGAATCTTCGCGCGGTGACCGTCGACGGAACCCGAACCTACACCAAGAACAACGTCACCCTCTCGGGGATGTACGACTGGAGGTTGCCCTGACCAACATCTGTCGCGCCGAGTCGTGGCGGGTGGAAATAGATCGTTGGAGGACTTAGTTTTACGGGGCCGGAGTGCGCTGCACGTCGGCCCTTTTTTCTGCGCCGTCAGCCGGTGATCCGGCACGTCGGCTAGGTTTTGCTCACCGCCGGCCCCAGCTGAATGCCTACTCCGACCGACTATCTGAAGAATGGAGCGCTCCGCGTCATAGAGCCGGCCATCAGCTTGTTGGCCAGAAATCGCGTGAGCCCCAACGCCATCACCACCGTCGGCACTCTCGTAACCGTCGCCGCCGGCGTCGTTTACGCAACGGGCCACATCATGACCGCCGGGTGGATCATGGCGGTGACGGCGTTCTTCGATGTCATCGACGGCGAGGTGGCCCGCAGAACCAACCGCTGCACGGTCTTCGGAGCATTTTACGATTCATCGCTCGACCGCGTCGCCGACGGGGCGCTGATGGCCGGTCTGACGGTCTTTTACGCGACCAATCCGATCCACCACAACGTCTATATGATGGTGGTCTGCCTGCTGGGCATCATCGGCACGTTCATGGTCTCCTACGCGCGGGCACGCGCTGAATCGCTGGGGATCGATGCCAAGGTCGGGGTGATGCAGCGGCCGGAGCGAATCGTCCTCCTTTCTGCGCCGCAGGCGTTGTTCGGCCTGTTCTGGAACGGCTGGGTGCTGATCGGGATCATCATCCTGCTGAGCGTGACGGCGTGGATCACGGCCGTGCAGCGAATTGCTTTCGTCTACCACGCCACCCAGCAAATGGATTCGCGACCGATCCGCATGGTTAGCGACGTTCCTTCCACCGCTCCCGTTAACCCGGCGAAAAAGCCGGCAATCGCGGCCCCGCGCCGCGCGAAATCATAAACACAACGGAGAAAGAAATTGGCCAGATCGGCTTCTGGTGATGTTCCTAAATCGATAGCTCCCGCTACCGGCCGTCTCGGAATCATCACCCCCGGGCTCGGCGCAGTCGCGACAACTTTCATGGCCGGCGTCGAGAGCGTTCGCCGCGGCTACTCCAAGCCGATCGGCTCGCTGACCCAAATGGCGACCATCCGACTCGGCAAGCGCACCGACAAGCGCGCCCCGTTCATCAAGGACTTCGTTCCGCTCGCGGATCTCAAGGACATCGTCTTCGGCGCCTGGGATCCGATTCCGGATGATGCTCTGACTGCCGCGCGCAAGGCTGGCGTGCTCGAGGAGCGCGACATCGAGCCGATCGCCGATTTCCTGAAGGCGATCAAGCCAATGCCGGCGGTGTTCGACAACAAGTACGTCACCCGAATCCACGGCACCAACGTCAAGAAAGGGAAAACGAAGCGCGATCTCGCGGAACAGCTGCGCCAGGACATCCGCGATTTCAAGTCGAAGAACAAATGCGATCGCGTGGTGATCGTGTGGTGCGCGTCGACGGAGATCTTCATCAAGCCGGGACCGCAGCACGCGACGATCGAGCAGTTCGAGAAGGCGATGGAGAAGAACGACGACGCCATCGCACCGTCGATGCTCTACGCGTACGCCGCGATCATGGAAGGAATTCCGTTCGCCAACGGCGCGCCGAACCTCTGTGTCGATACGCCGGCGCTGCTCAAGCTGGCGCAGGATCGCGGAGTGCCGATCTCCGGGAAGGACTTCAAGACCGGGCAGACCTGGATGAAGACGATTGTCGCGCCGGGACTCAAGGCACGCATGCTCGGCCTTGCCGGCTGGTATTCGACGAACATCCTCGGCAATCGCGACGGTGAAGTGCTCGACGATCCACAGTCGTTCAAGACCAAGGAAGAGTCGAAGCTGAGCGTGCTGCACACCATCCTGCAGCCCGAGCTCTATCCCGATCTCTACAAGGATTTCTCACACGTCGTAAGAATCAACTACTACCCGCCGCGCGGTGACAACAAGGAAGGCTGGGACAACATCGACATCGTCGGCTGGATGAATTATCCGATGCAGATCAAGATCAACTTCCTGTGTCGGGACTCGATCCTCGCCGCACCGATCGTACTCGATCTGGCGCTGTTCTCCGACTTCGCTCAGCGCGCGGGCATGAAGGGGATTCAGGAATGGCTATCCTTCTATTACAAGAGCCCAATGGCGGCGCCGGGTCTCCAGCCCGAGCACGATCTGTTCATCCAGCAGACCAAGCTCAAGAACACCCTGCGACATCTGATGGGAGAGGACCAGATCACCCACCTCGGCCTCGAGTACTACGCCTCATGATTAGACAGCTCGCGTTGACCGCCGTCATTGCGACAGTCGTCACGAGCTGCAACTCGAAGCCCAAACCGTTCGAGCTCAGGCTGTGGTCGGACAACTACGCATTCCGCGTCACATCCGATCCAATGCCGCCGGTGGCGCTCGAGCAGATCACCTATCGGATCGTCGTGCAGGACAAGAAAACCGGCCAGCCGATCGAGGGCGGTGAGGGAAGAATTTTCGCCACCAGCGCCGATCGCGCGAACACCGACGACGGCCTGAAGAAGGAGAAAGAGCTCGGCACGTATTCCGGCAAGATCTTCTTCGCGACGAGCGGCGATTGGGCCGCGGCGATCCAGTTCCGGCGGGAGAAGGATCCGCGGATGCCGCTCGAGCGCGTCGACTGGATCCAGGCCGTCCGACCATCGGCCGAGCCGGGTACCTGATTTTTCTTATGCGCCATTTCTTTAGAACCCAACTCACGCCTGTCGAAGTACTGCGCGTCGCCGACGAGTTCTTTCCCGAGATCGGCATGGAGCGCAGCGGGCACACCGCGCGCTCGCGCAACTTTGCCGGCGACCTCGGCACCTTGCAGCTGGCGGCGCGCAAGGAAGGCGGCCATTACACCTTCGTCGAGATATCGACGGATCAGACCGGAGAAAGCCGCCTCGACCGCAACGCGAAGAAATTCTTCGTGACGTTGCACAAGACCGGCGATCCGCGGCACCGCATCGAAGCGGCGTACTAGCGTGGCGCGGTCCGGTACCGCCGCATCGAGGCCGGCGCGTGTGAAGCAGGATGGGAAGCGCTCGCCCGCTGGCGGCTCGCTCTCGCGCGAGCAAAAGCTCGAGCTGTACTACTACATGCGGTTGACGCGCTCACTCGAGGAGCGGCTCGTCAACCTTTATCGTCAGACCAAGGTCGTGGGTGGTCTTTTCCGCTCGCTCGGCCAGGAGGCGGACGCAGTTGGCAGCGCCTACGCCCTCGATAGGTCGAAGGGCGACATTCTGTCTCCGCTGATTCGCAACCTGGGCTCGATGCTCGTCCAGGGCGCGAAGCCCAACGAGATAATCAAGCAGTACATGGCGAAGGGCGATTCGCCGACCCGCGGGCGCGAGCTCAACATCCACTACGGTGATCTGGTCCGCGGCTTCATCGGTCAGATCTCCCACCTCGGCGACATGGTGCCGGTGATGGCCGGCGTAACGCTGTCGTTCAAGATGCGGAACCAGGATCGCGTCGGGCTCGTTTACGTCGGCGACGGCGCGACATCGACGGGAGCGTTTCACGAGGGAATCAACTTCGCCGCGGTGCAGCGGTGTCCGCTCGTGGTGATCGTGGAGAACAACGGCTACGCTTACTCGACTCCCCTGAACAAGCAAACGGCGGCGAAGCAGCTCGTCGACAAGGCGGCGGGATACGGCATCGTCGGGGAACAGGCCGACGGCAACGACGTCATCGCCACCTACGAGGTGACGAAGCGGGCCGTCGATCGCGCCCGCTCCGGCGGCGGCGTGACCCTGATCGAGCTGATGACGTATCGCAGGAAGGGACATGCCGAGCACGACAATCAGTCGTACGTTCCGGCCGGCGAAATCGATCGTTGGGCAAGCGAGAATGATCCCGTCGACCGCTATGTGAAGCGCTTGTCGGATGAGGGATTTGACGAGAGCGAGCTGTCGAAGATCGATGCGCGGGTGAAGGAGGAGATCGATCGCGCGACCGACGAGGCAGAGGCGTCACCAATGCCCGATCCAACCGACGCGCTGGTCGGCATCTACGCCGACCCACCCGGGCTGGCGCCGCTTTGGTTCCGTCAGGGAATCAAGTCGGCCGTCGAAGTTCACGAGCGACCGGCAAGCTGGGGCACCCACGATGTCTGAGATCACTTACCTCGAGGCGATTCGCGAAGCGCTGTTCGAGGAGATGGAGCGCGACGAGAACGTGTTCTGTCTCGGCGAAGACATCGGTGCGTACGGCGGCGCGTTCAAGGTGACCGAAGGGCTAATGGCGAAGTTCGGCGAGCAGCGGGTGATCGATACGCCGATCTCGGAAGCGGCGATCATCGGAGCGGGCGCGGGCGCGGCGCACATGGGAATGCGTCCGGTGTGCGAGATGCAGTTCATCGACTTCATCTCCACCGGGTACGACATGCTGACCAACTATGTCGCGACGGCGCGATATCGCGCGATGCTGCCGTGTCCGATGGTTGTGCGCGGACCCAGCGGCGGCTACGTGCGCGGTGGGCCGTTCCATTCGCAGAATCCGGAAGCCGCGTTTCTCCACACCCCCGGCCTGAAGATCGTCTATCCCGCGACGGCGAGCGACGCCAAAGGATTGCTCAAATCAGCGATTCGCGACGACGACTGCGTTCTGTTCTTCGAGCACAAGTACCTGTACCGCCGGATCAAGGAAGAGCTTCCTGCCGGCGATCATCTCACGCCGATCGGGAAGGCGCGGATCGCGAGAGAAGGAAAAGACGTGTCGATCATCACCTACGCGGCGACGGTCTGGAAGGCGCTCGAGGCGGCGGAGCAGGTCGCGAAGGAGGATGGGCTTTCGGTCGAGGTTGTCGATCTGCGCAGTCTGCTGCCGATGGACGATGATGCAATCACCGCGACCGTGAAGAAGACGAATCGGGTGTTGCTCGTGCACGAGGACACCCGCACCGGTGGAGTCGCGGGGGAAATCACCGCGCGGATCAACGAGAACGCGTTCGAGTGGCTCGACGCGCCGATCCTGCGGGTCACCGCGGCCGATGTACCGCTCCCGTACTCGCCTCCGCTCGAGGACTACGTGCTTCCGCAGACGTCGGACATCGTGCTGGCGTTGCGGAAGCTTGCCGCCTACTGATGGCGTCGCTGGAGCTGAGTCGGGGCGAGCTGATCGCCCGCAACGTCGGGATCGGTTGCGTGATGACGTTCGCCGGATTTTTCGCCGGCGGAATGATTGCTGTACTGGTTGCGAAGATCCTCGGCAGCGTATACGGCTGCAAGCCTCCCGAGGGCCTTCCGGCGTGCAATTGGTGGGTGTATGCTGGTATTGGCGCGTTGATTGGGGCGGTTACGCTGCCGGTTGGGGTGCTCATACGCCTGAATCGACGCCGGCCGAACGCATAAATACGAAGGAGATCGAGTGGCACGAGTAGACGTGATCATGCCGCAGATGGGTGAGTCGATCGCCGAGGGCACGCTTTCGAAGTGGCTGAAGAAAGTGGGCGACGAGGTGAAGCGCGACGAGCCGATCTTCGAGATTTCGACCGACAAGGTGGACGCCGAGATCCCGGCGCCCGCTGCGGGTGTGATCGCCGAGATCCTGGTAAAGGAAGGCGAGACCGTGGCCGTGCAGACTGTGGTCGCGCGACTGGAGACTGAGAAGGGCGCGGTAGCGGCAAGCGGGAAGCGGGAAGCGGGAGGCGGGAAGGGGGATGCGGAATCCGTTCTCATGGAGCCGGCGACGCCTGCGTCGGCCAACCCAGCCCCAGCGAAAACTCCGTCGACTCCGCTGCGTCAGCAACCGGTCGCACCGGCGATCGCGGCTGCGCACACCGGCAACGGCAGTTCCTTCGAGGATCGCGTTCGCACGAGGTCGTCGCCGCTCGTTCGTAAGATTGCCGCCGAGCACGGTGTCAACATCGCCTCGCTCCAAGGCTCGGGGGTAGCAGGAAGAGTGACCAAGCGTGACATCCTGGGGTTCATAGAGTCTGGCGCTTCCACCACCACGGCGTCTCCCGCTTCCCGCTTCCCGCTTCCCGCTTCCCACCTCCCGGTTCCCGAAGCGTGGCCGGGCGATGTCGTCGAGCCGATGTCGAAGATGCGCGCGCTGATCAGCGAGCACATGGTTGCGTCTCGTCATACCTCGGCGCACGTGACGTCGTTCATCGAGATCGACTTCACGAGGGTTTCGCGAATTCGGGCGAAGAATCGCGCCGAGTTCGAGGCCGCTACCGGGCAGAAGCTCACCTACATGCCCTTCATCATCAAAGCGGTGACCCAGGGACTGCAGGCGTTTCCCATAATGAATTCGTCGGTCGCCGGCACCAGCGTGATCTACAGAAAGCAGATCAACATCGGTGTTGCCGTCGCGCTGGATTGGGGATTGATCGTTCCTGTGATCAAGCACGCAGACGACCTGTCGTTGTCCGGCCTCACCCGCGCCCTCAACGATCTGGCCGCCCGTGCCCGGGCGAAGAAGCTGTCCCCGGAAGAAGTGCAGGAAGGCACCTTCACGATCACCAATCCCGGGGTGTTCGGCTCTCTGATGGGCACACCCATCATCAACCAGCCGCAGGTTGCCATCCTCGGCGTTGGCGCGATTGAGAAACGGCCGAAGGTACTTTCCGGCCAGGACGGCGAAGATGTCATCGCCATCAGAACCTGCGCGTATTTTTCCATCTCGTTCGATCACCGGGTAATCGACGGCGCGGTCGCGGACCAGTTCCTGGCCTTCATCAAGAAGACAATCGAAACGTTCCCGGAGACCGGACTCTAAATGCCCAAGGCTTTGACAATCCAGCGCTCGACCGTGCCCTCGGCCGAGCGCGCGAACTATACCAAGCGGCTCAAAGCGCTCCGCTCGCACTACGAAGCTGCGAATTGCCGATTCTGGGTATTCGAGGAGATGTCGCTTCCCGGCGCGTTCATCGAGTTCACCGAGGCGGACGACGAGCAGACGCTGACCATCGCCCACGCGAGCGCACCGCACAAGACACTGGACCCGACGAGGGTCTATCAGGAGGTTAAGCTGTAATGCCGGCGCGAGTGCTTCAGATCGATGGCCAGCAGTGGAACGTCTATCCCTCTGGATACATCACGCAGTACACCCAGGATGAGTACGCGCTGCTTTTCTCGCGCGGCTCGGGCGAAGATCGCCAGGTGCGGGTGACACGCTATTCCCCGCAGGGGACGCGCTCGCGCGAGCAGGCGTTCGCCGAGCTGTCGGACGCTCAGCTGCAGTCGCTCTTCTCGCAATCGCAGCCGAGCTTCACGTCGCCTGAGGCCGGCTACGAGCGGTGAGCGCGGATGCGGGCCGGCCGACCCACGTCGACCTGCATACCCACTCGACTGCGTCTGATGGAATTCTTCCCCCCGAACGCGTAGTCGAAGCTGCCGAGCGGTGCGGGCTCGCGGCGCTCGCCCTCACCGACCACGATACGATCGACGGAGTTCCCGCCGCGCGAGCGACGGGCGAAAGGCTGGGGATACGCATCATTGCGGGCTGCGAGCTGAGCGCATTTCAGGACGATCACGAGGTCCACCTGCTCGCGTTGCATCTCACTCATCTCGACGCACTACAAAAGCGGCTCAGTGAGCTCCGCGCGCACCGCCACGCCCGCGCCGAAAAAATCGTCGGAAAACTGAACGTTCTCGGAATACCGATAACTATCGACGAAGTCCTGCAGCAGGCCAACGGCGGCGCGGTTGGTCGACCGCACGTGGCACGCGTACTGATTGCGCGCGGCGTCGTCGCCGACTTCCGCGACGCGTTTGTGCGCTATCTTGGCGGCGCCGGAGCCGCCTTCGTCCCGAAAGAGAAGCTGTCCATCGAGGATGCGATTGCAATGGCGCATGAAGCTGGAGGTCTCGCGATCTGGGCGCATCCCGGAGATGGTGGGCGCCGCGAACGGCTCGAGCCGCTGGTCGCAGCGGGACTCGACGGTCTGGAGGTGAGGCACCCGAGCCATTCGACCGAGGACATGAAGCGACTCCAGGCCCTCGCCGACTACTTTGCACTTCTTCCGAGCGGTGGATCGGACTGGCATGGAGCGTCTGATGGGCCGCGCCGATTGGGAAACATGAACGTTCCGGTCGAGTGGCTCGAAAGACAGGACGAGAAGCTGGGCTCCGGTGCATCTTCAGAGGCACCTCGATGAGGGCCTGCGGATGGAGATAGATGGGAAGGTTGCACTTGTAACGGGCGCCGGGACGCGCGTTGGACGCGTCATCGCGCTGGCGCTCG
>DASSNV010000235.1:0-8924 GCA_035701245.1 Gemmatimonadaceae bacterium | reverse complement strand
ATATCTGCTTGCCGCGGTCTGCTACTTCTTCGTTTTCCCGCGCTGGGGGTGGCGGCCGATGTTCTTCATCGGCGGTCTGCCGGCGCTGCTCGCGCTGTTCGTGCGTTACCGTGTCGAGGAATCCGAGGTCTGGAAGCGCACGCGTCACAAGGACTGGAGCAGCCTCGGACGTGGGATCGCCTCGCATTGGAAGCTCTTCCTTTATCTGACGCTGCTGATGGCGGGGATGAATTTCGTCTCGCACGGCACCCAGGACATGTACCCGACGTTCCTGCAGCGGGACTGGGGGTTCTCACCACAAAAACGCGCCGCCTTGACGGCGTTCTCGATGGTCGGCGCGATCGTCGGCGGAATCGCGTTCGGCTATCTGTCCGATCGCATCGGACGGCGCCGGTCGATTGCTCTCGCACTGGTGTTGGCGATTCTGGTCATTCCGGTTTGGGCGTTCTCGCCTTCGCTCGCGGGCCTCGTGATCGGTGCGTTCGCGATGCAGTTCATGGTGCAGGGTGCCTGGGGTGTCATCCCCGCGCACATCACCGAGCTTTCACCCGATTCGGTGCGCGGCTTCCTCCCCGGGTTCGCGTATCAGTGCGGCGTCCTGATCGCGAGCTCGGTCGCGTACCTCGAGGCGGTTCTCGCGACGCGCATGACCTACGCCCAGTCGATGGCCATCGTGGCTGTGACAGTTTTCTCGTGCGCGGCAATCATCGCCTGGCTCGGACGCGAGCACCACGCGGTGGAGTTCGGGCGAATCGACAGCGACGAGCGAAGCAGAATCGCCGCCTCAGGCTGATTCGATTTTCGCCGCCTGACTCGCGAGACCGTCGAGCAGAGCTTGCACGTGCTTGGCGCCGGTGCGCGGGTTCATCATCGTGACGCGCAGCACCGGACGTCCATTGAGGGTGGTCGCGGTGATCCAGCCGCTGCCTGCCCTGTTATACAGCGGGCGGAGCGCCCGATTCAGCGCGTCGACGCGCTCGACCTGGGTCGCCAGCGCGCCGGATTTCCCGAGGTATCTGAAGCAGAGGATGTTGGATTCGGGCTCGTGCAGATTCTCGAAATCGTCTCGCTCTTCGATCGCCTCGTAGAGAAGCCGTGCCGTATGACACAGATGGTCGTACAGCCTGCCGAGCCCGTCGGAGCCGTATCGCTGAATGACGAACCAGAGCTTGAGCACGTCGGCGCGGCGCGAGCACTGGAAGCTGCGAATGCCCTGATCGAGAATGCGGGTCGACTTGCCTCCATGAAAGAGATACGGCGCCTGTTGGGCGAACGCCCTCTCCAGCTCCCGCTCGTCGCGCGTCAGGACCATCCCTGCCGCAAGCGGGAGCAGCATCATCTTGTGCGGGTCCCATGCGAGCGAGCGCGCGTGCCGTAATCCGGCGAGCGCGGCCGGAGGATTCGCCGAGAGCACCGCGCTCGCGCCATGGGCACCGTCGACGTGCAGCCACAAACCGCGCTCGGCACAGATCTCTCCGACGGTCACCAGATCGTCGAATGAACCGGTCGCAGTCGTGCCAGCCGTTGCCACCACCGCCATCACTCTCTTGCCCTCGTCGCGCAGCCGATCGAGCGCGCCAATCAACAGATCGATGTCGATCCGATAGTTGCGCGAAGCGATAGAGATCCCGCGACGCATGCCAATCCCAAGCTGGCCGATCGCCCTCGTGACGGCGTAGTGGGCGTGCTCACCGTATACCACGACCGGTGGGTCGCCACCGACGCCTTCTTCCCACGCATCGGGAATGGCGGCATTACGCGCGGCCAGCAGCGCGGTGAAATTTGCCTCGGTTCCGCCTGAAGTCATGGCGCCACCAGCGCCGTCGCCAAAGCCGGCGAGCGCGGCCAGCCAGCCGACGATGCGATGCTCGATCATCGTCGCGGTCGGTGACATCTCCCACACCGCGAGCGATTGGTTGAGCGCGCCGATCACACTCTCCATCCAGATGCCAACCGGGAGCGGCGCCGATGTCTGATGACCCATGTACATCGGGTGGTAATACTTGTTGGCGTCGGCGATGATGTCGCGCTCCAGCTGCGCAAGAATTTCCGCTACGGGCCTGCCTCTTCGCGGAAACGTTTCGTCGAAGCGCCGCGCCAGCTCCTCGGGCTGTCGCGGCGTGGATACCTGTCCTTCCCCGGTGCGCGTCGATTCGAAGTATCTGGCGGTGACCGCGGCGAACTGTTCGCCGATGTCGAGTGCAGTGTCCGCCTCCAGCTCGGCGAGAATGTCATCGATCATTCCGCAAATCTAGCAGATCGACTTCGGTTGCCGGACAGCTACGGCTGCCTCGAATACCGTGCTGTAAGACCGTCCGCTACCAGAGTGAGAGTCGAGCCCGAGATCGTCGCATCGATCTCGAAGCCGTCGCTATCGGTGAAGGTCACCGATGATCCATGAACGGAATAGTGTCCCGTCTCGGATTCCGATGAAGGAGTTACGACCCCGTCCTCCGTTTCTCTGAACGACGCGGTCGCGCTGTAGCTGTCGTCGACATTCAGAGTGTAGGTGCCGGACAGAACTTCGAGCTTGTAGCCGGCATCCTCGATAATCACAACCGGCGGTGACTTGCCGTTTACCGTCTGCAGGCTGTAGGTGCCGGCCAGGCTCCCCGGGCCGACTGAGTCACCCGCGCCGCCAGCGCATGCAGTTAAGGCCAGCGTCGTAACTGCCAGGACCGCCAGGGTTCTTCGCATTTTTCCTCCTCGCTCGGTGTCGGTGAGGCGCAGTCGCCTCACGCGCCAAGGATCGCGAAGCTGGAAAAGGCCCTCTATACGTACGCTGACGTATCAGCGACGCCAAATACGCGCAGTCGTAATCAGCTGTCGAGGAGGCCGTTCTGGCGGACGAAGTCGGCGAGCTCGCCGCGCGACCCGACACTCAGCTTGAGGAAGATGTTCGACAGGTGGGTGCTGACCGTGCGCGCCGAGATCTGCAGCGCGCCGCCGATCTCCTTGTTCGATTTTCTGCTCGCGACCATCCGCGCGATCTCGATCTCGCGACCAGTCAGACCCGCGGCGCCGGGCGTAATGGACTTGGGCGGCGGCCGCACACCGCGCTCGCGCATCTCTTCGCGGGTGCCGGTCAGCTCCGCCGTCGCGCCCAGCTTGGCGAGCACGTCGTGAGCTTTCCGCAGCTCCCGCATCCCCTCTTCGCGCTCCCCTACTTCCATCAGCGCGCCGGCGAGTCTGCGCCTGATTTTCGCTGCCTGCGGCGGAAACGGTATCGCTTCCAGTTGTTCGACCGACGAACGCAGCAGCGGTATGGCGCGGCGCGGCTCGCCGTCTCGAAACCAGGTCAACAAACCCTCGCATGCGTCCGCATAGGCAAGTCCAAGCCGGTGCTTGAGGCGGCCCGCGTCCTTCCGCATTCGTGCAAGGTGCATCGCGGCCCGGTCGAAGTCGCGCGCGGTCAGCGCCGCTTCGCCTACCATCGGCAGCAGCCATTGGAGCGACCACACCACGTATCCTGTTCGGTCGGCGATTGCGAGCCCCGCCTCTCCGATCCGCACCGCCTCCCGCGGATTGCCCATCTCCAGGTGATACGATGCGAGGCCGAGGTGGGCGGGCACGATCGACGGCACATCGAGCGCGCGATCGCCCGCGCCCTCCAGTGAGCCGGCTTTCTCACCACCCGCGAGCTTCCACGCGAGGTCGAAATATTCTTTCGCGCGCTCGGTCGACCCTCGCCACAGGTAGATCAGCCCCGACCACACGTACAGTCGCGGCAGCAGCATTTTCTGATTGAGCGATTTGGCCAGCGTGATGGTGCGCTCGGCCGTCTCCTGCGCGGCGTCCCAGTTGCCGACGCTTGAGAAGTACTGCACCGACAACTCCGCGGACCACAGCGGGAGCAACGGCGAGCGCATCTGGTCGGCGAGCTGCTCGCTGGCGGTAATGTGAGTCACCACCGCGTCTGCGTCGCCCGACACCCCGCCGAGCAGCGCCATTCCCCAGTGCGCCGTCCATTCCAGCATGCGTTGGCCCGACGCCGCGGCGTGGGCGAGGGCTTTGGTGCCGTGGTCGCGCGCGAGCTCGAGAGGACCGGTCCAGGCGTAGAGCAGCAGCAACGCGCGGTGCGCGCGGGACAGGAGCGCATCGTTATTCAGCCGGCTGGCAGCGGCCGCCTCCAGCGCGGCTTCGACCTCCGCCTGCGCTTCTCTGAGCCTGCCGAGGTCCTGAAGGACGATGCCTTTTGCGAGGCGCAAGCGCACGACTGTCGTCGGGTCCGCATGCTCTGCCTCGCGCAGGCCTGCCTCGTAGCGCGCCAGAGCGTCGGTGTATTTGCCGCTCCAGTAGAACGCGAGTCCCATGCGATGCTCGATGTCAGCGAGCGCATGACTGTCTCCCCGCTGGGCGGCCTCAGCGCGGGCGCGCTCCCAGAGCGCCATTGCACCGTCATATTCCCCAAGACGCTGCCTCGTGCGCGCGAGGGTGGTGATGATGTCTTCGCGCGGCGCGTCGCTAATCGTCGGGTCACGGTCGAGATGCTCGAGCGCCGCCGCCAGATAGTCCGCCGCCTCGCGGTTGGCGTACTTCTCGAGCGCGGCACGGCCGGCGGCGTGGAGATAGCGTACGGCTTTTCTCGCCAGCGCCTGGGAATGAGCGCGCGCGAAATGCAGGGCGAGCTCGTCGGCGTGCGCCGGCGCCGTGTCACCGTAGAGACTCTCCAGCGCCTCGGCAATGGTTGCGTGCAGCAGTCTCGCCCGCGCCTGCCCCAGCTCCGAGTAGATGACCTGCTGCAGCAACGGGTGGGTGAAATCGTAATAGATGGCGTCCACATTCCCGGTCTCGACGAGAACGCGCTGCCCCAGCAGCTCGTCGATGGCGGCGACGATGTCTTTCTCCGACAGATCGGACACCTTCGCCAGGGTGTCGTACGGCGCGCGGGTTCCGATGACGGCGGCGAGATTGGCGAGTGTGCGCGCGTTCACCGACAGGCGGTCGATGCGGGCCTTGATCACGTCGCGAATGGTCGATGGCAGCCGCAGGGTCTCCATCTCCCAGCCCGTCCATCGTCCATCCTTGCGCGATAGCGCGCCGGAATCCACCAGCGACTTCAGGGTCTCCTCGACGAAGAACGGGTTGCCGCGCGTCCATTCGTAGAGCATCGCCGAGAAGTGTCGCGTCGCGTTGCGGTCAGCGCCGAACATCTGATGGACGAGATCATCGACATCGCCCTCCTTCAGCGGCGCCAGGCGATGCGAAGTGAGAAGGCCGAGTCGCTGCAGCGATTGCTCGGTCGTGCGCAGCACCGGATTGGAGTCGCGCTCGGTCTCGTTGTAGGTCCCGAGCAACATCACCTTCTGTGAGCCGATCTGGCGTGCGATGAAGTGCAGCAGCTCCAGCGACGACGCGTCGGCCCACTGCAGATTCTCGAGGACGATGAACAGCGGCTGTTTCGCCGACAGGCGACCCAGGAACTGGGTGAAGTTCCAGAGCAGGCGCGCCTTTATCTCCGACGGATCTCCGCCCGCTGAGCCGCGCTCGCGATCGCTCGGTCTGCCGAGATTGGGGAACAGGTATCCGAAATCGGCGGACGCGCCGCGGGTGAGGACCGAGAGCGCCGCCGGATCCATGTTCTGAACAACCGGGAGAAGCGCGTCCGAGAACAACGCGTATGGGACGCCGGTCTCAACAGGATAGGCGCGGCCGGTCGCCACGTTCCAGCCGCGCTTCGCGGCCCGTTCCGCCACGGCGGTGGCGAGGCGTGTCTTGCCGATACCGCCCTCGCCGACGATGAAAACCGTGCGTCCGGATCCTTTTGCCGCCTCGTCGATTGTCTGAGAGAGAAGCGCCAGCTCGGCGCTCCGACCGACCAGCGGTGCCTCATCAGGCCTTGGCATGAGCGCCTAATGTACGAGCGCCATTTTTTTCGAGCCAGTACCAGGCGCTGGAAACGCCGTCGGACTCCATGAACCCGGGATTCCCCTGTTGGCAAATCGTCGTCGTCGCACAAGGGTGGTGCATTCGTTGCGCTTTGAAAGCGCATGGCAGCGAACGATCTGCGCGCCGCCGCGCACGTGTTGAGGGATGTCGAAGCAGACTACCGTCCGCTTCTCGACAGAGTTGGGGACGCCCAATTCGTCCTGCTCGGCGAAGGTTCCCACGGCACCCATGACTTCTACCACGCGCGCGCTGAAATCACCAGGCGCCTCATCATCGAGAAGGGCTTTACTGCCGTCGCGGTGGAGGCGGATTGGCCCGACGCCTATCGAGTCAACCGATACGTACGTGGCGAGGGCGACGACCGCGATGCTAACGCCGCACTTGCGGGATTCCAGCGATTTCCAACCTGGATGTGGCGGAACACCGTCGTCCTCGATTTCGTCGAGTGGCTGCGCGAAGAAAACTCGTCACGCAACGAGCGTGGCAAGACCGGCTTCTTCGGGCTCGATCTCTACAGCCTTTTCAGCTCCATGCGCACCGTCGTCGACTACCTGGAAAAGGTCGATCCCGACGCGGCACGACGCGCGCGCTATCGCTACTCCTGCTTCGAGCACTTTGGGGAGGACAGTCAGGCGTACGGCTACGCGGCGAGCTTCGATCTCACCCGCTCCTGCGAGGATGAAGCGGTCAACCAGCTCGTCGATCTCGAGCGCCGGGCGATTGAGTATCTGAGCCGCAGCGGCGGCGACGATTTCTTCGACGCCGAGCAGAACGCGCGTCTCGTGAAAAACGCCGAGGAGTATTACAGGTCGATGTTCAGAGGCCGCCAGTCGTCATGGAATCTTCGTGACACCCACATGGTCGAAACGGTGGACGCCCTCGTCGCGCACTACGAGCGGCATGGCCGCACCCCGAAAATCGTCATCTGGGCCCACAACTCCCATCTCGGCGATGCGCGCGCCACCGAGATGGGAAATCGCGGCGAGCTGAATGTCGGGCAGCTCATTCGTCAGAAGTACGACGACAGGGCGGTGCTGGTCGGATTCACCACCTACACCGGCACCGTAACCGCCGCGCACGACTGGGACGACCCAGGCGAGCAGCGGCGCGTCCGACCCGCGCTTCCCAACAGTTACGAGCTCGGCTTTCACGAAGCCGGCATGCCGTGCTTCTTCCTCGACCTTCGCGGCGCCGCCGCGAACACGCGGCTGATGAAATCGCCACATCTCGAGCGCGCGATCGGCGTCGTGTACCGCCCGGAAACCGAGCGCCTCAGTCATTACTTCCTCGCCGACATGCGCCGTCAGTTCGACGCTGTCTTTCATTTCGACGAGACACGCGCTCTCGAGCCGCTCGAGAAGCCCGAGCGCTGGCACGAGATCGAGCCGCCGGAAACCTTCCCCTCGGGGATCTGAGGCTACCCTTCCTCCGATGGCTTCGGCCTCGACGACAGGTCGAGCATTTTGGCTTCGCCCAGATAATCGACGGTCGTCAGATCGCCGATCTGGCGCAGTCGCTGAACGATGCCCGCGATGCTCGCCGATGCCGCGACAATCTCGCGCGAGATTTCCGGAAGCTCGGCGGGGTTCACATCCTTGTCGAGCAGCTCCGCGTTGAGCATGAGCACGGTCAGCGCGTTGTTCATCTCGTGCGCGACCGCAATCGTTGTCTCTACGATTCCCGCCAGACGTGCGCCTTCGGCCCGCTCTTCCTCCATCGCGCGCCGGAGGGTGATGTCCTCCATCTGGCCGATGCAGTACATCGGCTTTCCCATCTGATCGTGCACCGCCGAGACGCCAAGCGAGACCCACACGACCCGGCCATCCTTGCGCACGTAGCGCTTGATGCGGTGGTAGCTGCCGATCTCGCCCGAGATCAGCCGCTGCAGCTGCTCGAGGTCGATTCCCACATCATCGGGATGCGTCATGTCGGCGAACCTTCGTCCGCGCAGCTCCTCCTCCGAGTAGCCAAGCATCTCACAGAGCGCGTGATTGGCCCTCAACCAGCGGCCCTCGAAATCCACGAACGCCATGCCGTGCGGCGACTGGCGGAACGCGTTGGCGAACCTTTCCTCGCTCTCGCGCAGTGCGCGCTCGATGTCGTTGCGCCTCGACATGTCGCGAATCAGCCCCAGGAAGGCGCGCTGACCCGCGAACACGATCGGCATCGAGACGATCTCGGCCGGAATCACGGTGCCGTCCTTCGAGACGAAGCTGACGTCCACCGGCTCGCCGACCTTTTCGCCCCGCGCGAGCTCGAGCAGCCTGCGCTCTACCGTCCGCATCGATTCGGGCGCGACGAATTCGAGTATCCGCTCGCCGACGAGGCGCTCTGGAGTAGAACCGAGCCGCCTGGCAGCAAATGGATTCAGGTAGAGAAACTTCTCGAAGGTGTAGACAATGACGGCCTCGGGCGCGGCCTCGATCATCGCGCGAAAGTCGGCGGACGTCGGTTCAATCGCCATTGGGAGCGAATATACTGCTACTCTGGAGGGCCTTGGTTATTTTGGATTGACACACAGGTCTGCCCGCAACAAGGGCATCATTCGCGCCGCCACGTTCGACAATAGCATTTCGCGAGGAGTACAGCACTGAAAAAGGGCGCACGCAGTGAAAGCAGAAAGCGCAAAGCCATCGCCCAGCCGATGCCGTCGGATGCGCCGGATCGGACGCGCGAGCTCGAGGAAGCGGACAAGACCGCCGGCTACGTCGCGCACGAGCTCAACAACCTTCTCACCGTTGTTCAGATAAATACCGAGTTTCTCCTCGAAGCCGCGGGCGAAGACTCCGAGAGCGCCGAGGAGCTCGGCGAGATTCAGCGCGCGGCGCGGCGCGCCTCGATTCTCGCCCGCCAGCTCCTCGCATCGTCGCGGCACGAGCCGTTTGATGCAGCGGTTGCCGAGGAGAACCTGAAAAAGAAGGCGGCCGCGAAATCTGCGTCACTCGCCGAAAAGTCTCCGCGCGCGGCGGAGACCATTCTGCTGGTGGAAGACGAAGCGGCCGTTCGCTCACTCGCCCGGAAAGTGCTGATCCAGC
>DASSNV010000234.1:0-5310 GCA_035701245.1 Gemmatimonadaceae bacterium | reverse complement strand
AGGAAGGCCACACCGCACATGCGACTCACGATGAGGCCGAGGAAGAAACCCGGCGCATGCTGGGAGTCTATCGTGACTTCATGGAAGGCTGGATGGCGATGCCGGTCGTGACCGGGATGAAGACGCCGGCCGAGAAGTTCGCCGGCGCGCTCCGCACCTACTCGTGCGAAGGCATGATGCAGGACAACAAGGCGCTCCAGGCTGGGACGTCCCACAACCTCGGTCAGAATTTCGCCAAGGCGTTCGAGCTCAAGTTCCAGAGCGAGAGCGGTTCGATGGAGTACGCCTGGAACACCAGCTGGGGAGTTTCGACGCGGCTCGTGGGCGGTCTCGTCATGACCCACGGCGACGACAAGGGCCTGCGCGTCCCCCCGCTGCTGGCGCCGATCGAGATCGTGATTGTGCCCATCTGGCGGTCCGAAGAAGACAAAGGTCGCGTCAAGGCCGCTGCCTACCTCGTAAAGGAAAGTCTGCTCGGCTGGGAGCGCCGGGTGCCGGGCCGGCTGCGCGTCCACGTCGACGATCGCGAAGGCATGAAGCCTGGTGCCAAGTACTACGAGTGGGAGCTGCGCGGCATTCCGCTGCGCCTCGAGCTCGGGCCGCGCGATCTCGACCAGAACCAGGCGGTGATGGTCCGCCGCGACACCGGCGAGAAGAAGTCGGTATCGCTTTCGTCCATCGGCGAGGATGCCGCTGATCTTCTGCACCTCATTCAGGAGACGATGCTCATCGAGGCACGCGAGCGCCGAGAGGCGAACAGCATCCGCGGCGGCATCACTTACGACAAGTTCCGCGAGGTGATGGACGGCGACGGTGCTTTCGTCTACGCCGGCTGGTGCGGTGATGCGGCCTGCGAGGCAAGCATCAAGGAAGAAACGAAGGCGACCATCCGCGTCCTGCCCGACGAAGAATTCCATTCCGCCGAACCTCCGAAGACCTGCCTCAAGTGCGGCCGCCCTTCGACCGCCGAAGCGTTGTGGGCAAAAGCGTATTGACCGCCGCCGCGAGCGCTGCTGCCGGCGCGAAAAACACGGGGGATTCAATCGCGCGCGATGCTGGTTTGCGCTGCGAAGCCGTGCCCCTCGAGGTGATCGCGCGGGAAGTCGGCACGCCCTGCTACGTCTACAGCGCCGCGGTAATCCGCGATCAGTATCAGCGGCTGCGGTCCGCGCTGGGCAAGCTCGACGCGCGGCTGCATTACAGCGTCAAGGCGAACTCCAGCATCGCCATTCTGGAGCTGCTGCGGGATCTAGGCGCTGGCCTCGACATCGTTTCGGGCGGGGAGCTGTTCCGCGCACTCAAGGCCGGTTACTCGGGCAGCGACATCGTATTCAGCGGCGTCGGAAAAACCGAGCGAGAGATGGAGGAAGCACTCGACGCCGGTGTCCTCCTGGTAAATGTCGAGTCCGAGCAGGAGCTCCATGTTCTCGACGCCGTCGCGGGCCGTCTCGGCCTCCGAGCGCCAGTCGCGTTGCGTGTCAATCCCGAAGTGCTCGTCGACACTCCGCATCCGTACACCCGCACCGGCGAGAAGGGGATGAAGTTCGGCATCCCCTTCGACGAGGCGTTGTCGGTGGCGAAGACGGCCGCCGAGCTGACAAATGTGCGACTGCTCGGCCTCGACATGCACGTCGGATCGCAAATATCTCAGTTCGCGCCCTACGAAGTCGGCCTGCAGCGTCTGTTGCATTTGCGGCGCGAGATCGAGCGTGACACCAGTGCGCGGCTAGAGTATCTCGATATCGGTGGCGGCCTCGCCGTTTCTTACGGCTCCGAAACCGCGGTCAATGTGGAGCTTTTCGGCGAGGTGATCAGCGCTCTCGTGAGCGACGTTGGGCTCAGGATCATTCTCGAGCCCGGCCGCTTCCTGGTTGGCAACGCGGGTGTCCTGCTGACTCGGGTGCTCTATCGAAAGCGGAGCGGCGGCAAGGAGTTCATCATCGCTGACGCCGGGATGACGGATCTTTTGCGGCCGTCTCACTACAACGCCTTCCACCGCATCGAAGCGGTACGTCCGACTGGCCGCACCACTGTCGCCGACGTCGTCGGTCCCATCTGCGAGAGCGGTGATTTTCTCGCCCTCGACCGGCAGGTCGACGACGCGCAGCCGGGCGATCTTCTTGCGGTCCAATCGACCGGCGCGTACGGCTTCGTGATGTCGTCAAACTACAATTCGCGGCCGCGCCCCCCGGAAGTTCTGGTCGATGGAAGCAAGTTCGCCGTGATAACGCGCCGGGAGAGTTACGACGATCTGGTTCGCAACGAGCAGCCACCCGACTGGAGGAGTATCTAGTGCGGATCGGAGTGATGGCCGACACCCATGACCGCGTCCCGGCAATCGCCGAGATCATCGACCGGTTTGCCGCCAAAGGCGTGGCGATGGTGATGCACGCCGGCGACTATTGCTCGCCCTTCTCGCTGGCCCCGTTTCACCAGCGCGGGATGGCCCTCCTCGGCGTCTTCGGCCGCAACGATGGCGACCGTGAAACGCTGAGCGCGTACGCGGCCCGCGGAATGGGAACCGAGATCTACGAGTCCCCACACAGCTTCGAGGTGGCGGGAAAGCGCATTCTACTCGTTCACGACATCGCCGAGATAAGCGCGCGCTCGATCGAGTCGCACGACTTCGTCATTCACGGCTCATCGCACCTCCAGACGGAAAAGAAAATGGGCACCACGGTGGTGTTGAATCCGGGCGAGGCCTGCGGCTGGATTCACGGGAAATGCACGGCAGCAATTCTCGATACCGAGACTGGAGCAATCGAACACATCACTCTATGAGCAGCCGGATTCTCATCATCGATTTCGGCTCACAATTCACCCAACTGATTGCGCGGCGCGTTCGTGAGGCGCGCGTGTACTCCGAGATCCACCCGCCGAGCAGGAGCGTGGAGTGGATCCGTGAGTGGAAGCCGACCGGCATCATCCTGAGTGGCGGCCCCAACTCGGTTTACGGGGAGAATGTTCCGCTCGCAGATCCGGCGGTGCTGGACATCGCCCCGGTGCTCGGTGTTTGTTACGGAATGCAGCTGATCGCGCACATTGAGGGCGGCCAGGTAATCCGCACCAATCGACGCGAGTACGGCCGCGCCCAGATGACAGTCCTCGAGCCTTCGGGGTTGTTCGCCGGGTTTTCGACGACCGAGCCGGTCACGACGTGGATGAGTCACGGCGACCACATCGAGCAGCCGCCGCCGGGCTACGTTGTGACTGCCGAGAGCAATGGCAATCCGATCAGCGGGTTCCGGCATGAAACGCGGAAGATCTACGGCGTGCAGTTTCATCCCGAAGTTGCGCACACCCCGCGCGGCCGCGAGATCATCTCGAACTTTCTGTTCGACATCTGCAAGGCGGAGCCGAGCTGGACGACCGGCGCGTTCATCGAGGAAGAAGTGGCGCGCATCAGGAAGACGGTCGGCAAGTCGCGAGTGATTTGCGGGCTGTCGGGCGGTGTCGATTCGTCGGTTGCGGCGGCACTGGTTCATCGCGCGATTGGTGATCAGCTCACCTGCATCTTCGTCGACACCGGACTGCTGCGATTGCACGAGCGCGAGCAGGTGGAGCGAACCTTCCGCGCCAATCTGGGAATCGAGCTCGTCACGATCGACGCCGAGAAGCGTTTCCTGGAGGGTCTCGCCGGAGTCGAGGATCCGGAGCAGAAGCGGAAGATCATCGGCCACACGTTCATCGACGTGTTCGAGGACGCCGCCGCGGACGTCGGAGACGATGTCGAGTTTCTGGTGCAGGGGACTCTCTATCCCGATGTGATCGAGTCCTTCTCACCACGCGGCGGGCCGTCGGTCACCATCAAGACCCATCACAACGTAGGCGGGCTCAAGCCGGGAATGAAGTTCAAGCTGATCGAGCCGCTGCGCGAGCTGTTCAAGGACGAAGTCCGCAACGTCGGCCGCGAGCTGGGTTTGCCGGAGGAGATGGTGGCGCGGCATCCGTTCCCGGGTCCGGGCCTGGCGATCAGAGTGCTGAGCGATGTCAGCAAGGAGAAGCTCGATCTCCTTCGCGCCGCCGACGCGATTTATCTGGAGGAGATTCGCGAGGCCGGCCTGTACGACGAGATCTGGCAGGCGTTCTCGGTGTTGCTACCCGTGCGAAGCGTCGGAGTGATGGGAGACGAGCGGACCTACGAGAACGTCCTCGGCCTCCGCGCCGTCACCAGCACCGACGGCATGACGGCGGACTGGTACCACTTTCCGTATGAGGTGCTCGGCCGGATCTCGAGCCGGATCATCAATCAGGTGCCCGGGATTAATCGGGTCGTCTACGATGTGAGCTCGAAACCGCCGGCTACGATCGAGTGGGAATAGTTAACTGCAACTGAAGACTACCAGCCAATAGCGGCCGGCGGAGCGGCTCGCGGCGCCGAGCTCGGGTTGGAATGAAAAGCGATGCGGCGGCCGGAGCGCAGTTATCAAATCCAGGCTCGGAGCCGCCAGCCGCTCCGGCCGCAGCCCCCAGCTGGTAGTCTTCAGTTAGAGGTTTTTTTCCTCGAGGAGTTTCATAAACTCCCGTGGCTCCTTGAGCGCGAGCAGTCTCTCCGGGACATCGGACTCTTTACTGAACTGGGCGATTTTTCCGAGCACCGGCAGGTATTGATTCGATACCTCGAGCGGTGGGGCAACGATCAGGAAAAAGAAATTCACCGGCTTGTCGTCGATCGCCTTGAAGTCCACGCCCGCGCTCTTGCGTCCGAAAGCAACGCGCAGCTTGGAGACTACGAGTGAACGGCAGTGGGGAATCGCGATCGCTCTTCCTATTCCGGTCGATCCGAGATTTTCGCGGCGCTTCAACATCTTGAACAGCATTCCTTCCGACTTGTCGTCGAGGCCAAGGAGTCCGATCAGCTCCTTTAGAATTTCATCTTTGCTGGTTCCCTCGAGCTCCAGCTTGATCGCGTCTTCCGAGAAAAAATCGCGTAGTTCCATCAGCTCCCCGACAGTGGCCAGTTCGTGCGCGCGAGGACGGAAGTTACCCGGCCATGGTTCGAGAGTCAAACCACGATGTTGCAAGCACTTGGGGGCATCCCTTAGCTTTCGGTGTGATGCGATTTCCATTTCCGGTCCGCGAGGACATCCCGCTCTACCTGGCGCCGATGGCGGGCGTCTCAGAGTCGCCGTTCCGTCGCCTCTGCCGCCGCTTTGGCGCCGACGTAGTCGTCACCGAATTTCTGTCTGCTGAAGGAATCCGCCGAGAGAACGCGGCGACAATCGATAAACTGCGTTTCGGCGCCGATGAGCGACCGATCGGAGTCCAGATCTTCGGTGCCGATCCCGCCGCGATGGGCGAGGCAGCGCG
>DASSNV010000233.1:0-23910 GCA_035701245.1 Gemmatimonadaceae bacterium | reverse complement strand
CCAACATCACCTGGGACATGGTGAAGGATGCGCCCGTGTTCGAACAGGTGGCGCCCGACGTGATGCGGGTGCTCGAGGGCAATATTTTCGTCGCCCACAACGCGACCTTCGACTGGCGCTTTCTCACCAACGAGCTTACCCGCGCGACCGGGCGTCAGCTGCGCGGCCGCCGGCTCTGCACAGTGAAGCTGGCGCGCAAGGTTCTGCCGCAGCTCCCACGTCGCTCGCTCGATCACGTCGCGCGCTACTACGGCGTGACGATCAGGAATCGACACCGCGCCGGCGGCGATGCGATCGCTACCGCGCACTGTCTGATCAGAATGGTGTCCGATCTCGCGGATCGCGGCTGCGCGACCTGGGGCGACTTGCAGTCGCTTCTGCGCAGTCAGCCGGGACGGCGCAAAAAGCGCCGCCATTCCGGCCTGCCGACACCGGTCACCCGCGACACCACAGCGTGAGCATTCAGGGTCCGCTGGTCGAGCGTCGCAAGATCGGGAACCTCGCCGTACACGCGATCCGCACCGGCGAAATGAGACTGGACGGCGGCGCGATGTTCGGCGTAGTGCCGAAATCTCTCTGGGAGAAACGCATCCCCGCCGACGAGCGGAATCGCATCCCGATGACGATGCGCTGCCTACTCGTCGAGCATCCCAGTGGACTGATCCTGATCGACACCGGCTGCGGCAACAAGGAGAACGCCAAGTTCAAGGACATCTACGGCATCGAGAACGAGGGCGCGGATGGTGAGACGTGGCTGGAGGACGGACTCCGCGAGATCGGCGTTGCTCCGAAGGACATCTCCCTCGTCATCAACAGCCATCTGCATTTCGATCACGCCGGCGGCAACACCCGCATCCGCCCCGACGGATCGGTGGAGATCAGCTTTCCCAATGCGACCTACATCGTGAAGCGCGGGGAGTTCGACTACGCGACCCACACCAACGAGCGCACCGCGGCCAGCTACTTCGATCGCAACTACGTGCCCATCGAGGCCGCCGACAGGATCGAATTCGTGTCCCGCGAGAAGGAGATCGTGAAGGGGATCCGAGTGATTCCGACTCCCGGCCACACGCCGTTCCACCAGAGCATCATGATCGAGTCGGCGGGCGAGCGCGCGTTCTACTTCGCCGACCTCGTGCCGACCAGCGCGCACCTCCCGCTGCCGTGGATCATGGGCTACGACGTCGAGCCCCTCGTCACCCTCGAGACCAAGCGCCGCATCCTCAGGCAGGCCGTCGACGAGCAGTGGCTCGTCATCTTCGAGCACGACGCGCGGACGGCATGGGGAAGGGTCGCTATTGATGCGAAAGGCTACCGATTAATCCCGGATCCTGGGGCCTGATCGCTATCGACTGGCCACTGTAGTCCAAAAGGCGGCAGGTGGGAGAGACGCCCAGAGATGCTCTGGTAGCAGCTCTTCTACTCGCACTCTCGCTGCGTCAAGCCACTATGGAATGCGCCGGATAAGCTGCAATCCGTGCCTCTGACCACGTCTCCCGCCTGCCACCTTTACGGCTAGGGGTGCTAGTCGCCAGCGGTCAGGTCCCAGAATCCGGGTCAGTTCAGAGGTTGGTAAAGCTCTATCCGATTCCCCTCCGGGTCTCTGATCTTCGCGAACCGCCCGTAGTCGAAATCCTCGGTGCTCTCGATCGCGATGCCGTCGGCCTTGAGCTGCTCGAGAAAAGCGGCGAGGTCGCGAACGCGATAGTTGATCACACACTGGCGGCGCTCGTCAGGGAGGGGAGGCTTGGCCTGGGAGATCGAGAACACCGTCGAATCGACCTGTGAGGAATCTCCGAGCCGGCGATACTTGAACTCCGTGCCGTAGACCTTGCCGTCCTCGTAGGTCTCGATTTGCAGGCCGAAGTGGTGCGCGTACCATTTCGACAGACCTTTCGCGTCGTTGGCGTAGAGGAATACGCCCCCGATTCCATCCACCGTAACGCGCTTTTCGGGCTTCCCGGGCTTGTCACCGCTCACGTTGACGCTCATCAAGCGAATCTAGGTCGTTTCCGTTCACTCTGAAAGCATTTTGATAGCTTGCACGGCGCTGCCGGTTCCCCTATCTTATGACCTGACAATGCGATAAGCGGGCGATCCGGGCGGATCGCTCCACCCTCTGGCCCTCGATCGTTGAGGCGTGCTACAGGAGTTCATGCCACGGGAATTCCCTGACGGGGAACATCCCTTCGCGCGGACTCCAAAAAGGGTCCGCGTTTTTGTTTTCTCTGAGTAAAGGGGCTCGTATCCAGGACACAACCAAGCGCGTACGCGTCAACAAACAGATCCGCATCAGTCCCATCCGGGTGATCGCCGCAGACGGCGCGCAGCTCGGGATCATGGATGTCGAAACGGCGCTCGCCGCCGCGGTCGAGCAGGGACTGGATCTCGTCGAAGTCGCACCAATGGCGAGGCCGCCCGTGGCCCGCATCATGGACTACGGGAAGTTCAAGTTCGAGCAGGCGAAGATGGCTCGCCAGGCCAAGAAAAAGCAGCACGTCATCCATCTCAAGGAAGTGAAGTACCGGCCCGGTATCGAGGAGCACGACTTCATGACCAAGACGCGCCACGCACGGGAGTTCCTGCAGGAAGGAAACAAGGTGAAGGTGACGCTGATGTTCCGCGGGCGGCAGATCGCGCACCCCGAGCTCGGACGTCAGGTGGTCAATCGGGTCGCCGAGGAGCTCGCCGATGTCGCGAAGATCGAGAGCGATCCGAAGTTCGAAGGGAAGTTCATGACGATGATTCTCGCGCCCAAGTAGGGATGAGGGATGCGGGATGAGGGATGGGAAGTTTGACGAATCACTCACGTGTCCAACGACACGGCTAGACATACAGGAATCGAAATGCCGAAAATGAAGTCCCACAAAGGCGCCAGAAAGCGCTTCAAGGTTACAGGCTCCGGGAAGATCAAGCGCATGCGGGCGTTCAAGAGCCACATCCTTACCAAGAAGACGTCGAAGAGAAAGCGTCGTCTCCGCCAGGAAGCCATCATCCACACTTCCGGCGAAACGAAGAACATCAAGCGTCTGCTACAGGCGTAGGGGAATAGACAATGCCACGCGTTAGATCGAATGTCGCGCGCTTGAAGCGCAAGAAGCAGATCATGAAGGCAGGCCGCGGCGCCTTTGGCGCCCGCAGCAAGCTCTGGAAGGCGACCAAGGAAAACGTCGAGCGCGGCTGGAAGTACGCGTACCGCGATCGCAAGAACAAGAAGCGCGATTTCCGCAAGCTCTGGATCGTCCGCATCAACGCCGGCGCGCACCAGAACGGGATGTCGTACTCGGTGTTCATGAACGGCCTCAAGAAGGCCGGCATCGAGATCGATCGCAAAATCCTCTCGGACATCGCCGTCAACGACTCAGCAGCGTTTACCGCTCTCGCCGAGAAGGCGAGATCAGCCTTAGACGCCGCGTAATCGTCTCGCAAGGATTTAAAAAGGACTCCGCCGGCGCTAATGTCAGACAGGCGCGGTGGAGTCCTTTTGCTTTGCGACGCCGCGGTAGCCACGGCAGCCCACCCGAACTCTGAACTGTGACGCTTTCGGAATTTCAGCAGCTTGTGACATCGCTCGCGGCCGACGGCGAGAAGTTGATCGACGCCGCCACTACCGCTGCACTGCTCGAGGATGCGAGAACCTCGCTGCTGGGCAGGAAGTCCGGCCGCCTGCCGGAGCTCTTCAAGCAGCTGCCGAGCCTCGCGCCCGGTGAGCTGCGCGAAGCGGGGTCGCTCATCAATGCCGTCAAGGCAAAGCTGGAGACCCATCTCGACGAGCGTCGTCGCCAACTTGACGCGGCCAGCTCGTCCAAGCGCCAGGTCGATCTCACCATGCCGGCCCGCCGCCAGTGGCTCGGCTCGAAGCATCCGGTGACGCTCGTCATCGAGGAGATCGAGGACATCTTCCGCGAGCTAGGCTTCACCATCGCCCTTGGCCCCGAAGCGGAAACGGAGTGGTACAACTTCACCGCGCTGAACTTCCCGCCCGATCATCCGGCCCTGGACCTTCACGACACTCTCTACCTCGGCGACAACGTCATGCTCCGCACGCATACGTCGCCGGTGCAGATCCGCACGATGCAGAAGTTCAAGCCGCCGATCAGGATCCTCAGCCCGGGGAACGCGTATCGCCGTGACTTCTTCGACGCGTCGCATGCGCCGATGTTCGCCCAGATCGAAGGCCTTGCCATCGACGAGGGTGTGAGCTTCGTCGATCTCAAGGCGACCCTCACTCATTTCGCCAACAGATTCTTCGGCCGGACGAAGACGCGCTTTCGCCCCAGTTATTTCCCGTTCACCGAGCCGTCGGCTGAGATGGACGTCGAGTGCCAGCTCTGTCACGGCAGCGGCTGTCCGAGCTGCAAGGGCACCGGCTGGATGGAGATTCTGGGATCGGGGATGGTCCACCCATCCGTCATCAACGCCGCGGGTCTCGACGCCGATCGATACACCGGCTGGGCGTTCGGCATGGGGCCGGCGCGCATCGCGATGCTGCGCTACGACATCCCCGACATCCGCATTCTCTACGATTCGGACGTTCGGTTCCTTTACCAGATCTCCAGATGAACGCGTCGTACGAGTGGCTGCGCGCGTTCGTCCCGTTCAAGCTTAGTCCGACGGAGCTGCGCGATCTGCTGACCTCGCGGTGTGCGACGGTCGATGATGTCGTCTCGCTGCGCGAGGATTTGAGAGACGTGGTGATTGCGCGTGTGGTGGAGGCGTCGCGCCATCCCAACTCCGATCATCTGTGGGTTACGAAAGTCGATGCGGGTGGCGGTACTCAGCTCGATGTGGTTTGCGGCGCGGCGAACGTGACGGCCGGCACGCTCTATCCCTTCGCGCCGGTGGGCGCGGTCCTGCCGGGCGGCGTCAAGATCGAGAAGCGAAAGATCCGCGGCGAGACCTCGGAGGGAATGTTATGCTCGGCCCGCGAGCTCGGACTCGGGCAGGACCATGAAGGGATCATGGCCTTGTCGCTCGATGCCACGCCGGGCACACGCTTCCTCGACGCGATGCCGATCGGGGATACGCGTCTCGTAATCGATGTGCTTCCCAATCGCCCCGACCTGCTGTCGCACGAAGGCCTGGCGCGCGAGATCGCCGCCGCGACCGGCGAGTCGGTGACGCGTCCCGAGATCCTGGAAGAGAAATCCTACGTGATCCGCACCCACACGGTGAAGGCCACATCCGGGAAAGTCGGAGACATAACCGTTAAGCTCGAAGACACCGACGGGTGCGTACGCTATGCGGGCGCCGTCATCACCGGCCTCAAGGTCGGACCGAGCCCCGATTGGCTGGTGCAGCGACTGCAATCGGCCGGATCGCGGTCGATCAACAATGTCGTCGACGTCACGAACTACATGCTGCTCGGCTTCGGCCAGCCGATGCACGCTTTCGATCTGGAGAAGATCGCGCGCGGTACCGTCGTAGTTCGGAAAACCCGCGGCGAGGAGCTGATCAAGACTCTCGATGGCGTCGATCGAACGCTGCCCCCAGGATCGGTCGTGATCGGCGACGCCGAGCGGGCGCAGGCGATTGCCGGCGTCATCGGTGGGAGCGGCAGCGAAGTATCCGACGAAACGACGGACATTTTCCTCGAGGTCGCTGCTTTCGATCCCGCACGCATCCGCGCCACGCGTCGGAAGCTCGGAATCTCGACTGACGCCAGCTACCGCTTCGAGCGCGGCGTGGACGTCGACGCCATTCCGGGTCTCGTCGATTACGCGGTTCGCCTGATCCTTTCGGTTGCCGGTGGGATCCCGCAGGGCAGCCCGATCGATCTGTATCCCCTGCCGAAGCGGCCCCAGCCAATCTCACTGAGGCTTGCACGCGTCAGCCGGCTCCTGGGCGAGCCCGTGGAATCCGCGGAAGTCGAGAAGAATCTTCGCTCGGTCGGATTTCGCATCGCACCCGAGGCGAAAGACGTCTTCAAGATCTCCCCGCCGAGCTGGCGTCACGACGTCCGCAGCGATGTCGATCTCGCCGAAGAGATCGCGCGCCTGCGTGGCTACGACACTTTCTCGTCGGAGCTCCGACCATTCCGCGCCAGCGCGGTGCCTGACGCCCCGCTCGTCGCGGTAACGAAGCGGCTGCAGGAGGCTCTCGTCGGTGCTGGCCTCAACGAAGTCCGGCCAATGCCGTTCGTCGCGGACGGCAAAGGCGGGACGGTGCGCGTCACCAATCCGCTCGCCGAAGACGAAGCGTATCTGCGCGGCGATCTGCTCACCACGCTGATCGGTCGCGCCGAGTACAATCTCTCGCGCATGCAGGGGAACGTCAGGCTGTTCGAGATCGGCACTGCATTCTTCGCCGCCAACGAACGCGTGGCCGCGCCGGGGCCGAAGAAGGCGGACCTCCCGCGCGAAGAGATGCACGTCGCGATTCTGATCATGGGGCAGCGCGCACCAACGCATTTCACCAAAGCGGTGCAGCCCAGCTACGACGAGTGGGACATCAAATTCCTCGGCGAGCACGCGGCCGCGGCGGCGTTTCCCGAGACGCCGATCGAGATGGTGCCGGGCTCTGGGGATGTGTTGTGGGACATCGTTGTCGGCGGAACGAAGGTCGGAGTCGCGCGGCGTCTCACCCTCGATGCGCCGGTGTGGGCCAAGCCGGCGTTCGGAGTGGAGATCAATCTCGAAGCGCGAGACCAGGTGCCGGCCATGAAGAAGCTGTACCGGCCGATTCCGGCGACGCCGCGAGTTCAGGTTGATCTCGCGCTCCTTGCACCGACTACTGTGACCGCCGCGCAAATCGACGCAGTCATCAGGAAGGAAGCGGGCGAGCTGCTCGAAAGTCTCACTCTGTTCGACGAGTTCGTCGGTCAGGGAATTCAGGAGGGCTTCCGCAGCCTGGCGTGGGCGTTGACGTTCCGTCACCCGGAGCGCACACTAAAGGACAAGGAAGTGCAGGGAAGGACAGACAAGATCGTTCAGGCACTCGCGGGGGAACTTGGTGTCAGACAGCGTACGACCTGAGAGAGCGGCGTTCACCGAGCTCGAGCAGCTGGTCAAGCACCTCGGCGACGAGCTCGCCAACTTTCGCCGCCGCGCACTGCAGGCTGAAGCCCGGCTCAAGAGCCTCGAGGTAACCGGCGTGAAAGGCGTCGCCTCACCCGAGCGCGTGCAATTCCTCGAGCGCGAGAATGCGGGACTCACCGCACGGCTCGAGTCGGCCCGGGCGCGGACCCAGCAGATGATCGACAGGGTTCGCTTTCTCAGACAGCAGCACGACGGGGTATCCGCGCGTTGAGCTCGAAGAAGAACGTCGTCCGCGTCACGATTCTCGGTGACGAGTACTCCATCCGCAGCGACGTCAGTCCCGAGCGCACCCGCGCCGTCGCCGAGCACGTCGACAACGTGATTCGGGAGACGATGCGCGCCGGGAACATCGTCGAGACCCAGAAGGCCGCGATCCTCGCCGCGCTGTCGATCACCGACGAGCTGTTCGATGCCCGCGAAGGGGGAGAGGAGCTGGCGGGAGCAATGAAGCGGTTGAGCGGGGAGATCAGGCCGTGGCTTCCGCCAGCCAAGCGGAAGGACTAGGCGGGGAAGCGATCCGGCCGCGCAAGAGCCAGCACAAAACAAAAGCGGGCAGCCATAAGCTGGGTCCGCGCGCCGCTCGGAGCTTAGCTCTGCGCTGCTTGGCTAACACAGCTTAAAGCTCCGTGCTTTTGTATTGAACCAAGCCAGCGAGCATCGCGATCGATTCGCCGCGAATTGTCTCTCGCCCAAACCCCGCAGCGACATTAGCTTAGAGTTCAACTACGCGACGACTTTCCGGCGCGATAGGGGCCGCCTGTGGCTTGGCTGCGGGCCCAACATAGATCTCATGACGACTACGGCCTGGTTATCCGCAGCTGGCATCCTTCTATTCGTTATTGCCGGCGCGGTTTTCTTCTATATAGGACGGCGACTCGGAGCCGGCGCCGAGCTGAAACGGCAGCTGCAGGCCAAAGCCACCGCCGATGAAACCGCCAAGCGCATCCTCGGCGAGGCCGAGCGAGAAGCGGAAAGCCTTCGGAAGACTGCTGTTCTAAGCGGCAAAGAAGAGCTGATGAAGCTCCGCGAGGACTGGGAAGTCGAGGTCCGCGGCCGACGCGAAGAAGTGGAGCGCGAGGAGCGCCGCGTTGAAGACCGCGAGGGCCAGCTCAATCGCAAATACGACCTGCTCGAGCAGCGTGAGCGCGAGAACACCCGCCGCGTCGAAGCGATCGCGGGCCGCGAAAAGACAGTGATCCAGCGTGAGCAGGAGCTCGAGAAGCTCCTCGGCGAGGAGCGCCGTCGACTCGAGCAGCTCGCCGGCATCTCCGCTGCCGATGCGAAGGCAGAGCTGGTGCACCGCATGGAGGAAGAGGCCCAGGCCGACGCGGCCAACCAGATCCGCGAGATCCGTGAGACCGCCAAGCGCAACGCCGAGCGCGAAGCGAAGAAGATCATCGCCCTCGCCATCCAGCGCATTGCCGCCGAGCAAAGCGTCGAAGCAACGGTGTCGGCGGTGTCGCTCCCTAACGACGAGATGAAGGGCCGCATCATTGGCCGCGAAGGCCGGAACATTCGCGCGTTCGAGCTCGCGACCGGAGTCGACGTCATCATCGATGACACGCCGGATACCGTGGTTGTTTCCTGCTTCGATCCGGTGCGGCGTGAGATCGCGCGCCTTTCACTCGAGAAGCTCGTCGCGGACGGTCGAATCCATCCGGGACGCATCGAGGAAGTCGTCAACAAGTCGCGTCAGGAAGTCGAGGCATCGATCATCGAGACCGGCGAGCAGGCGGCGTATGAGAGCGGCGTGCATGGGCTCCATCCCGAGCTCGTCAAGCTCATTGGCCGCATGAGATGGCGCACCAGCTACGGCCAGAATATTCTGAATCACTCCAAGGAAGTAGCGTGGCTCGCGGGCATCATGGCGGCGGAGCTCGGTCTCGACGTTCCGATGGCGCGCCGCGGCGCTCTGCTGCACGATGTCGGCAAGGTGCTCACCCACGAGCACGAAGGCACCCACGTCCAGCTCGGCGTCGAAGTCGCGACGCGGTACGGTGAGAGCCCGCTTGTGGTGAACTGCATCGCCGCGCACCACGACGATGTTCCGCACGAGAGTGAGGTGTCGGTGCTGGTGCAGGCTGCCGACGCGATCTCCGGAGCGAGGCCGGGCGCGCGGCGCGAGGCGTTCGAGACCTACGTTAAGCGTCTCGAGGGTCTCGAGAAGATCGCCTCCAGCTATCGCGGCATCGAAAAGGTGTTTGCGATTCAGGCGGGCCGCGAAGTGCGCGTCATCGTTACGCCCGAAGAGGTCGATGATCCGCGCATGGCATCCCTCACCGAGGAGATCGCGCGCCGCATCGAGGCGGAGCTCCAGTATCCGGGACAGATCAAGGTCGTGCTGATCCGGGAGACGCGGGCTGTCGACTTTGCCCGCTGAGTTGATCGATGGTCGCGCGATCGCGAAAAAAGTTCGCGACGAAGTGGCCGTCCGCGCCAAGGCGCTGACCGACAAGGGAATCAAGCCTGGCCTGGCGGTGGTACTGGTCGGAGAAGATCCGGCCAGCGTCGTCTACACCACGTCGAAGGCTAAAGCAGCGGAAGAGGCCGGGATGTTCAGCCTCAACATCAAGCTGCCGGTCGACACGACGCAGGCGGACCTGATTCGTCGGATCGACGAGCTCAACTCGAATCCGAACGTCCACGGAATACTCGTGCAGATGCCTCTGCCGAAGCAGATCGATCCTGATACCATTATCCGACGCATCGATCCCGCCAAGGACGTGGATGGTTTTCATCCAGTGAACGTCGGTAAGATGCTCGTCGGCGAGCGCGACGGCTTTATTCCGTGCACTCCGGCGGGAATTCAGGTTCTGCTGAAGGAATCGGGTGTAAAGACTCCGGGGAAGGACTGCGTGATCATCGGCCGCAGCAACATCGTCGGCAAGCCAATGGCGGCGCTCATGGTCCAGGACAATGAAAACGCGAACTGCACGGTGACTGTCTGCCATCGTCATACCGCGGACCTGAAAAGTCACACCCGGCGCGCCGACATCCTGATCGTCGCGGCGGGCCGAGCGCGCATGGTGAGCGGCGAAATGGTGAAGCCCGGCGCGGTGGTGATCGACGTCGGTACCAACCGCATCCCCGACGCGCAGACGAAAAGCGGGACCAGATTGGTCGGCGACGTGGAGTTCGAATCGGTGCGCGAAGTTGCGTCGAAGATCACTCCCGTTCCAGGAGGAGTCGGTCCGATGACGATCGCGATGCTGATGTCGAACACCGTCAGGGCTGCGGAGATGGGGCTTCGATGAAAGCAGTTCCGTACGACCTCTTCGCGCCTCCCCGCACACTCGGTCCCGCCGGAACTGCGTCCGACAATCCGATATCGGTCGGAGATCTCGCGATGAGGACGCGTGAAGTCGTCGAATCGCGGCTGCGCTCGGTGTGGGTGCGCGGGGAAATCAGCGACTTCAAGCGCCATCGCAACGGCCACTGGTATTTCTGCCTGCGTGATCGCTTCGCCCAGATCAGATGCGTGGTATGGTCGGGCGATCAGTACCGAATGCCGGCTGCGCCGGACGACGGCATGCAGGTGATTCTCTTCGGCCACATGACTGTCTTCGCCGCGCGTACCGAGGTGCAGCTCAAGGTCGTGAAGATCGAGGCCGAGGGCGACGGACTGTGGCGGAAAGCGATGGAACAGACCCTGGCCCGGTTGCGCAAAGAGGGTTTGCTCGACGAGTCGCGGAAGCGCACCATCCCGCATTATCCCAAACGTATCGCGGTCGTGACGAGCCCCGACGGCGCAGCGCTCCGCGACATCGTTGCTGTTTTGCGCAAGCGAAACCTTGGCGCGAGGATCGTGGTATGTCCGGCGAAAGTGCAGGGCGATGGCGCGGCGCTCGAGATCGCCGCGGCGCTGCGCCGGGTCTCGCGGTGGGGAAAGGCCGACGTTGTGATCGTGGGTCGCGGCGGTGGCGGCAAGGAAGATCTCTGGGCATTCAACGACGAGCGCGTCGCCCGCGCGGTGGTCGCGTGTCCGGTACCGGTGATCTCGGCGGTCGGTCACGAAGTGGACATGACCGTTTGCGATGCAGTCGCAGATCTCCGCGCTGCCACTCCGTCTGCTGCTGCAGCGGCCGCTTGCGCTTCGCGTGACGAGGTTCGAAAGGCGCTGGCGCTGGCGAGCCGCGAGTTGTCCGCGACCATGGCGCAGCTTGTTGCCGACGCTCGTCGTGAGCTGGCGATGATTCGCGGCGCTCTTACCCAGTCGTCGCAGCGTTCCGTCGCCACAAGGCGTACGTCGCTTTCCTCGGCGGCCGCGCGGCTCAACGCGTTGAGTCCACTCGCGACACTTTCGCGAGGATATGCAGTCGCCCGCGATGCGAACGGCCGCGCTCTGACCTCGGCTCGGCAGTTTCCGCCCGGACTCGAGTTCGACCTGATTCTCCACGACGGGCGCGTCGCTTCAAAAGCGAAATGAGTCTCTTCCTCACCTTCATCACCAGCCTGATGCTCGGGATGCGACACGCAACCGATCCCGATCACATCGTGGCGGTGACGACGATCGTCACGCGGGAGCGCTCTGTCGTCAAAGCGGCAGGCGTCGGAGCCGTCTGGGGCTTAGGCCATACCATTACTCTGCTCGTCGTCGGCGGCGCGATCATCGCCTTCAAGATCGGGTTCAACGCGCGGCTCGGGCTGTCGATGGAATTCTGTGTCGCAATAATGCTGATCGTGCTCGGCGTGCTGAATCTTTTCGACGTGCGGGCGAAGGGCGGCGCGCCCAGCGCGTCGCGACCGTTCCTCGTCGGGATTGTGCACGGACTGGCGGGATCTGCCGCGGCAGCGCTGTTGATCGTTCCGCTGATGGACGACGCGCGGTGGGCCGCGATCTACCTTCTGACCTTCGGGCTCGGGACCATCGTCGGCATGAGTCTCGTCACGATCTCGATCGCCGCGCCTTCCATGTTCGCCGCGGCGCGGCTGCCGAACCTGCAGCGATCACTGCGCATCGCATCGGGCGCGGTGAGTCTCGTCTTCGGTCTCTACCTCGCCCACCAGATTGGTATTGGCGGCGGCCTGTTCACTTCGGCGCCGCACTGGACACCGCGCTAGCTACAGCAGCTGCTGATTGCACATCAGCAGAACGACGCGCACTTCTTCCTGTCCGATTGCGCCGACGGTCTTGGCGGAGTAATAGAAAGGCTCACCCTGCATCTTCGCCTCGCCAAATACCAGCACCGAGTCCATCTGATTCACGGTGATTTCGAAATCGCCGTTGCCGTTGCTCATCGCGTAGCCTAGCTTCGGCGCCTTGCGGACCTGGACGAGGAGCCGGTCGTACTGGACCGCCGCCGCGCGCATCGCCACGGGATCGCCCGCCTCCCAGTCGAGGCTGTCGAGGATGTACAGTGATTTCCGGATCGCCGGCACCTTCATGGCGTTGAAGGCATAGACGTGGACGCCGGGGACGCCGGACGTCGAGGTCCTCGAATCCGCGCACGGCACCGCGGTGCCGTCGAGCAGGGTCTTTTCGGGAACTGGGTGCAACACGGCCAACAAGCCAGTCAGGGCCACTACGCGCAGCAACACGTTCACTCCGGTTAGGTCAACCCTTAGACGCGCAAGGCTTGTTACTGTAATCTCGGCATATGGTTGGCGGCGCTTCGACTGGAACCCCTGGTCCAAAAGGTGGCAGGTGGGAGAGGATGCTCAGAGATGCTCCGGTAGCAGTTTTTCTACTCGCATTCGCGCTGCGTCACGCCACTCCAGAATGCGCCGGATAAACTGACATCCGTGCCTCTGGCCACGTCTCCCACCTGCCACCTTTAGGACTACAGTGGCGAGACGTCAACACTCAGGTCTCAGAATCCGGAAACGGACCGCCAGCCTCCTTTACACAGGATGCGCCATCCGCTAAGTTAAGTGGCTATAGCGATTTAAGAACCAGTGACGGGCTCCGGCAAACGGGCCGGGGCGAGACCAACCAATGGCATTCGAGAAAACACCCACCGTAGAGAAGTACCGCACCCACAAGAGCGACACCGGCTCAACCGAGGTGCAGGTCGCACTTCTCACCGAAAGAATCAACTACCTGACCGACCACTTCCGCACCCACGCGAAGGACCACCACAGCCGTCGCGGGCTGCTCAAGATGGTCGGCAAGCGGCGCCGGCTCCTCGACTACCTGAGGAGAACGGATCTCGAAGGCTATCGCAAGATCATCGCTGATCTTGGCCTCCGGTACTAATCTGGCTCTTTGATCCCACCGCGCGGCGCACAGTGTGTCCGCGCGGTTTGTGCTACTCAAAGACAACCGAAACGACATATGCAACGCATCGAACGAACTTTCGCCGGAAGACGCCTCGTCATCGAGACGGGCCGCATGGCGAAACAGGCCTCCGGGTCAGCGGTCGTACAATTCGGCGAGACGATGGTTCTCGCGGCCGTAACAGTCAGTGACACCGAAAGCCCCCTCCCGTTTTTCCCCCTCCTCGTAGAGTACAGAGACAAGGCGTACGCCGCCGGCAAGATCCCGGGCGGCTTCATCAAGAGAGAAGGACGCCCCTCTGATCCGGAAATCCTCAAAGCGCGAATCATCGACAGATCGATTCGCCCGCTCTTTCCGGAAGGCTTCAAGAACGAAGTCCAGGTCTTCATCTACGTCATCTCAGCAGACCAGGAAAACGACGCCGACGTGATGGCGCTCGTCGCTGCCTCCTACGCGATCAACTCCTCCAAGATCCCGTTCATGGGACCGATCGCCGGCGTGCGCGTCGGACGCGTCCAGGAAAAGTGGATTCTGAATCCGACTTTCCAGCAGCTGCCTTACAGCGACATGGACGTCGTACTCGCCGCCTCCAGGGATTCGATCATGATGGTCGAGGGTGGCGCGCTCGAGGTTTCTGAAGCCGACATGATCGAAGCCCTCAACGTCGGACAGCGCGGCGTGCAGGAGCTGATTGCAATCCAGGAAGAGCTGCTCTCCAAGGGTCGCACTCCCAAGATGCAGTGGACCAAGGCCGAGATTTCACCGACCATCAAGGCGCGCGTCGACGAGCTGATCAAGGGCAAGATCAGCGAGGCGCTCAATCAGGCCGACAAGCACACCCGCATTGAAGCGGTGGAGCTGGTGAAGAAGCAGGCGATCGAGCAGCTGGTCGCCGAATTCCCGGACAACTCCAAGGATCTCGGCAACCTCGTAGGAGACGTCGAGTACAACGCGCTCCGCTCGCAGGTTCTCGACACGGGTAAGCGCGTCGATGGACGCGGCACCAAGGAAGTTCGCCCGATCACCATCGACACCCAGGTTCTGCCGCGCGCCCACGGCTCCTGCCTGTTCACGCGTGGCCAGACCCAGGCCCTCGTCGCCGTCACGCTCGGCACCGCCAACGATGTTCAGCGTCTGGACAGCATCGACGAAGCCGGCGAGACCACCAAGTCGTTCATGCTGCACTACAACTTCCCGCCGTTCTCAACGGGTGAAGTCCGTCCAATGCGCGGCACCAGTCGTCGCGAGATCGGTCACGGCAATCTCGCCGAGCGCGCCCTCCAGGGTGTGCTGCCGGCGTTCGAGGATTTTCCGTACACCATCCGCATCGTCTCTGACATTCTCGAGTCCAACGGATCATCGTCGATGGCGTCGGTGTGCGGTGGCTCGCTCGCGCTGTTCGATGCCGGTGTGCCGCTCCGCTCCGCCGTCGCCGGCGTGGCGATGGGATTGATCAAGGAAGGATCGAAGTACGCGATCCTCACCGACATCCTCGGCACCGAGGATCACCTCGGCGACATGGACTTCAAGGTCGCCGGTACCGAGCACGGCATCACCTCGATCCAAATGGACATCAAGATCGAGGGACTGAGCTTCCAGATCGTAAAGGAAGCGCTGGCTCAGGCGCGCGAAGGCCGCCTGCACATCCTCGGCGAAATGTCGAAGGCGCTGTCGGAGCCGCGTCCGGACCTGTCGCAGTATGCGCCGCGCATCGTGACGATGAACATCAATCCCGAGAAGATCGGCGATCTCATCGGACCGAAGGGCAAGACCATCCGCGGCATTCAGGAAGAGACCGGCGCCGAGATCACCGTCGACGATACGGGACTCGTCACTATCGCAGCGGTTGGCGGCGAGGCGATGGAGAGAGCGCGCCAGATGATCCAGGCTCTCACTGCCGAGCCGGTGATCGGCGAGACCTACGAGGGCAATGTGAAGAGCACGACCGCGTTTGGCGCGTTCGTCGAGATCATGCCCGGCACCGAAGGACTCGTTCACATCTCCGAGCTCAAGCACGGCCGCACCGAGAAGACCGAAGACGTCGTCAAGAAAGGCGATCGCGTACGGGTCAAGCTTCTCGATCGCGACGAGCGTGGCCGGCTCCGTCTGTCGATGAAGGCGCTGACGCCGAAGCCCGAGGGAGAAGCGGGAAGCGGGAATGCGGGAGGCGGGAGGCGGGAAGAGGGAAGCGGTGACGCTCCCGCGCTTGCTGCCGTCGGCGCGGAGACCGGTGAGAACGCTGGCGAAGGTGAGGAGAGTGGGGAGCGCCCGGAGCGGGGCGATCGCGGTGACAGACCGCGTCGTGGTCGCGGCGGTCGCGGCAGAAACGGTGGCGGCGGAGGACGTTCGCGCGAGTGACCCTCGCACCGTCGGCCGCAGCGTCTGACCTGCGCCGTACCGTTCTTCCGAACGGGCTGACCGTACTCTCGGAATACATGCCGGGAGTACGGTCGGTCGCTTTGGGGGCATGGGTTCGCGCGGCGTCCCTCCACGAGAGCGCCGACAAGATGGGCGTCTCTCACATGCTCGAGCACATGGTCTTCAAGGGCACGCCGACTCGCAGCGCCAAGGATCTCGCGCTGGCCCTCGAGACTCTCGGCGGCTCGCTCGACGCCTACACCGCCCGCGAGCACACGGCCTACCAGGCGAAGGTTCTGGACGAGCACCTCCCGCAGGCCGCCGACGTTCTGGCCGATCTCGTGTTTCGGCCGAGTCTGCGCGCCTCGGATCTCGCGCTGGAGCGTAAGGTCGTCCTCGAGGAAATCAGCACCGTCGACGACACCCCGGACGATCTCGTCTTCGAGCTCCACAACGCGCAGCTGTGGGGCGCGCATCCCTACGGCTATTCGATTCTCGGCACCCGCGAGACTGTCGGCGCGTTACAGGAATCCGATCTGCGCGCGCTGCATGGCCGAGCCTACCATCCGGAGCAGATCATCGTCGCTGCTGCGGGAAACGTCGAGCACGACGCGCTGATTCAAACGCTCGAGGCTAGCGGCTGGGCCGACGTGCCGGGCGGAGGGTTGCCGCCCCTGACCTCTCCGGCTCCAATCGTGCAGAGTCCGCGCGCCGTGCACTTCGAGCGCGACACCGCCCAGACCCACATCGTCATCGGAAGCGCCGTGTTCGCCCACGGCGACCCGAGGCGTTATGCGATGAGCATGATCGGCATGCTGCTCGGCGGGGGTATGAGCTCTCGCCTTTTTCAGCGCATCAGGGAGGAGCTCGGTCTCGCCTACGCCGTCTATTCGTTCCAGTCGTTTCACGAAGATGCCGGCATGCACGGCGTCTATGTCGGAACGACACCCGATTCGGCGCGCGCTGCCGTGGACGCGATCAACGAAGAGCTCGAGAAACTTGCGTCGCACGGATTGAGCGAAGACGACCTCGCCGCTGGAAAAAGCCAGCTGAAAGGTCAGATTACATTGTCGCTGGAAAGCCCGACATCGAGAATGTATCGGGCGGCTGGGGTCGAGCTGTACTCGGAGCCTTACAGGACGCTCGACGAAGTGCTGGCGCTGATCGACGCGATCGATGCCGGGACCGTTGCTGCACTCTGCAGGACTTACTATTCACCATCTGTCCAGACGCTTGTAAGCCTCGGTCCGCGCGCCGCGGCGTGAGGTGACGATCGCCACCGCGGTCGCAATTCAACTTTCAAAAATGAGCTTTTGAGAATTCCATGAAGATCGGCGTTCCGAAGGAGATCAAAACCAACGAGAACCGTGTCGCACTCGTGCCGGCCGGAGCCGAGGCGCTCGTCGGCGCTGGTCACAGCGTGATGATAGAGAAGGGTGCTGGCGACGGAAGCGGATTTCCGGACTCGGCGTACACCTCGGTCGGCGCGAAAGTGGGTGCCGATGCAGACACCGTCTGGCGCGAAGCAGACATGATCATGAAGGTCAAGGAGCCGATCAAACCCGAGTGGCCGCGGATGCGGAAGGGCCAGGTGATTTTTACCTACTTCCATTTCGCTGCCGACAAGGAGCTGACCCTGGCCCACGTCAAGAGCGGCGCGACCTGCATCGCGTATGAGACCGTCGAGCTTCCATCGCGCGAGTTGCCGCTGCTGACGCCGATGTCCGAGGTGGCCGGCCGGATGGCGGTCCAGGAAGGCGCGAAGTACCTCGAGAAGATTTACGGCGGTCGCGGCGTCCTGCTGGGCGGCGTGCCGGGCGTGCCGCCGGGAAAGGTCGTGATTCTTGGCGGCGGCATCGTCGGGATCAACGCCGCCAAGATGGCTGCCGGACTCGGCGCGAAGGTGACGGTGCTGGATCTGAGTCTCGAGCGGCTGCGCTACCTGTCGGACGTGATGCCGGCCAACGTCACACTCATCTATTCCAATCGTCATAACATCCTGGAGCAGATCTCCACTGCGGATCTCGTCGTCGGTGCCGTCCTCATCCCGGGAGCGGTCGCGCCGCGTCTGATCCGACGCGAGGATCTGAAGAGCATGCAACCAGGGTCGGTCATCGTAGATGTGGCGATCGATCAGGGCGGCTGCGTCGAAACCATCCACGCCACAACTCACGAAAACCCAACTTACGTCGTGGATGGAATCATCCACTACGGAGTCGCAAACATGCCTGGCGGAGTTCCGCGCACATCAACGCTCGCGTTAACCAACGCGACTTTCCCTTACGCGATGCAGCTCGCGAACAAGGGATGGAAGCAGGCGCTCAAGGACAATCTCGCGCTGAGAAAAGGACTCAACATCGTAGACGGTAAAGTGACATATCCCGCTGTCGCTGAGGCATTTGCCTTGCCGTATACCCCACCCGATTCATATTTGAACTAATGCGCTGGCCATTCTTTAAACCGGGCGCACTCTTCCCGGCGAACGCGATAGCCGTCGATCTCGGCACCGCAAATACATTGATTTACGTGAAGGGCGAAGGGATCGTGCTGAACGAGCCCTCCGTCGTCGCGCTCGATCGCGAGACCAAGAAGATCAAGGGCGTCGGTCTCGAGGCGAAACGCATGCTCGGCAGAACGCCCGAAGGTGTCATCGCCGTGCGTCCGATGAAGGACGGCGTCATCGCCGACTTCGACGTCACCGAGAAGATGCTGCGCTACTTTCTGGCGCTGATCATCGAGAACCACGTCTTCAAGGTCAAGCCGCGCGTGATCGTCTGCGTGCCTTCGGGCATCACCGAGGTCGAGAAGCGCGCGGTGCGCGACTCCGCGCTGGGCGCCGGCGCCAAGGAAGTCTTCATGGTAGCGGAGCCGATGGCCGCCGCGATCGGCGTCGGGCTTCCCGTGGAAACCCCGACCGGCAACATGGTGATCGACATCGGCGGCGGCACCACCGAGATCGCTGTCATCGCACTGTCGGGAATCGTGAGCGACACCTCGATCCGAACCGGCGGCGACGAGCTCGACATGGCGATCGTGCAGTTCATGCGCAAGAACTACAACCTCCTCGTCGGTGAATCGACGGCGGAGCAGGTGAAGATCCAGATCGGATCCGCCGCTCCGGTCGGCGACGAAAAGGAAATGGACGTCAAAGGCAGGGATCTTGTATCTGGTATTCCCAAGACGGTGCGCGTGCACTCGTCGGAGATCCGCGACGCGGTGCAGGAGCCGATTCAGCAGATCGTCGATGCGGTGAGGCGCGCGCTGGAGATCACCCCGCCTGAGCTTGCGGCCGACATCGTCGACCGTGGGATCGTGATGACCGGCGGTGGTGCTCTCATACGGGGCCTGGATGTCCTGCTCTCCCAGGAGACTGGACTTCCGATACACGTCGACGAAGATCCACTGACCTGTGTTGTGCGTGGTACGGGCCGTATTCTTGATGACGAGGCGAAATACTGGTCTGTCCTAGCAACTTGAGGTAACACGTGCAGCGCGCGCTCCGCAGCAATACCCGGTTCGATCTGATTGTTCTGGCGAGCTGCTTCGTCCTCGCGCTCGCGGCGCGCGTACTTCCCGATTCCATGCGTGACCCGGTCGCCACGGCGATGCGACGCAGCTTCCTCGCGCCGCTGGTGATGCTTCAGGAGCGCGCTGAGCGCGGGCGCCAGTCGCTGCTTCAGGCCGACGCGAAGCAGTCGCATCTGGACAGTCTTTCGCTCGCATCAATGCGGGCAAACGAGCTCGAGGTCGAGAACGACCGGCTCAGGAAGCTGATCGGGATCGGCTCGCGGATTCGGTATGGCTTCATTCCCGCCGAAGCGCTCCACGGCCGCGGGGTCAGAGACGAAACCACGGTGATTCTCAGCGCCGGGTCGCGCGCCGGCGTCAGCAGGCTGAGCCCGGTCATCGCTCCCGAAGGCCTGGTCGGAGTCGTTGACCAGGTCGATCCGACCATGAGCCACGCGATGCTCTGGACCCACCCCGATTTCCGCGTCAGCGCGATGTCTCCCGACGGCACCGCGTTCGGTATCGCCCAGGCGCATCTCAGTAGCGACATCGGCAGCACCTTGCTCGAGCTTCGGGGCGTTCCGTTCCGGGCGACGCTCAAACCTGGCGCGGTGATCGTGAGCTCGGGCTGGGGCGGCGTCTGGCCGCGGGGGATCCCGATCGGGACCGTCCTCCAGGAAATCAAAACCAGCGAGGGCTGGGCGCGGACCTATCTACTCAGACCGGCGGTGAATCCCGCCGACGCGTACTCGGTGATGATTCTGCGCAGGGAGCGTCTCGCCAAAGGAGTCGACGGCGTGTGGCAGAACGCGACCCAGGTCGATCAGGCAGTGCAGCGAATCGTCGTCTCCGGCGACTCGGCAGCGAAGGCGGCCGCGCTTGCCGAAGCTGCCGCGCGCCGAGCCGTTCTCGACAGCATGGCGCGAGCGAATGGCGCGCCGCCACTTGGCGCCCCGGTTGTGAGCCCGATCGACACGACGACGCGCGCGCCACGAGCCGTCGCCCCGCCGCCGCGCCCCGCACCCGAGCGGCGCCCGACGCCCGTTGATACAGGTACGCCCGTTCGTCGCGACACCATCCGTTCCGATACGGTCCGTCGCGATACCACCATCAGAACCGACACCATCCCGCTGACACCAGAGGCCCACCGATGAACATGGGCGGAGCGATTCGCGCGATAATCAGCTTCCTCATCTTCGTCGTTCTTCACTACACGCTCCGCCCGCTGCTCGGATGGCGCGCGCCGATGGATTTTCTGATCCTGGCGTTGCTGCTCGCATCGGTGCGCGTGCGTCCGGCGACCGCGGCGGTGATTGGCTTCGTGCTCGGCCTGATCTCCGACTCCCTCGCGCCCGACGCGCTCGGTGCAGGCGCGATCGCTATGACCGTAGTCGGCTTCGGTGCATCGTACCTCAAGGCGGTGTTCTTCGCCGACAATCTCGTCCTCAACGCCTTCTTCTTTTTCCTCGGCAAGTGGGTGTTCGACATCCTTTACTTCGTCGGGGAGCAACGGGTGCACGGGGTCGAGCTGCTTCAGCAGCTGTTGCTCTGGTCGCCGCTCTCCGCGGCGGTTACCGCCGCCGTGGGCGTGCTGTTACTCTTCCTCATGAGACCGCTACTGGAGCCGACTCCCGCATGAGCTTTCATCCGAACGACGTTGCTCGCCGCGCGCGATGGAGCTCCTGGGCATTGGTGGCCGGATTCCTGATCCTCGTCGGCGCGTTCTTCAAGACGCAGGTGATTCAGTACAAGCAGTACGTGATGCAGTCCGAGGAGAACCGGCTGCGTCCCATTCCGCTGCCGGCACCGCGTGGAATCATCTACGACCGCCACGGCCAGGTCATCGCCGAGAATCTTCCGGCGTACTCGGTCTCGATCACGGCTCCGAACGTCGACAGCTTGCGCGGCGCGCTGAATCAGCTCGCGCCCACCCTGCAGCTCACCAACAACGACATCAATCTCGCCATCCGGCGCTATCGTCGGGCGCCGACCCGCCCGACGGTGATCATTCCCGATGCGTCGATCGACATCGTGTCGGTACTGGAGGAGCACCGTCTCGATTTCCCACGGCTGATCATCCAGTCGGTGCCGAAGCGCTACTACCCCGATGGCCCCGTCGTCGCGTCTTTCGTCGGTTACACCGGCGAAATCTCGGAGTCGGAGCTCAACGAGCCGAAGTACGCGAACTACAAGCCCGGCCAGCAGATCGGGAAGGGCGGACTGGAGAAGCAGTACGAGTCGATTCTGCATGGCAAGGAAGGCGTGCGCTTCGACGAAGTAGATGCGCGCGGCCGTCCGGTGCGCGGGGAAGGACCGCGGCCCGATCTGGATCCCGAAGGGGCACCGCCGCTTTACACGAACATCGATCTGGATCTGCAGCGATTCACGGCGGCGATCTTCGCCGATTCGCTGCAGGGCGGCGCGGTGGCGATCGATCCGAGCACCGGCGAAGTTCTCGCGCTCTACAGCGCGCCGAGCTGGGACCCGAACAAATTCACCGGCGGAATTCCGGTCGATTACTACAAGGAGCTGCTCGAGGACAAGCGGCGTCCGCTCGTGAATAAGGCGATCCAGGGACGATACCCGCCCGGCTCGACGTTCAAGCTCGCGACATCGGTTATCGCACTGAAGAACGGATTGGTGGGACTGAAGGAGCACATGCCGGTGCCGTGCACGGGCGGCTATCAATTCGGCAACCGTTATTTCCGCTGCTGGGACAAGCGCGGTCACGGCGCGCTCGATCTCGAGGGCGCGATCAAGCATTCGTGCGATGTCTACTTCTATCAGCTTGGGCTGAAGGTCGGACTCAGCAAACTGATCGCCGGCGGAATCGACCTCAACATGCGAGACCGCACCGGAATCGATTTGCCGGAGGAGAATCCGCCGCTCTGGCCGTACGGTCGTGACTACTACGACAAGAAGTACGGTCCCCGTGGCTGGAGCAATGCCGAAACGCTGAACCTCTCCATCGGTCAGGGCGCCAACTCGCAAACCGTCGCGAACATGGCGCGCTTCTATAGCGCGCTCGCGATGAAGGGAATCGAGCCGCGACCGGAAATCGCGCACCTCGTTCCGCAGCGCAAACAGCTCTATCAGCTGACGGAAGCCCAGGATTCGGTGCTTCTCGAGGGCATGAAGGCGGTGCTGCAGGGCGGCGGCACGGCGGCGGCATCGGCGATCCAGGGTCTGACCCTCGCCGGAAAGACCGGCACCGCGCAGAACACCGGCGGCGCAGATCACGGCTGGTTCGTCGGCTTCGCCCCCGCCGACAAGCCGAAGATCGTAGTGGCGGTCCTCCTGGAGTTCGGCCTTCACGGCTCCCGCGCCGCGCACATCGCATCAGCCATCATCGGCCACTATCTGAAGGTAGGACCGATCGAAGCGACGATGGACGAGGGCTGAGTGAGCCGCCCGATCGTTTCCGATTACAAGCTTCTCGCCGCGGCCGGACTGCTGTCGCTGTTCGGCGTGGCCATGGTCTATTCGGCGGGGCAGACCGACACTCCGACCGCCGTCGCAACCGTCTACAAATCTCAGATCGTCTGGTTGCTGATCGGCATCGCCTTCGCCTACGCCGTGGGTCATTCATCGGTGCGATTCATCGAGTGGATGACCACACCGCTATACCTGTTGTCAACCTTTCTGCTCGCACTCACGCTCGTAATCGGCAAAGGCGCCGGCACCGCCGCGAGCACCAAGAGCTGGCTCGCGATCGGCAGTCACCGCATTGGTCAGCCGTCGGAGATTGCCAAAGTGACCGTAGTGCTGATGCTCGCGAAGGTGCTGTCGAATCAGCGTGAGGCGCCGAAGTCGCTGCTCGATTTGTGGAAGCCCGCCCTTGTCGTTGGAATTCCGTGGATGATCATCATGATGCAGCCCGACCTGGGCACAGGCATCGTGTTCATCGGAATCTTCTTCGCGATGCTCTACTGGGCCGGAGTAGCGTGGCCGCTTCTGATTCTGATTGCGAGCCCGGCGATCAGCCTGATCCTGTCGTTCAGTGTCGGCCTGTGGGGCGCGTGGTTCTTCATTCTGCTCGCGCTGGTGCTCTGGTACAGGCCTTATCTGATCGAAGGCATCGTGCTGATGGTATTGAACGTCGCGACGGGCGTCATCGCGCCGATCATGTGGGAGAAACTCGCGCCTTACCAGCAGAACCGTCTCAAGACTTTCCTGGACCCGACCGCCGACGTTCGGGGCTCCGGCTATCACGTCATTCAATCCAAGGTTGCGATTGGCTCGGGCGGTGTCTTCGGCCAGGGCTTCACGCTCGGGACCCAGAAGCGTCTCGCGTTTCTCCCCGAGCAGCACACGGACTTCATCTTCTCGGTAGTGGGCGAAGAGCTCGGCTTCATCGGTGTCACGGTGGCGCTGGCGCTTTTCCTCTGGCTGTTCCTCCGCATCACGCAGATCGCCGAGCGCGCCAATGATTCTTACAGCAGCCTTGTCGCTTTTGGCTTGATGTCCGGATGGTTCGTGCACGTGCTCGTCAACGTCGGCATGACTCTCAACCTGATGCCGATCACCGGCATCCCGCTGCCGTTCTTCAGCTACGGCGGCTCGTTCATGCTGGCGAGCTGGCTCGCCGTCGGCATCCTGATGCGCATCTCGGGCGAAGGGCGCGGCAGCGCCCTCTCGCTCCGCCGCTAGTTCTTTTAGCTACCAGCGCGCGCGACTTTGCTTCCCGGCGCTCGGTCGGCGCGGGGTGCCCTCACGCGGCCACGTTCGCTTTCCCTGCCCGCACGCTTGCGCTTAGCGGGCACCCGGAGCCCCTAACAGCGCTCGTTCGCT
>DASSNV010000232.1:0-3490 GCA_035701245.1 Gemmatimonadaceae bacterium | reverse complement strand
GCGCCAAAGCCGTTGCACTGCGAGCAGGCGCCGCGCGGATTGTTGAAGGAAAAGAGCTGCGGCGTCGGAGCCGGCGCGAGAGTGCCGTCGTTGGCGCACTCGAAGCGCTCGGTGAAGCGAAGCTTGCGCACGGGTGCGGCGTCGAGCGGGGAGACGACGTCGTCGGTGAAGAGAATCACGCAGTCGCCCTCGCCCTCCGCGAAGGCGGTTCCAACGGCGTCGCTCAGACGACCGGCGCTATCGGGCGCGACGGCAAGGCGGTCGACGACCACCAGCAGCTCCTTCGCCCGGGTGATGTCGCGCTTCGACCCGGCGAATTCGTCGAGGTGCATGACGACGCCGTCGGCCGCGACTCGCAAGAAGCCCTGGGCGCGGAGATTCTCGATCACCACGTCGTGGGTGACCTTGGCGGAAAGTCTGAGCGGGAAGGTGACGTAGAACCGGGCGCCGGTGGGAAGTCCGAGCACCGCGTCGCTGACGGATTGGACGGTGTCGGGCCTGATCTCGCGCCCACAGTTGGGGCAGAAGGTATGGCCGACGCGCGCCCATAGCAGTCGCAGGTAATCGTAGATCTCGGTTGCCGTACCGACCGTCGAGCGGGAAGTCTTGGTCGGATTCTTCTGCTCGATGGCAACTGCCGGTGACAATCCTTCGACGAGATCGACGTCGGGCTTCTCCATCCGCTCCAGAAACTGCCGTGCATAGGACGACAGCGACTCGACGTAGCGCCGCTGCCCCTCGGCGTAGATGGTGTCGAAGGCAAGCGACGATTTCCCCGAGCCCGACGGTCCGGTGACGACCGTGACCGTTCGTCTCGGAATCTCGAGGTCGAAGCCCTTGAGGTTATTCTGGCGGGCGCCGCGGACGATGATGCTGTCTTTCACACCCGAAATCTAAGCGGCGCACCGAAGATCGGCCGAAATCGCTACAATCGTCGGACGAGCCTGCCGAGCAGCAGCAGCACGATCGCTCCGACGGTGGCGATGCCTATCGAGCGAAAATCAAACTGGCCCGCGGTGACTGTTCCCCAGCCAAAGAAACGCGAGCCCAGCCAGCCACCAATGAAGGCGCCGACGATTCCAAGCAGGATGGTGACGATACATCCGGAAGGGTCCCGCCCTGGCACCAGAAACTTCGCCAGCGTTCCGGCTACCAGTCCGAGCAGAATCCAGTAAAGCCAGAGCGGCAAACCCTTCCTCCGCGCGTGAGGGGTGGTGCTTTACGGAACGCGCGGCGTCGTGCGGCCTCGGGTCGCCATCCGATAGATCCAGAGGAGAATGAGCGCTCCCACGATCGCCAGAATGATGCTCCACAGCGTGAAGCCATTCAGCCCGGAACCTGTGATCATGTTCCCAAGGAAGCCACCGATGAACGCACCTACGATGCCGATGATCATGGTAACGATGATGCCGCCGGGGTCGTTACCCGGCATGATCGCCTTGGCGATCGCGCCGGCGATCAGTCCAAGAACAATCCATGCGAGAATTCCCATCTTCCCTCCAGTATGGTTGTACGTCAGCCGACAGGATGGAACATCGGTGCCCGGTACAGGTGCAACCTGCGTACCATAGGTGAACAGTACGTGGCGTCGCACCTGTAACGCGACTAGGATACGGATGAATGACCGCGCCTGCAACCCAACCGCACGAAGACGACGTACTCGGCAAGGCTTACGACCGCAAGCTGATGCGCCGGCTGCTGGTCTACACCAGGCCGTACCGGCGCCTGATGTACGGCGCGTTCGCGCTCCTGTGCGTGGAAGGCGGAGTGCAGGTTGTAGGGCCTTTGCTTACGCGGCGAGTCATCGACGTCGCCGTGCCCGCACACAATGTGGGAGTAGTGGTCATGTGTACGGCGCTGCTTTTCCTCGCGCTGATCGCCGACTTCATCACATCCTACGGACAGACCTGGCTGACCAGCCTTCTCGGCCAGAGGGTGATGCGCGACCTGCGCATGGAGATCTTCGAGCACCTCCAGCGTCTATCGGTGTCGTACTTCGACCGGAATCCCGCCGGCAGGCTGATCACCCGCGTCACCTCCGACGTCGAGACGCTCAACGAGCTCTTCACCTCCGGTGTCGTGGCCGGTCTCGGAGATCTCTTTACGCTGGTGGCGATCAGCGTTGCGATGCTGCTCATGGATTGGCGGCTCGCGCTCGCATCTTTCGCGGTGATTCCGTTCGTGGTGCTGGTGTCGGCGGCGTTTCGGAAAGGCGTGCGCGAGACCTATCGCGACATCAGAGTCCGGCTGGCGCGAATCAACTCGTTCCTCCAGGAGCGACTGACAGGAATGCGCATCGTCCAGCTGTTCGGGCAGGAGAAGCGCGAAGCGACGCGCTTCGATGAGCTGAATCGCTCTCATCTCGACGCGCACCTCCGATCGATAACTGTTTATGCGCTCTACTTTCCAGCGATCGAGCTACTGACTTCGATCGCGCTGGCGATCCTGATCGTCACCGGTGCGTCGCGCGTCCACGCCAACCTGCTGAGCGTCGGCACGGTGGCGGCTTTCCTCCAGCTGGTGCGGCGATTCTTCCAGCCCCTGCAGGACTTGTCCGAGAAGTACAACATCCTGCAGACGGCGATGGCGAGCTCGGAACGGATCTTCACGCTGCTCGACACCGCGCCGAGCGTCCCCGACACCGCCGGGCCGCCTGCTGTTCTGGAGGGTAGTAGCGGCGTCGAGGTGGCTTTCGAGGACGTCTGGTTCGCCTACGATCTCGCCCACATGGCAAAGCAGAAGGCCGGTGAGGCACAGGGAGCCGTACCGGTCGAGTGGGTCCTCAAGGGAGTGAGCTTCAGGGCGCGTCCGGGCGAAACGCTCGCCCTCGTCGGGCACACCGGCGCCGGCAAGACCACCATCGTCAACCTGCTGATGCGTTTCTACGATCCCCAACGGGGCCGGATAACCATCAATGGCGTCGACATCCGCACGATGCCGCTGGAGGAGCTGCGCTCTCTGATCGGTTACGTGCAGCAGGACATCTTTCTTTTCGCCGGCGACGTCGCGACCAACATCCGGTTGTCGAACCCGCTCAGTGATGAAGAGGTGGTGCGGGCGGCGACAAGGGTCGGCGCCGACCGGATCATTCGCGGATTCCCGAATGCGTACGGACAGATCCTCGGTGAGCGCGGAGCGTCGATCAGCGTGGGAGAGCGCCAGCTCCTGTCCTTCGCGCGGGCAGTCGCCGCCAACGCACCACTCCTGCTGCTCGACGAAGCGACGAGTGCCGTGGACAGCGAGATCGAGGCGGAGATCCACGCCGCGCTGAGCGTGCTGGTCGAGGGACGGACGACCATCGCTGTCGCGCACCGTCTCAGCACCATCGCCAACGCCGACATGATTCTCGTGCTCCATCACGGCGAGGTGGTGGAGCGGGGCACGCATCGCCGCCTGATCGAGAACGCTGGCCTTTACAGCACGCTGTGGAGACTGCAGGCAGGGGAGTCGGAGCCGCTCCTTCAGCGCGCCGGGTGATGCTTGCCGCTCA
>DASSNV010000231.1:0-9884 GCA_035701245.1 Gemmatimonadaceae bacterium | reverse complement strand
ATACATCAGGGTCGCGCAAAGTCGTGGAACGCCCGCCATGTGCGAGAGTACCAGACGCACTTCGTTTACGGAAAGAACTTCCGGGAGTCTTCTGCCACGCTTCGCCGGCTTGAGGCCTGGAACGAGCCCGATCTCCCGTTTCAGAATCTGCCGATACAGAAAAAGCAACGCGTGCAGGGCCTGGTTCTGAGTAGCCGCACTCACTCGTGCAGCCGAGGCCAGGTGATTCAGGAATTGAGCAATCTCCTCCTCGCCCATTGCCGACGGGTGTCGACGTTCATGAAAGAGCACGAATCGTCGCACCCACCCGCAGTAAGCTGCCTCAGTGCGCTTACTATAGTGCCGTACTCGCAGCGCCCTTCGAACCTGCTCGAGCAGCCGATATTTCCGGCGCGCGTCCGGAACAGCGGTTAGATGAGCCAGCGGGATCGAGCCACCAGGCGCAGCGCACATCCCGCACGTTCTGGTCCCGAAAGACGGACAGCGTGATCAAAAGTGCGCCGGCGCTATCACAACATCCATGTCTGGCATGAGCACGTCGCTAGCCGGTCATCACTGGCTCCGACGTCCCGACGCCTACGACATCCGGCTGCCGCACGGCTTCCTTCCCCGGCACCTCTGGCGACCCGGACACCTTCTTCACGAAAATCAGCTTGTCGTCGCCAACCTTGTAGTAATCCTTGATCTTCCCGACCATCACATACTCGGTCTTCTCGTAGAACTGGACCGTCCCGCCGTACGTCTCCTGCGACGACGTCTCCACCAACAACATCTGCCCGCCACGCCGCGCGATGTCCTCCTCCGCGAACTTCAACAACCGCTTGCCGACCCCACCACGGTGCTTCGACTTGTCGACCGCTATCCAGTACAGATCATAAGTCGCCTCCGTCAGCGGTGTCGGTCCGAAGCAGACGTAGCCGAGCACCTCCGAGCTGTCCTCGCCCTGCGACTCCAGCACGTACGTCAGATAACCGCTGTGCTCGCCGAGCTCCAGCCACTCGTCGATCAGCTCCAGAGCCGTCCCGACTTCCTCAGGCGTAAAATTCCCCGCGTTCTCCAGGATCCTGAAGACGCCGCTCCTGTCGGCCGCCACCATCGGCCGAATGATCCGATTCGGCGACATCTATATATGTATGGATCTGCCGAGCACGCCGAGCGCGGCTTCCTTCACCGCTTCGCTCAGCGTCGGGTGCGAATGCACCGTGATCCCGATGTCTTCCGACGACCCGCGATACTCGAACGCCAGCACCGCTTCCGCGATCATCTCCGACACGGTCGGCCCGATCATGTGCGCTCCGAGCAATTCGTCGGTCTCGGCGTCGGCGATGAACTTGATGAAGCCGGTGGTCTCGCCGGCAGTCCGCGCGCGACCGTTGGCAGTGAAGGGAAATCTCCCGACCTTGTACTTCCGCCCGCTCGCCTGCACCTCGTGCTCGGCGAGTCCCACCGTCGCAATCTCGGGCCAGGTGTACACCACCGACGGCATCGAATTGTAATCCATGTGCACCTTGTGACCGGCGATCACCTCCGCCGCGATCACTCCCTCTTCCTCGGCTTTGTGCGCGAGCAGCTTGCCCCCCACTGCATCGCCGATGGCATACACGTTCGGAAGATTGGTGCGCATCTGCGCATCGACCGCGATCTCACCGCGCTTGCCGAGGTTCAATCCCAGCGCCTTTGCATCGATTCCTGTCAAAGAAGGTTTTCTTCCGACCGCGACCAAAACATAGTCCGCCTCGAGCGTCTCCTTCTTGCCGTCCTTCTCGACGTCGACCAGCACCCGCGCCGCCTCGATCTTGGCGCCCGTAACCTTGGTGCCGACCCGCAGATCCAGTCCCTGCTTCCGGAAAACCTTGTCGGCTTCCTTGACGATCTCTTCGTCGTTGCCGGGCAGAATCGTCGGCATCAGCTCCACCACGCTTACCTTCGCACCGAGCCGCCGCCACACCGAACCGAGCTCGAGACCGATCACCCCGCCTCCAATCACCACCAGATGCTTCGGTACTTCTGGGATCTTCAAAGCCCCGATGTTCGACAGCACCCGCTTCTCATCAAACTTCAGAAACGGCAGCTCCACCGGCACCGAGCCAGTCGCGATGATGACATTCTTCGGGTTGTAAGTCTCGGTCTTCCCGTCGGCGCCGGCGACCTCCACCACATTGCCTTGGCGCAAAGTCCCGCGCCCGCGCGCCCAGGTGATCTTGTTCTTCCTGAACAAAAACTCGATCCCCTTGGTGTTCTGCCCGACGACGGCGTCCTTGCGCTTCATCATCGTCGCCAGATCCAGCTTCACATCTCCAACCACCACTCCGTGCTCGGCGGCATGCAATCGCGCGAACTCGAAGTGCTCGGATGACGACAACAGCGCCTTCGACGGAATGCACCCGACGTTGACGCAGACTCCGCCGAGCGTCTTGTCCATCTCGATGCAAACGGTGTTGAGACCCAGCTGGGCGGCGCGGATCGCGGCGACGTAACCGCCCGGTCCGCCGCCAATGATTGCTACATCGCAGTCCGGCATGGCTTACTCGATCAGCATCGCGGCCGGATCTTCGATGAGCTCCTTCACGCGTACGAGGAATTGTACCGCATGCGCGCCTTCGACGATGCGGTGATCGTAGGACAGCGCGATGTACATCATCGGGCGAATCACTACCTGCCCGTTGATCGCGACCGGCCGGTCCTGGGTCTTGTGCAGGCCGAGGATGCCGACCTGCGGGAAGTTGATGATCGGCGTCGACACGAGTGAGCCGAACACGCCGCCATTGGTGATGGTGAACGTCCCGCCGGTGAGATCCTCCATCGTCAGCTTGCCGTCGCGCGCGCGCTTGGCGATCTCCGAGATGTCGCGGCTGATCTCGATCATCCCCTTTCGATCGGCGTCCTTCACGTTCGGAACCACCAGCCCCGCGTCCGAGGCGACCGCGATTCCCATGTTCACATAGTGCTTGTAGATGATCGAATCGCCATCCACCTGCGCATTGATCGACGGGAATTGCCTGAGCGCCTGCACCGCGGCGCGCACGAAGAACGGCATGAAGGTCAGCTTCACGCCGTGCTCTTTCTCGACTCTCTCCTTGAACTTTTCGCGTAGCGCGTTCACCGCGGTCATGTCGACTTCGTTGAACGTCGTCAGATGCGCGGTGGACTGCTGCGACTGCAGTAGATTCTCGGCGATGCGCTTGCGGCGCGTCGTCATCTTCTCGCGCGTCTCGCGCGCGCCCGGCGTCGCGCCATTTCCTCCATGTGGCGCCGGACTCGGCGTCGGCGTGGCCGGACGCGCTTGCGCCGGCGCTATGCCTCCGGGTGCGGCTGCGGCCCCCGAACCGCTCGACGCTGCGAGCACATCGGGCTTGGATACGACTCCGCCTCGCCCGGTTCCTGAAACCGCGGCGATGTCGATCCCGCGCTCGTCGGCGATTCTACGCGCCGCCGGCGACGACTTGATCGCCTCTGATTGCGCAGGAGTCGGCGGCGCCGGAACAGCACTGCGCGCCTGAGTCGGCGTCGACACGGGGCTACTCGGCGCAGCGGGCGGCGCTGTACCTGCGCTCGAAGCCGCGCCTGCGCCGGCGGTCGCGGGTACCGCGGTCTCGTCGAGCTCGCCGAGGATGTCGTCGACGTGCACGACCTCGCCTTCCTGCTTGGCGCGCTTCGTGAGCACGCCCGGCTTCAAGGCAGGTACTTCTACGGTGATCTTGTCGGTCTCGAGATCGACGAGGGTGTCGCCGGCGGCGACCGCATCGCCTTCCTTCTTGAGCCACCGCGACACGGTGGCTTCAACGATCGACTCGCCAAGAGGAGGAACCTTTATGGGGAGCATTCTGACTTATCCGAGGCGGATGGAAATCAAAGTCGATATCTTCCGGCTATAGCGGGCCGCTTCTCCGCGGCCGCAACTGTCAAAGCCGTAATTCAATGTTCCGCTTGAATATAACGCCCAGATAATCGCGTGCGAGGACTCACTATCTCGGCGCACGGCGGTCTCGACCAGATCGAGTACCGCACCGACCTCCTGAAGCCCGAGCCCAGACGCGGCGAGATCCGCGTCAGGGTCAAAGCGGCAGCCCTCAACCATCTGGATCTGTTCGTCGTCGCGGGAATGCCCGGCCTCAAAATCACGGCGCCATGGATCCTTGGCGCCGACGCCACCGGCATCATCGACGCCGTCGGCGACCTCAGCGGAATCTCCGACAACCAGCTCAAGGTCGGCGACAGCGTGATCATCAATCCCGGCCTCAGCGATCACACCTGCGAGTACTGCCAGACGGGCGAGCACTCGCTCTGCGTCAACTTCAAGCTGCTCGGCGAGCACACGCCGGGCACCCTCGCCGAGTACATCGTCGTCCCTGCGCGCAACGCTCGCCGGATTCCCAAGGACAAGCCCGTCGAACAGGCGGCGGCGTTCACCCTCGCGACTCTCACCGCGTGGCGAATGGTGGTCACCCGCGCGCGCGTGAAGAAGACCGACAATGTCCTGATCTGGGGAATCGGCGGCGGTGTCGCGCTCGCCGCGCTCGAGATCGTGCGATTGATCGGCGCGACGGTTTGGGTCACCTCGCACAGCGAGGAGAAGCTGACCCTCGCGCGCGGACTCGGCGCCGAGAATTTATTGAACTACACCACAACCGACGTCGGCAAGGAAATCAGAACGCGCACCAACAAGCGCGGTGTCGATGTCGTGTTCGACACTGTCGGCGAGAAATCGTGGACCCAGTCGCTCACCGCGCTCGGCAAGCGCGGCAGGCTGGTGACGTGCGGCGCGACGTCGGGCCCGATGGTCCAGATGGACATCCGCCGGCTGTTCTGGAATCAGTGGGACATCATGGGCTCGACGATGGGCAACGAATCCGAATTCGATGCGATCACCGCCGAGTTCTCGGCGGGGCGTCTGACGCCGCTGGTGGATTCGGTGTTCGACATCTCCCAGGGCCGGCAGGCGTTCGAGCGCCTGCAGAGCGGGCAGCAGTTCGGCAAGATCGTCGTGCGTATCCCGGATTGACCGTGGCTGAGAACGCGCAATACACCGCGCTCGAGCTCCAGCGCATCAAGGAGGAATTCGCGACCGGCAAGATGCCCGATTGTCCGCGCTGCAGCGTGGCCATGACTCGCCGCGAAATCGGGGGCGGCTCCTTCGGGCTCGGCTATGCCCGCCAGCGCGACTGGCTGATCTGCCCCAAATGCCGGCGCAGCGCAATCTTCGACGTCCATCGCGGGACCCGAACCTAGGCCTGCCCGGCCGGGAATAAAAACGAGCAGCCGGCGGTCTATAGGATCGTGAGCGCACGAGCGCTCGACTTTCCGGACTGCAAAATGGACCACCATGACCACGGCTCCACCTACATAACTGCCAACGACAACGAGGACGGCATCGACCGCCGTGGCTTCCTGCGCTGCATGGCCTGGGCAGGCACCGCGACCGCGTGGGCACTCGCAGGCGGAATTCCCGTCTCCTTTCCGCTCAGCCGGCTGCCGCTAATGTCCGAGGCGGAGCGCAAGAGCATCTTCTTCGCCCAGATCAGCGACAGCCACATCGGCTTCAACAAGGAAGCGAACAAGGATGTCACCGCGACCTTGCAGGAAGCGGTGGCCAAGCTCAACGCGCTGCCACAGGCTCCGGCGCTCGTCCTCCACACCGGCGACATCACCCAGCTCGCCAGGGCCGACGAGTTCGACACCGCGGACCAGGTTCTCAAGTCGGTAAAGACCGATCGCATCTTCTACGTCCCCGGCGAACACGACGTCGCCGGCGACAACGGCGCGGCATATCTCGATCGCTACGGCAAAGGGACCAGAGGCGGTGGCTGGTACAGCTTCCACCACTCCGGCGTGCACTTCATCGGTCTCGTCAACGTTCTCAATCTCAAGGCTGGTGGGCTCGGCTCGCTCGGCGCCGATCAGATCGAATGGCTGCGCCGGGATGTCGCCGGAATCTCGAGCAGCACTCCAATCGTCGTTTTCGCGCACGTGCCGTTGTGGACCGTTTATCCGGAGTGGGGGTGGGGAACCGAAGATTCCGAGCAGGCCCTCGGTCTGCTCAAACGCTTCGGGTCGGTGACGGTCCTCAACGGCCACATCCACCAGATCATGCAGAAGGTGGAGGGCAACATCTCCTTTCACACCGCGATGTCGACTGCGTTTCCGCAGCCGGCGCCCGGAACCGCTCCGGCGCCGGGTCCGATGAAGGTCGAACCCGACAGGTTGCGTAGCGTGCTAGGTGTCGCGGACGTCACTTTCATTCCGGGCCGCGGCAGCCTCGCCGTCGTCGACGCGACACTTTCCGGGCAGCCGCCGGCGTTCGAAGCCGCGTCTCGCGACGCGGCGCTGCGTCGGCAGACCGCCCGCCGCGCCGCACCGCTCGCCGCCAACGAGATCGCCATCGACAACTTCAAGTTCGCGCCGGCGACTCTCACGGTGCGCGCCGGAACGAAGGTCGTATGGATCAACAACGACGACGTCCCGCACCTCATCGTCAACGTTCAAAACAGGTTCAGGCAGTCGCCGGTTCTCGACACCGACCAGCGCTTCTCCACCACACTTACCAAACCCGGCACCTATGATTACTTCTGCTCGCTGCATCCGATGATGCAGGGCCGAATCATCGTCACCTAGCAGTGCTGCGAGCGCGAATGGCCGAAGACACGGTGGAGCGGTTCGAGCGGCAGGTGTTGCCGTACCTCGACGACGCTTACACTCTGGCGCGGTACCTGTTGCACGATGAGCACGACGCCCAGGACGCTGTCCAGGACGCCGCGCTCAGAGCGTTCCGGCATTTCGGAAGCTTCCGCCAGGGCGACGGCCGAGCGTGGCTCCTCACCATCGTCCGCAACAGCTGTTACGACTGGCACAAGTCCCATCGGATGGACCGCGCAACCGTCTCGCTCGGCGACGACGCCGAAGCGGTCGCCGATCCGCGCTACATCGCCGACCCGGCGGTGCAGAGCTCCGATCGCGAGCGGGTCAGAGCCGCGGTCGATGCGCTGCCGGCGGAGCTGCGCGAGATCATCGTGCTGCGCGAGCTCAACGATCTCTCGTACCGGGAGATCGCCGCCGTGGTCGGCGTGCCGATCGGAACGGTGATGTCGCGATTGTCCCGCGGCCGCGAGCGGCTCGCCGCCGCGCTCGGCGACGACTCGAGGAGGGCAGGCTGATGACGTGCGCTGATTGTCAGAAAAGCCTTGGCGCGCTCATCGACGGCGAGCTTCCGGCGGGAGAAGCCGCGCGCGTCGAGGAGCATCTCGCCAACTGTCCCGAGTGCGCGGCGGCGCGCCAGAGGCTGCTCGACACATCTGCGCGGTTAAAGGGGGAGCTGGTGCGTTACAAGGCGCCCGATGTACTCAAGGCACGCATCCGCGCCACCCTCACCGAGCCGGCGCATGAGGACAAGCCACGACCGATCGCGCTGCATCCGACGAGATCCGCGCGCCGGTGGGTCCGCCCACTCGCCGCGGCCGGCGTCATCGCAATTGTGAGCAGCGGCCTGACCTTCGTGGCGATGCGCGACCGCGCGCCGGCAAACGCTGTCCAGAACGAAGTGCTCGCCAGCCACATTCGGTCACTCATCCCAGGGCATCTGACCGACGTCGCATCCAACGACCAGCACAACGTCAAGCCGTGGTTCAATGGCAGGGTGAATCTGTCGCCGGATGTGCCGAGGCTGGACTCGGTCGGCTTCCCGCTCGTGGGCGGAAGGGTGGATTACATCGACGGTCACAACGTCGCGACGATCGTCTACACGCGACGCCAGCACGTCATCAATGTCTTCGTCTGGCCCGCGACCGATCTGTCGAACTCCGCGCCGGAAATATCGGGCGCGAACGGTTACAACATCATTCACGTCCGCCGGCGCGGTGAAGAGATCTGGGTCGTCTCCGATCTGAATCTCGCCGAGCTCAGGACTTTCTCTGCGCTGGTAATCCCCCGCGACTGACGCCAGATAGTTCGGCAAAACGGCGGGCCCCGTCCTATCTTTCGGGCAATGTTTGCGCGGGCACAACGCGCGCACACGGTCGCACCCAAACCATCTGCAGATGAAATTCCTTCGACGCCTCGTTGTATCTGGCGCCCTGCTGCTCGTCGCCGCCAACACCGCTGATGCCCAGGTCGTAGAGCGACCCGTCGCGTTCGACAGCGCTGGCCGAGTGGTCGTCATGACTCCCTACATAGCCCAGCGCGCGGCTTTGCGTGCGCCGTGGTGGCCGGTCGCCGGGGATTTCACCGAGGCCAGACTTTACGCCGTCAACGACACCTACGTCCTCGCCGTGAGCCGGCCGAGTGGCGTCGTCGAACGGTTCAACCTGAGCGCCGCCGATCGCGAAGCGATTCGCGCGATCGTGTCACGCCTGCCCAGCGATGTGATCGCGTCGCGCGTCAACGCGCGCAATTCGTTCGTGCGCGGCCAGACCCTGCTCGGGCTCACCGTCTATGGACCCGCGTTCGCCGGCACCATTCGTCACAACGGCGCGGGACAGGTGGCAGGATATCTCGTCGTTGCCGGAGGCTCCTTCTTTGCCGCGTCCGAGATCTCACGACGGATGCTGATCACGCGGCCGGAGAGCGATCTCTCCTTCAACATGGGCCACAACATCGCTCTCGCCGGGTTGGCCACATCGTACTTGTTCGGGGCAACCGAGGCTGCGCCCCAGGCCGCCAGCACCTTCGTCGGCGGGCTCGTCGGCACCGGCCTCGGACTGCGATTCGCGCGCGGAATGACCGAGGCCGACGCCGTCGGCACCGGCTTCGGGTCCGACCTCGGCGCGTTGATCGGGCTCGGCGTTTCTGAGGCTGTTCGTGGGGACGGCGGCTGCGGCGGTCTGGACATCGGCAGCAGCTGCGGCGGCGACAAGGCGGAAGTCGCGACGATTCTCGCATCCGGTCTTATCGGGTATCCGCTCGGTCTCCTCTACCCGCGGAACGCGCGGTACCACGTGACCGCCGGCGATATCAACACCCTCTGGCCAGGCGCGCTGGTGGGCAGCCTCGCCGGTGCGGCACTACTTCACGAAAGCCCCAGCGTCCGCGCCGCCGCTAGCGCCGTGACGGCGGGCGGCGTCCTGGGAGTCATTCTCGCGGACCGGTTCCTGGTCCAGCGGGCCGACCATAGCCGCACCGAAGCCACTCAGCTTTTGTTCGGTACCGTTGCCGGATCACTGATGGGCGCGGGTGTTGCGAATCTGTTCGTCAACGCCCACCACAGCCCGGAGCCCGTCTTCGCGCTCAGCGCCATTGGCGGCCTGGCAGGCATCATCGGCACGGAGATCTATCTGCAACCCTCTGGCGACGCCGGACAGCAGCGATTTAGCGTAACTTTTAATCCGACGGCCATCGCACTTACAGCGGCCCGCACCCCGGGAAATCATTCCCTGATCAATGTGAGGTTCTAGTGGACACCACGACGACACTCACCTTCGCCGAGAGACTGCAGGGCAGTTTCGAGCAGCTCTATGGTTACGTCCCCGCGCTCTTCGGCGCGCTCGTCATCCTGTTCGCCGGCTATCTGCTGGCCAGACTGCTCGAGAAGGGGACCGATCGATTGATGCGCCGAGTCCACCTCAATCAGATCCTCGAGCGTGGCGGCGTGATGCAGGCGGTCGAGCGGTCGGGATCACGCGTCAATCCCACTCGTGTCGCGGGAAGCCTGGTCTTCTGGTTCGTGATGTTTGCGGTGATGCTCGTCGCCGCCAACGCGCTCGGTTTGCAATCCCTCGCCAACGTTTTCTCGGAGCTGGTCAGCTACATCCCCAGCGTCATCGCCGCGATCGTAATTCTCATCGTCGGCATCGTGCTCGGCAGCTTCGTCGGCGGACTGATCATGGCGTCGGCCGGTGGACTGCACGGCGGTCCGACCCTGGCACGCGTCGGCAAGGCGGGCGTCGTCCTCCTCG
>DASSNV010000230.1:0-11453 GCA_035701245.1 Gemmatimonadaceae bacterium | reverse complement strand
CGGCCGGTACGGCTTCAACAAGTCGCACTCGGTGGCGTATTCGATCATCTCGTATCACACCGCCTGGCTGAAGACGCACTTCCCCGCCGACTTCATGGCGGCGCTGCTCTCTTCGCAGATCGGCGACACCGACAACGTCGTCAAGTACATCAACGAGGCGCGCCAGCTGCACGTGCCCGGCGCAAAGGAGCCGGGTCTCGAGATTCTGCCGCCCGACGTCAACGAGTCCGGTTACAAGTTCACCGTCGTCGGCGAGACCCGGATTCGATTCGGCCTCGGCGGCATCCGCAATGTCGGCCGCACTGCGATCGACTCGATTCTCGCCGCCCGGCAGAAAGACGGACCGTTCCGTTCGCTGTTCGATCTCTGCGAGCGCATCGACCTGCGGGTCTGCAACAAGCGGGTTCTCGAGGCGCTGGTGCACGCCGGCGCGATGGATTCGCTCGGCGGACACCGCGCCCAGCTTGCCGCCGCGCTCGACGTCGCGATTCGCGAAGCGTCTCTCCGCCAGGAAGATCTCATTACCGGCCAGGCGTCTCTCTTCGGCGCACCCGCCGGAGACGCCGCGGACGTAGAGACCAGCCACATACTTCCCAACGTCCCGATCTGGACTGAATCGGAGCGACTGGCAAAGGAAAAGGAGATCCTCGGCTTCTACATATCCGGTCACCCGCTGGAACGGTTCCGCACCGAGGCCGAGATCTTCGCGACCCACACCGTCGCCGACCTCGGTCAGTGGCGGCCGGAGCAGATGACGCTGTCTGTCGTCGTCACCAGCATCAAGCGGCAGCTGAGCAAGCGCACCGGGTCGGAATTCGCGCGGCTCACCATCGAGGATTTCTCCGGCTCGACCGAAGTTCTGATCTTCCCCGAGAAATGGGCGGTACTCCACGACCAGATTCGCACCGACGTGCCGATGCTGTTGAAAGGGTCCTACCCGCGCCGCGACGAGAGCGCCGACAATCCGTCGTTCATCGTGGAGTCGGCAACCAAGCTCGCCGAGATGCGCACCAACGGCAACGTGACGGTTGCGATCGACCTGGCTAAGGGCGCATACTCCGGCGATGTCATATCGGATGTCCGGGCAATCGTCGAGACATATCCCGGCTCGGCGCCGCTGGAATTCCGGTGGAGCGACGGCACCGGCGCGCCCGTGCGGCTTCGCTCGAGATCGCTGAAACTCGCCGCCGACGGCGCGGCGCTCAACGCATTGCGTAATATTTTGGGCGAGTCTTCCGTTCGACTTCAACGGGGGAGCTGACCAGTGGCTTCAGCAACACAGCTAGAGTTCGAGAAACCGATCGCCGAGCTGGAGCGGCAGATCGACGAGATAAAAAAGACCGCCGGCGACAGCCAGCTGAGCGTCGCCGAAGCAATCGAGCCCCTGGAGAAAAAACTCGAGGATCTGCGGGAGGAAGTTTACCGCAACCTCACTCCTTTCCAGCGCGTTCAGGTCGCGCGCAACCCGCGCCGGCCTTTCACCGCCGACTACATCAGGCTGGCCTTTACCGACTTCATCGAGCTGCACGGTGACCGCGCGTTTCGCGACGACGCCGCCATCATCGGCGGCTGGGCGCGTCTCGACGACGATACAGTGATGGTGATCGGCCACCAGCGCGGCCGCGACACCAAGGAGCAGCTGAAGCGGAATTTCGGCATGCCGCACCCTGAGGGTTATCGCAAGGCGCTCCGCCTGATGAAGCTCGCCGAGAAATTTCACGTTCCGGTTCTGACCTTCATCGACACCCAGGGCGCGTGGGCGGGGCTCGGCGCCGAGGAGCGCGGCCAGTCGGAAGCGATCGCGCGCAATCTTTACGAGATGAGTCAGCTGACGGTCCCCATCATCGCGACGGTCATTGGCGAGGGCGGATCAGGTGGCGCGCTGGCGCTCGGCGTCGCCGATCGCGTGCTGATGATGGAGAACGCAGTTTACTCGGTGATCTCGGTGGAAGGGTGCGCGGCGATTCTCTGGAAGGACGCGAAGAGTCCGGAGATGCGCGAGAAGGCGGCGGCTGCGCTCAAGATCACAGCGCCCGAGCTGCTGGAGCTCAAGGTCATCGACGAAGTGATTCCCGAGCCCAAGGGCGGCGCGCACGCCGATCACGAGACCGCGGCAAAGTCACTCCAGACTGTGCTGTGCAAGCACCTCGAGGAGCTGCGCAAGATGCGGCCGGAGAAGCTGGTGCGCCGGCGCCGTCAGAAATTCCTGCGTCTGGGCGCGTGGTCGGAGTAACCGGTGGCGCACCTCGTCGAAGTCGCCTTCAAGGGCAACCGTAAGGAATTCTTTCTCTGGGACTATCCCGACCCGCCGCCGTTAAAGGCGGCGGTGATCGTGGATGTCGAGCGCGGAGAGGATCTCGGCCACATCCATTCGCTCGGCGATCTCGCCCAGAAGCGAAACGGCGGCTGCTCCCACGGCTGCGGCACATCGCTTCCCGAGCGCAAGGCGCTCCGCCTCGCAAATGAAAGGGATCGCGCGATCTTCAGGGATCTGGACCGCCTGAACGAGGACGCCCGACGCAAGGCGATGGAGCGCGTCAAGGCGAACGGCCTGGGGATGAAGCTGTCCGACGCCGAATGGCAGTGGGACCGCAAGAAGCTCACGCTCTATTTCACCGCCGACAAGCGTGTCGATTTCCGGAATCTCGTGCGCGATCTCGCCTCGCTGTTCCGCACCCGCATCGAGCTCAAGCAGATTGGCGTGCGCGACGAAGCCAAGCGCCTCGACGGCATTGGCCGCTGCGGCCGGCAGTACTGCTCGGCATCGTGGCTCCCGGAGCTGCGGCCGGTAAACCTCGGCGTTGCGAAGGATCAGCGTCTGTCGCTCAACCCATCGCAGATCTCCGGTGCCTGCGGTCGACTGATGTGCTGCCTGCGCTACGAGCACGAGTTCTACGTCCAGAGTCGGAAGCGCTTTCCGAAGGAAGGAAAGATCGTGACGACCCGGGTTGGCGAAGAGAAAGTCGTGAGCGTGGACATCTTCCGCGAGCGAATCACGCTGCGTGGCGTCGAGGGCGAGGTGCGATCCATCACCCTCGGTGAGTACAAGGCGGAGACGGAGCAGCTGAGTGGCGCGCCGGCAGTCCTCCAGGTCGAGGAAGAGGACGTTACGGAAAGCATCCGCCCCGAGGAGATTTCGCCCGAGCTGCTCTACACCGCGGAGCATCCGGTATTCGTTCCACCGGGAGAGGCGGGAGGCGGGAAGCGGGAGGCGGGAGGCGGTCCTCCGACGTCGCGGCCTGCCGGGAGCGAAGCTGCGCCGGGCACTAATGGCAAAGAGGGAGGCAGCTCGGGAAAGCGGCGCCGTGGCAGGCGCGGCGGCCGGCGCGGACGTGGAGACGATCAGACTTCGGGCGGCCAGTAATTGGCCAAGTACTATCTCACCACGGCGATCGATTACGCGACCGCCGATCCCCACCACGGCCACGCCTACGAGAAGATCGGCGCTGACGTAATTGCCCGGTATCATCGGCTGAAGGGCGACGACGTTCATTTCCTGATCGGGATGGATGAGCATGGCCAGAAAGTCGCCCAGACCGCCGCCGAGCGAAAAGTGTCGCCGCAGGAGCTCGTCGACGCCGTCGCCGAAAGCACCCAGGAGATCTGGAAGCTGTTCGAGATCTCCTACGATCAGTTCATTCGCACAACCGACCCCGCGCACAAGGCCGGAGTGCGGCGGCTGATGGAGTTGATCTTCGAGAAGTCTCCCAACGATTTCTACGAGAAGGCGTACGCAGGCTGGTACTGCGTGGGCTGCGAGTCCTTCAAACAGGACAACGAGATCGTCGACGGCAAGTGCATTCTCCACCCGACCAGAACACTCGAATGGGTGGAAGAGAAAAACTGGTTCTTCCGACTGAGCGCCTACACCGACCGGCTGCGCAAGCTGGTGTCGAGCGAGGAATTCCTGCAGCCGAAATCGCGGCGCAATGAGATTCTTTCGCTCATCGATTCCGGGCTCGAGGATGTTTCAGCGAGTCGCAGCCGGTTCTCGTGGGGCGTTCCATTCCCCAAAGCCACGAGCACCGGCGAGCAGCAGACGACTTACGTATGGTTCGACGCGTTGCCCAACTATCTGACGGCGACCGGTTTCCCGAATCCCGACTACGAAAGGCTGTGGCCCGCCGATCTTCATCTGATCGGCAAGGACATCACGCGCTTTCACGCATTGATCTGGCCGGCGATGCTGATGGCGGCGGGGCTGGCGGTGCCGAAACGGATCTGGGTCCACGGTTTCGTGCTCGTCGGCGGCGCGCGCGTCAGCAAATCGACGGGTGGCAACCTCGATCTTCGCGACGCAGTAGGCCGCTACGGTCCCGACGCATTTCGCTATTTCCTGATGCGAGAAGTGCCGTTCGACGGCGACGGCACGTTCTCCTGGGAGCGATTCGAGGAGCGGTACAACGCCGATCTGGCGAACGCGCTCGGGAATCTGGCGAGCCGTACGATCTCGATGGTCGAGCGATACTGCGGGGGCGTCGTTCCCAGGGGATCGCGCAACGAGATTGACGCCGCGGATGCGGAATCTCTGGAGAGCTATCACGCGTCGATCGGCCCGCGCGGATTTCTGCTCCACGATGCGCTCAAGGCCGTCTGGCAGACCATCGCCCGCGGGAATGAGTACGTCGATCGTCAGGCGCCGTGGAAGCTCGCCAAGGATCCGGCGAATCGGGGCGCGCTGGAGGAGACTCTCGCGACTTTGATTCGACAGCTGGCTCGGCACGCCGTCTACCTGTGGCCGTTCATGCCCGGGAAGTCGGAGGAGCTTTGGAAGGCGCTCGGCGCGCCTGGATCACCGGGCGCGCTGGGCTTCGGCGGTCTGGATAAGATCGATCCCACCGGTTGGAAGGTGCAGAAAGGCGCTGGTCTGTTTCCGAAAGCCGAGCCGCCCCCGCAGGCGGGCTGAGCGACAGTGCTGCGACGCATTTGCGCGCTGGTGTCGTGCGCGGCTGCGGTGTCGGCGTGCGGCGCCACGCGTCAGCTCACCCTTCCGCCACGGCCGGCCGCCGCACCGACCGGCAGCGAGTTTTACAGGAGCGTCTTCAATGTAGACCGCGTTCAGCGAGAGCTGACGGCGGAACGAGAGATTTTGGCCGGAAACGTTCCTGCGTTTCTCAGATCGTTCGTGCCGATCGAGACATCGATCGCTGCCGCTGACGGTCGAACGATCAGAGCGGTCTACTTCGTCCTGCCGGATTATCTGTCGATCGGTTCGGATTCGGATTTTGCGCGCATTCCGCTGACGCCGATGACGGCCCAGCCGATCGCCGACAGCCTCCATTGCTTTCTGCCGACCAGGAAGATGGTCGACGACATCTATCGCGCCGCGATGGTGAAGCTCGAGCCGGTGCCGATGTACGCGCTGCGCGACAGCGCCGTCACCATGTACCACCACAACCTGATCATCGAGGGCCAGCGCCGCCTGCGAAAGGGTCTGATCGCGGGCATCAAGAAGGATGTCGTAATCACCGGCCAGATTTCCCGCGATCCGAAGCCGGACCGCGTTGCGATCTACGGCTGGCACAAGCTCGACGGGACTCCGATCCAGCCGCTGTACACGGGCCACGTGAACTGGTACGTCGACTACAGCCACGGTATTCGGCTGGTTTACAGAACGATTTATGTCGAGGGCAGGCCGATGGATTACATCGATGTGCTCAAGGATCCCGGGCTGCGCCGCCTGCTGTGCGATGAAGACGATTGCGATTTTTACCGATACGAGTACTGACGGCGTCGGACTGCACGAAAACAAAAAAAGACCCGCGATCGCTCGCGGGTCTTTTTCTTTTAGCGCGCCTACCTGTTGGTGGTGTTGTCGAGACAGGTCTTGTTGGAAGATCCGCAGGCTGTCGACGGCGCCACGGTGATGTCTCCGCGAGCGGTGATCGTGTAAACCCGGCCCGCCACGAATGAGACGCCGGGCCTGGTAAGCACATTCGTGCTCGAGCCCGTGTAACGCGTGCTCAGATCGTAAAAGCCCGGCGGCATCGTCGTGAACGCGCCCGCGCCCTTGTATGCCACCTCGCCACCGACAGGCACTTCGACGCCGGTGGTGGTGTTTTTTGCGTACAGCGTCATGGGATTCGCGTTGGAAATCGCGTTGACGAACCTGACATTCGTCGCCGAGTAATCGATTGTCGTCGGGAATGCATCCTCGACGATGAACGCATCGACCGTTTTCGCTGTCGAGTTGTAGAAGCCGCTCTGGTAGAACGAGTAATACTTTCCGTTTTCAAGAGTCGCGGTAACGTTGGATACGGCCACCCCATTGTCGGTCGCCGCGGCGATCTTTCCCGAAAACGTGTACGCGCCTGGTGCGATTACCGAATACAACCCGCCATTTCCCGCACCGCCGTAATTGGTTCCCGTCGTGGACTCGGTGCCACTCGAGGAGCTGATCGCAGTGAGCTTCGTGCTATTGCCCCAGAAGTTCACACCGGGCGCATTGACGCCAAAGTTGAAGAACTTGATCCCGGCGCCGATTGCCGGCGCTGTAATGTCCTGGACACCCTCTTGCCCGCACGAGGAGAGCGCCGCTGCGCTGAAGAGCGCGAATATCAATCTATAGGTCTTCATGGCCCGATTACGGTTGAGTGATCCAAAGTGGTACGGTGTGATAATCGTCAGCTAGTCCGCCGATCGCGTCGAGGCCCGGCTTGTTCCAGACATACTCCGAGTTGTATCTCGGCCTGATGCGCTGGACGAGCTTCCCTCCATTTGGGCCGTACAGATTTGTCGGTGGTGCAAAGCCGCGGAAGATCTCCGTTCCACTCACCGGATCCACATCAGTGTAGTGATACCGTCGCATGTCCATCCACAATTCGTTGTGTCCCCACCCGAACTGCGCGATGACCTTCTGTGACATGATGTGCGACAGTGTCAGGACGGGCGGAACGATCTCGGGACTGGCCAGAAAAGCTGCCTTCTCCGCCGCGCTGATCGGCAGCGCCGTTTGGTTGGCTTCCGAGATCCGGGCGTTGACGAAATCGATGTGCGATGAGATTCCGTTCTTGTAGGCGGCCAGAGCGGTCGCCTGATCACCCATCTTCAACGCAGCTTCAGCCTTGATGAACTGCAGCTGCGAATAGGTCATCGCGGGAACCTTCGCCTTGTCGTCGAATATGTAACGGCCCGGCAATCCCAAACCGCCGGTACCCGGATATCCGAAGAAGTTGTTCGGCGCCTGGTCGGCTGTCAGCGCGCCAAACCCGACTACGTTGGGATCGAGACCACGGTAGTTCCCGTCCGGCGATGGCGACAGGATTCGGGTCATCCGCGGATCGACGACACCGCCAAACTGATTTCCATTCATCAGGTTGACGATGAACAGAGTCTGTCTGTAGTTGGTGATATTGTTTCTGGTTCGACCCCAGAAATTGCGATCGTCGTTATTGGTGCTTGGATAACTCAGCAGCGCGTCGTCGGCGTTGCTGGCGAAGGACTGATCGACCTGGGCGATAACCTCCGCTGGGTCGTAGGCCGCCTTGTTGGAGTAGTGATTGAGGTGCAAGGCAAGCAGACCGTGGGCGAACTTCAGCCACTTCGTGCGGTCGCCGTTGTAGATCTTGTCGCCCACTCCCAGGTAACCGGCGTCGACGGCTCCATCGGTTCTCTGGAGCAGCACGATCGCGCTGTCCAGCAGCCGACGTGTCTCCTCGTACGCGTACTGCTGGGTATCGTAATCGAACGTTGATCTGGTCGGGTCGAACGCTTCCTTGACGATGATCTCGCCGTGGAGGTCGGCCAATACCTGCCAGCCCCACGCCTTGAGGATCATCCCGACACCAAGCACGTCCCAGCGCTGCTCGGCCTGGGCCTTGTTGTTCATGTCGACCAGGTTCTGCCCGAGCGACCAGTAAACGTCTCGCCACTGCTCGGCGCCATTGTCGCTGCCCGGATCGTACCCCATCCTGTCCCAGGTGCTAAGGCTGGTGCCGGGGAGCGTCCACTCCTGGGTGTAACGGCCGACGAAGCGTCCGTCATACTGCGGCGCCGTTACAAACCAGTGGAGCATCGGCGGCAGATACAGATTCGCCGACACACTGGTTGGAGCGTTTGGGTTCGTATTTACATCGAGGTAATCGCTACAGCCCGCAGAGAGGCCGGCAAGGCCCACAAACAGCGCGGCGTATGTTCTTCTCATCATCTTAGAATCCCATCCTGAGGCCGAAATTGAAGCCGCGCGGAATCGGGAAGTTGCCGAAGTCGATGCCGACTCCGCCTCCGCCTCCCACCGCCGCGGTGTTGCCGTTCACGACCGGGTCGAGCCCGGTGTAGTTGGTTTTCATGAACAAGTCCGTGCCGGTGACGAACACGCTTGCGTTTTTCGCGAATCTCTCGGGCAGCCCGAGGCTGAGCGTGATGTCCCTGAGTCTCACCCAGTTGATGTTCTTCTCGATGAACAGCTCTTCGCTGATGTTCGTGTAATACGACGTCTGAAGTGCCGGCGTGATCGCGATGGTGTTGACCGTCGGGTGATCGGTGTTCTCGTTGCCGTCCCTCAGGACGCCCTTCACGATCAAGGGCTGATCTCTGTTCAGCGTGCTGGGGGCCAGACCCCTGGCGGTGAGGAAGTGCTCGGTCCCGTTGAAGACGTCGCCTCCGCGCCGAATGTCGAGGAGGAAATTCAGCGAAAGCTTCTTGTATCTGAGGTTGTTCGTCAGGCCGATGGTGTACTTCGGCTGGCGATCGTAGCCCCGATCGATGAAGTCCGCTGATCTGATCGGGAGACCGGTGGTTGGGTCGATGAGAATTTCATGTCGGCCCGGTACGGTGTCCCTCAGGTAGAACGTGCCGGTCAACGCCAGGGTGGACAGGCCCGGCGACGTACCGTCTCGCACATTGCCGTACAGCCAGGTGTCGGACACGTACGACTCCGGCAACCCACGCGGCAGACTCAGCACCCTTCCTTTGGCGTGCTCGAAATTCGCGAGAACGTCCCATGAGAAGTTCGGCCGAGCTATCGGCGTTCCGCGGAGGGTGAGCTCCAGTCCGGTGTTTCTCGTCGTCGCGCCATTGAGGTTGAGCAGAATGAAGCCCGTTGCATAGCTGCCCCGAATGTCGTTGACGATCTGGTCAGTCGTTTTCTTGTTGTAGACCGTCGCATCGATACCGAGCCGGTCATCGAGGAAGCTGAGCTCGGTGCCGAACTCGTACGACTTGGCAAACTCCGGCACGAGGTTCGGATTCGGTCCGGTGAATCCGTATCCGTATCCGACGTATGACGTGGTCTTCGACTCGAGCGACGCAGCGTAGGCGTAGGGCTTTGCGTCCTTGCCGACTTCGGCGTAGGCAGCCCTGAGCTTGCCGGTCATGAACCGACCGATGGACGGGAAAGCGTCCGAGAAGATGAAGCTCGTGGAAACGCTGGGATAGAAGAACGAATTCTTGCCCTTCGGAATCGTCGATGTCCAGTCGTTTCTGCCGGTGACCGTCACGTATAGATACTTGTTGAAATCGACTACCGCCTGCCCGAATCCGCTGACCAGTCGGCGCTGGGCGATGGTCGTGCGTCCCGTCCTGCTGCGCGTGTTGTTTATCGAAATGAAGTTCGGATCCAGAAAGTCCATTCCCTGGGCGGCGTCGACAGTGGTCTTCGAATCAGACACCTGATTGCCAAGGATGCCGCTTATCGAGATATGGCTCGTGAGGGCGTGGCTGTTGACGTTGAGCAGCGTCTGCGCGTTGAGATTTCGCGCAATGTCGTCAGCCTGATCGAGGATTCCGTTGTTGTTGATCCCGAACGCGCTCTCCGGATGACGCAGGAGAAGGTTCTGGTTGGTGTAGTTATCCGACCCGAGGATCGTTTTGATGTTTCCCCAGGAAAACGGGCTGAAGGTCAGGCCGAGGGTCGAGATGAGTCGGTTGTTCTTCGAGTTGATCTTGTTCTTGTTGATGTTGAAGTACGGGTTGTCGACTTCCGAAGCTGCCGACAGGCTCGTCAGCCTGCGCCGGGTCCCCGCCGGCGTAAGCCAGTCCGCAGCGTTGTCTGAAGACGGCCACACGAGCAGCCCTAGCAGCGGTCCGCCGACTCCCTTGTAGGTCTGGTCGTTGTTCGCATAGGAATAGACCATCGACAGATCCGCGTTCAGCCAGTTGGTAACCTGTCCCTGAGACGCGCCGGTCAAATTGATTCTGTTGTAGTCCGCCGTCGGAATGACGCCTTGCTGCTTCGTGATGCCGGTTGCGAGCCGGTAGTTGATCCTGTCGTCCGCCGCCGCACCACTGAACGAAAGGTTGTGCTTCTGCGTCAGCGCATTCCTGAAGAACCCGGCGACGTTGTTGTAAAGCTTGGTCGTGTCGGCGTACGGCGCACCGAAGTACAGGAAGGTGGTGCTTCCCACGGCACTCGGCCCATAGACCTGCTGGATCTCGGGGCTGGTTCCAAGGTGCTCGATCCGGAAGCTGTTGTTGTACTCGAGACCGCCCCCCGATCTGCCGCGCTTGGTGGTGATCACTATCGCACCGTTTGCCGCGTCGATTCCGTACAACGCCGCCGCCTCGGGTCCCTTCAACACGGTCAGACTTTCGATGTCCTCGGGGTTCAGATCTGCTGCGCGGTTGGTGAAGTCGACGCCTCGATTGCTGAACGCCGTCAGCGAGCCGGGCGCATCTGCTGCAAGGACACTCGTGTTGAGGGTCTGGTTGTCCATCGGGAGCCCGTCAATGATCATCAAAGGCTGGTTACTGCCACTGATCGAGCTCACGCCTCTGATCGTGATCGAGGAGGAGGCGCCGGGCACACCCGAAGTAGCTGTGACGTTGACACCGGCGATTCGGCCCTGGAGAGCATTGACGAAATTTTCTCTCTGCGTCTGGGCGACGTCGCCTCCCTTTACGGTCTGCTGCGCGGTGCCCAGCGAGCGCAGCTGCGCGGTTTCGCCGAGCGCCGTCACGACGACGTCGTTGAGGGTGGTCGCCACTTTGTCGAGCGCGAAATTCTGGGTGATATCGCCGGAGGCCGGCACGTTGACAGTTGCCCGGGAGGGTGCGTAGCCGAGGCGTCTCGTGCTCAGGACCCGGGATCCGGCCGGTGCTCCGGCGATCGTGAACACGCCTTCAGCGTCTGTCATCGCGCCGACAGACGTCCCTTCCACGCGGACCTGCACGCCGACCAGCGGCGCCCCCGTGGTGGCATCGGTAACACGCCCGCGAATGATTCCGCCGCCTTGCCCGAAAGCAAGCGCTGGAGATCCGAGCATGACGAGAGCGAGAAAAGCAAAAACTCGGCGCAGCACCATGGTGCCTCCAAAAAAGAAAAACGATGTAATGGTTGAAGCTCGGAGTAATCGAGCAGACTCAACCCGTTCCATACGCGAAGCCACTTTTGTCGGAATCGTTCGCCCGCCAAAACCGTACGTTCGCCAAGCGGTCCCTATCTTACGCCGCGCAATTGGGGCTGTCCAGAAGATCTGGTTTTTGGGCTACCTGCCTGGGGACGAGCTATCTAAGAC
>DASSNV010000229.1:0-3599 GCA_035701245.1 Gemmatimonadaceae bacterium | reverse complement strand
GCCCTGCCGCCCCTTCAGGCCGGTGCCGCCGCACTCGTCGCAGCCGGCGCCCCTGCAGAAGGGGAGGTCGCCGATGCGCGTGTCGAGCGAGAGCCGCTCGAGCTTCGCCGCGGCTTCGGGGACGGCGCGCATCTTCGCCGCGTCCAGCGCCTCGCGCGTGAAGTGCAGGTCGCCGAGCCGCGTGTCCGCCGTCACCTTGGCGGCGGCGAGCTCCAGGTCGTCGGGCGTGTACACGGTGCGGCAGCGCGAGCAGACGCGGCGTACGAGGCGCTGCGCCAGCACGAGGTTGAGCGCGGAGGCGACGTTGAAGGGCTCGATGCCCATGTCCATCAAACGGGTGACCGTCTCCGGCGCCGAGTTGGTGTGCAAGGTCGAGAGCACCAAGTGACCGGTGAGTGCAGCCTTGATGGCGATGCCACCAGTCTCAAGATCTCGAATTTCTCCCAACATGATGATGTTGGGGTCCTGCCGAAGGAACGCTTTCAGTGCGGCGGCGAAGGTCATTCCGATCTCGTTCCTCACCAGCACCTGATTGATGCCGAAGAGGTTGTATTCGACCGGGTCCTCCGCCGTCATGATGTTGACGTCGATGTTGTTGATCTTCGACAGCGCGGAGTACAGCGTCGTCGTTTTACCGGAACCCGTCGGTCCGGTCACAAGCACCATTCCGTACGGATTCGAGATCGCTTCCATCAGCTCGCGCTCGGCGCGCGGCTCGATTCCGAAGGTGGAGAGATCGAGGGACAGGTTGCCCTTGTCGAGAATACGGAGCACGACCTTTTCGCCGAACAGGGTCGGCAGGGTCGAGACACGGAAGTCGATTACCTTGTTGCCGATCTTGAGCTTGATGCGGCCGTCCTGGGGGACGCGGCGCTCGGCGATGTTGAGGCTCGCCATGATCTTGAAGCGCGAGATGAGCGCGGGGCGCATCTTGATCGGCGGTTTCATGATCTCCTGGAGCGCACCGTCGATGCGGTAGCGGACGCGGAGCTCCTTCTCGAAGCACTCGAAGTGAATATCCGACGCGCCCTTGCGGAGCGCGTCGGTCATAATCGCGTTGATGAGTTTTACGACGGGCGCTTCGTCGACCAGCGCCTGGCCGGCGTTGTCGGCGGCCGCTTCGTTCTCGCTCTCGAGGATCTCGATATCGTCGTCGTCATCGATCTCGGCGAGCAGGCTTTCCATCTGCGCTTCGCCGGACGCGTAGAACTTCTCGATGGCGTTGCGAAGCGTGAACTCGCCGGCGATGACGGGGAAGATGTCGAGTCGGGTGATGAACTTGATGTCGTCGAGAACGGAGAGCGACGCGGGATCCGACATCGCGACCGTCAGGGTGCGGCCGTCGCGCTTGAGGGGCAGGACGCTGTGCTTCATCGCGAGCTCGCCGGGAATCAGCTTGGCGATGCGCGGATCGACCTGAAACTTGGTCAGGTCGACGGCCGGCATCTTGTGCTGGCGAGCCAGCATTCTGGTGAGATCGGTTTCCTTGACGAAGCCGAGCTTGACCAGGTTGTAGCCAACACGAGTGCCGTTGTGCCTCTGCTCCTGGAGAGCCTTGTTGAGCTGGTCTTGAGTGACCAGCCCTTCTCTCAAAAGCAGATCGCCAATTCTGAGCGTTTTAGCGGCAGGAGCTGTCAAGGACGCTAGTCCCTCCGGTGAGGCTTCCTGCGTGCTTTTGGCAGTTCGGATGGCCTGGATATGACTGTGTTGGTAGGACGCGGGACGAGCGAGAAGGTTACGGTAGAGTCGAGTTTTTCTACCATAGAGGGACCGACCCCTTTCACGCGCTGAAATCCTTCCAGTGAACCGAACGGGCCGAACGAATCGCGGTCGGCAACAATCCGTTTGGCGAGCGCCGGCCCGATCCCCCTCAGTGCCTCGATCTCCTTCTCGCCCGCGACGTCGAGATCGACCCTGCCGGTCGGTTTTGGAGGCGTTTTTCGCACCTTCTCACGCTTTGGCTTCCGGAGGCCGGAGCGGCGGGCCGAGTCAGCCGCCTTTATCTGAGTCTCGAGTGCCGACCGGGCGCGCGCGTCTCCGGGTAACCCGCTGTGGAGCGCCCGGAACGCCCGCGTCGAGGCGCCCAAAACAAGGACGATCGAGAAGAAAAGGAGGGCTTTGCGCTCGGCAGGGGTCGGCATGAGCCGACCCTAACAGGCGTTAGCTGCTTTACGTCACCGAAGCCGCGCGGGTAGGCGCGTACTCTTCCATTGAGGCAGTCAGGAGGAGGGTACCGAGAACCAGGACACCCGCGACGATGAAGGGAAACCCGAGGCCGACCCTGTCCATCGCCACGCCGGCGGCGAGCGGAAACACCACCCGCGAGACGCCCCCAAAGGTGTGTTGGACACCCATGTAGAGGCCTCGATGACGCTTCGGGACCACCCGCGACAGCATCGCCGTGACACACGGAAACACGAAGGCGGTACCGAGGGGCATGAGGGTGAGAGCGACGAGGAGGGTCGTGAAGGAATGGACGGCGGCGATGAGCGCCAGGCCGATCGACAGCAATACCAGGCCGAACCGGGTGAGCCTGGCTTCACCCAGCCACTCGATCATGCGTCCCAGAATGCCGGCGCGGACGATGACTCCCATTCCGCCCAGATACATGACGAAGAACCCGACGTTGGCTTCGGTGACAGGAAGGCGGTCCGCCAGGATGAGTGGAAGCGTCGGCGCGGTTCCGTAAAAGGCGCCGATGGCGATCGTATAGATCCAGATCAGGCGCTGGGCGGGCTCCTTTGGCCGCGAGATCACGCTCCAGATTGCGCCGCCCCCGCTCTGGTGCACCATCTCGTGCTCCGCGGTCGTGGGGGCTTCCCGCGACTCGCGAAGATAGATGCCGGCGAAGATGCTTACCAGGACGCAGAAGATCGCCGAGGCGATTCCCGGCGCGTGGCGCCCCCAGTGAATGAGAACTGATCCGATCGCGGGTCCGACGACGGCGCCAAGGCTCGTCGCGGCGGACAACCAGCCAAGACCCTTGGCCCGGTCCTTCTCGGCGCTGGCGTCGGCGACGTAGGCCTGAACGACCCCAATCGTCCCACCGCCCAGACCCTGAACCACGCGGGAGAGCAGCAGCAGCCAGAGCGTGGCGGCGTAGGCGAAGATGACGTACGCGACCGCCGATATGAGGAGTCCGACCAGAAGGGCGGGTCGCCGTCCATAGCGATCGGAGAACTTTCCCCAGAGTGGCGCGCTGGCGAGCTGCGCAATCGAGAACGCCGCGATCAGGACGCCGACGATTGTGTTCGAGGCGCCGAGCTTTGTTGCGTAGAAAGGAAGGAGAGGGATGATCATCGCCAGGCCCAGCATGTCCACGAATGCCGTGATCATGAGGACCGTGAGCTTCCCTCTCATCGCCTATTTCCGCGTCACCAGCGCAGTTGCGACATCGCCGACGATAGCGAGCGAGCGCGGCGAGATCTTGTCCATGGTGTCCTGCGGGGTGTGGTGGGGCGGGTAGGTGAGGTCGATGACGTCGATCACCCGAAGCCCGGCGTTGAGGAGCGGGATGTGATCGTCGGTGATCAGGCCGCCACTCTCCTGGACGAAGGTGCTCGCATAGCCGAGGTCGGCCGCGGTTTGCCAGACCCTGG
>DASSNV010000228.1:0-15084 GCA_035701245.1 Gemmatimonadaceae bacterium | reverse complement strand
GTATGACCTCTTTACCATCGCCTATGGCCCTCTCGAACTCGGAGACTTCGACTCCAACACCAACCGGTTTACTCCCCGCGTACGGTGGACTGGCTAAATCTTGAAACCCCACCGAATATTTCTTTGTCGATCACCTGGATGATCGCAACTGCTCCCGAGGCTGGCTCACCCATCAGCCCGGTTTACGGCTCACCAATCAGCCAGTTTGCACAGAGCCAGGGTTTGATGAAAGCACCGCTTCGGACGGGGTGTAGTTATCAAATCCGCGCTCGGAGCCGCCAGCCGCTCCGCCCACTGCCATTAGCTGGTAGTCTTCAGTGATCCCTCCAACCACTACTCCGCCCAGGCCACCAAGAACCGCTCGACCGGCGCAAGCTTCCCGGAAGCTTCCTCTCGATGAAACAGCCACGCGTACTGCCGCCACTGCTGCCCCCCGGGTCCGATGTTCGTCTCGCTGACCAGCACCGTCCACAGCTCCGCGGTCGAGTCCGGAACCGGCGACTCGGGAGTGCGCAGCTTGTCGAGGACCGGCGCCGCGCCCCGGTAGGGAACGCCGACCGTGACGTATCGCAGCGGCTCGGGCGGACACTTGGTGTCGCCGTTCACCGCCGCCGAATCGCTGACCCGACGCGCCCCGCCGCAGAACGGATAATTGAACGGCCCGCGACCATCGACCTTCATTCCGTCGAGAATCGCACGCCGCTGGTCTTCCACCGCGCTGAGAAGTCGGGCGAGCGAATCGGGAGAGCTCGACGAATCCGAAAGCTCGAGGCCCCGCCGCTCCGGTGGCGTTCCCGTGAGCACGGCATCGTCACGCCCCGGACGCGCGTCAACGCGCAGAAATCCCCGTGACCCCGACGCCGAGTCGGTGACCTGCGACCGCACGATCGCCTCGAACGATTCCGCGTCCGCCTCGAGCACCTGTCGCTGACCAGGCGACATCATCGTGCACGCGGTGGCCACCACGACCGGCCAGACTCGCCGCCGAGGCCTGGACGCCGAATAACGACGCGCTGATCGAATGCTGCTCACCACAATACCTTTCATGTGCTACCGCAACAGTGCAAGACACTAACCCATTTCCCACGGCGTGACGCGCGACGGCTCCCGCACCTCCCACTACGATTTCGACCTGCCCGTCGATCTGATCGCGCAACAACCCACCGAGCGGCGTGGCGACAGCCGCCTGATGGTGGTGAATCGAACGACCGGCGACATCCAGCATCGGAATTTCAGCGACATCGTCGATCTGATCCCGGCCGGCGACGCGCTCGTCCTCAACACTACGCGCGTCTTTCGCGCCCGGTTGCTCGGCGTTCGCGACAACGGATCCAACGCCGAGATCCTGCTGCTCCGTCCGCTTGGCGAGGGGATGTGGGAGGCGATGGTGCACCCCGGAGGGAAGCTCAAGCCAGGCCGGATTGTAAGAATGGCCGACGATTTTGAGGCCGAGATCCTTTCGACTACCGAGCGTCGCACGCGGGTGGTGCAGCTCAACTCGCGGATGCCGATCGAGCAGGCGATCGAGCAGTACGGGCACGTCCCGCTCCCGCCGTATATCACCCGCGCCGACCAGCCCGCCGACGCCGAGCGTTATCAGACCGTGTACGCGAGGGAGAGCGGCTCGGTGGCGGCGCCGACCGCGGGCCTCCATTTCACCCCGGAAATTCTGGAATCACTCGCCGCGAAGGGTGTGCAGCGCGCCGATCTGGTGCTGCACGTCGGTGCCGGAACCTTCAAGCCCGTCGACACCGAGAGCTTCGCCGATCACGTGATGCACGAGGAGTGGTACACTCTTCCGGCGAGCACCGCGGACGTTCTGAACGAGACGCGGGCGCGGGGCGGAAAAATCTGGGCGGTCGGCACCACCAGCGTGCGCAGCCTCGAGGCCGCGATCGGCGACGACGGGATCTTTAGCGAGAAGTCGGAGCTGACGCGGATTTTCATTCATCCGCCATACGAGTTCCGCGCCGTCGATCGAATCATCACCAATTTCCATTTGCCGCGATCGACTTTGATCATGCTCGTGGCGGCGTTCGCGGGGTACGAGCTGACGATGCGGGCGTACGCATCGGCGATTGTAGAACGGTACCGGCTGTACTCGTACGGAGACGCTATGGTTTTGCTGGATTGAGGACTGAACTGAAGGAAGACTACCGGCTGGAGGCCGTGGGCGAGCCGGCGGGAGGCCGCGGGCTGAGAACCCTGGCGATCAAGGCGTAGAGCATCTTCCTTACCCTGATCGTTTCGGTCACCAGAGAAACGTATTCTTCTTCAGAGATAATCTTTGCGTCGCGGGCGAAGATCAGATGAGACTCGAGCTCGGAAGCGGAAGCTCGCGCGATGCGCAGAAAGCGGACGAACTCTTTTTCGCTCTCCTGTCTGCGACCTTCGGCGATATTTGCGGGGATCGAGAGCGCTGCCCTGAAGATTTGACTCCTCAACGACGAGTACTGATTGCCCCTGATTCGTTTGCTCGCACGGTCGACGGCCAACGAAAGTGCGTGCGCTGTCTGCCAGACGCGGAGTTTCTTGAAATCGCTCACGACGTACAATGACGAGCACCGTCAGCGGCGTCGCACCATTTCACCGCGCCTCCAACCACCCCTTCGCCTGAGCCCGCGGCCTCCAGCCGGCCCGCCCCGGGCCTCCAGCCGGTAGTCTTCAGTAATGTCCTTCACCTTCAAGATCCAATCGAGCGCGACCTCCGCTCGGATGGGACTGTTTTCAACCCCGCACGGCCCTGTCGAAACCCCCGCCTTCATGCCGGTGGGCACCCTCGCCACCGTCAAAGCCCTCGACCCCGAGGACCTGGAAAAAGCGGGCGCCTCCATGATCCTCGGCAACGCATATCACCTCCACCTTCGCCCCGGCGACGAGGTCGTGTGCGAGATGGGTGGGCTGCACCGGTTCATGCGCTGGGATGGCCCGATCCTCACCGATTCCGGCGGCTTCCAGGTTTTCTCACTCGCCCAGCTCCGCACCGTGGACGAGCAGGGCGTCGAGTTCCAGTCGCACCTCGATGGCTCGCGCCGGTTCTTCACCCCTGAGAGCGTGATGCAGATCGAGCGCAACCTCGGCGCCGACGTCATCATGCAGTTCGACCACGTCATCCCCGGCCAGTCCGACGAATCCTCCGCCCGCGACGCCAGCGACCGCAGCATCCGCTGGCTGCGCCGCTGTCTCCACGAGCTCAACCGCCTGGAGCAGCAGTCGGAATCCTCCGCACGCGCCGCGCTTCCCGCTTCCCGCTTCCCCCAGCAAGCCCTCTTCCCCATCGTCCAGGGCGGCATCCACCCCCACCTCCGCCGCGACGCGGCCACCGCCATCCGCGACATGAACGACTGGGCCGGCTACGGCATCGGCGGGCTCTCGGTAGGCGAAGAAAAAGAAGCGATGTACGAGATGATCGAGGTCGTCGATGCCGCGTTGCCCAAAACCCATCCGCGGTACCTAATGGGGGTCGGCTTCCCCGAGGACCTCATCGAAGGAATCCGGCGCGGCGTCGATCTGTTCGACTGCGTTGCGCCAACGCGCATGGGCCGCAACGGCGCGGTGTTCACCCGCGACGGCCGGCTCAATATCAAGCGCACCGAGTTCCGCACCGACCCGCGCCCGCTCGACCCCGAGTGCGATTGCTCCGCCTGCTCCCGGTTCACCCGGGCCTACATCCGCCACCTTTTCGTGTCGGACGAGATACTCGGACTCCGCCTCCTCTCCCTGCACAATGTACATTTCCTACTGTCGCTCGCGCGCGCGGCGCGGCAGGCGATCCACAACGGCGATCTCGATTCGTGGTCACGAGACTGGCTCGCCCGCTACCAAAGCACATCATCCTTATCCGTCTAAGCTCCCGCTTCCCTCTTCCCGCCTCCCGCCTCCCCCATCCCCGTGAACGCCAATCCAATTCTCGGCTCCATTTTCATGTATGGAGCAATCTTCGCGATCTTCTACTTCATTCTGATCCGCCCACAGTCCAACCAGCGCAAGAAGCACGACGAGATGGTGCGGAATCTCAAGAAGGGCGATGAGATCGTGACGACGGGCGGCGTCGTCGGCGAAGTGCTGTTCATCAAGGAAAAGGGCGGCGACGACAAATCGGGCGGAATGGACGATCGCGTCACCATCAAGTCGGGCGACACCCGTCTCATCATCGAGCGCGGCCGCATCGGGAAGATCAACAGGCCGGTCGCATCCTCCAACGTTTCAGCTGGGTGAGCATCCTCGACATCCGGGTGCTGGGCGACCCGGTACTCCGCAAGCCGACCAGGCCCGTCACCGAGATCACCGACGAGCTGCGACAGCTCATCGCCGACATGTTCGAGACGATGTACGCCGCCGAGGGCATCGGTCTCGCCGCGCCGCAGGTGGGCCGCACCGAGCGCCTGGCGGTGGTCGATGTCGAGGGCGCGAAGTACGTCCTCATCAACCCGCAGATCCTTTCCACCACCGGCGATCCCGACAAGGCCGAGGAAGGCTGTCTGTCGATTCCCGACATCTACGGTGACGTGGTGCGGCCTTTCACCGTCACCATCCGGGCGATGGACGAGAACGGGAAGGAATACGAGGCGACCGGATCCGAATTGCTGGGGCGCTGTATCCAGCACGAGATCGACCATCTCGATGGCAAGCTGTTCCTGGACTATCTGAGTCCGCTCAAGCGCAAATCCGCGATGTCGAAGTGGGAAAAATCCAAAGCTGAATATCCGGGCTTCATCAGGAAGGTCCGCGCCGAGGTGAAAGGCGAACACCACCACGCCAACGAAGCGGAGATGTAGTGCGGGTTGTCTTCTGGGGCACGCCGGATTTTGCCGCGCCGGCGCTCCGCGCTCTTATCGGTGAGGGATTCGACGTCGTCGGCGTCGTCACCCAGCCGGACAAGCCACAGGGCAGATCGCGGGAGATCGTCTTCTCTCCCGTCAAGCAGATCGCACTCGACGAGGACGTGCCCGTCCATCAACCGAAGAACGCCAGGGACGTCGCGCTGCTCAAGACTCTCGAGGAGCTCAAGCCCGACATCTCGATCGTCGTTGCCTACGGCCACATCCTCCCGCAGAAGATCATCGACGTGCCCAGGCGCGGGACGCTCAACATCCATGCGTCGCTGCTGCCGCTGCTGCGCGGCGCTGCTCCGATCCAGGCGGCGATCCGTGAAGGTATGAGCGAGACCGGCGTCACGGTGATGCGGGTCGTACCCGCACTCGATGCCGGCCCGATCCTGATGCAGGCGTCGACTCCCATCTTCGAGGACGAGACCTACGGCGAGCTCCAGCTTCGCCTCGCCGAGCTCGGCGCGCTGGCGCTGGTGGAAACGCTGACGCTGATGTCGATGGACAAGGCGACGGAGACACCCCAAGACGATTCGCGCGCGACGTACGCGCCGAAGGTCACTCGCGAAACCGCGCGCATCAACTGGCGCGACACCGCGCTTCAGATCTCGCGGCACATCCGGGCATCGGATCCGAAGCCCGGCGCCTTCACCACCACACCGAAGGGCGACGTGAAGCTGTTCGGGCCGAAGGTCATGGACGGCATCAAGGGTCAGCCGGGTGAAGTCCTGAAAGCGTCGGGCGAGCTGGTGATCGCGTGCGGCATGGATGCGCTTCGCATCACCGACGTCCAGCCGCAGGGGAAAAAGCGGATGGGCGCGCACGAATGGGCGCGCGGCCGCGGCGTCGCTGCCGGCGACAGGTGGGGTGCATGACCGCGCCTGCCGCCGCACCAGTGCGCGACGCTGCCATCGATTTGCCTTGCGTCCACGCCGTCACCAACGACGAGATCATGCTGCGGCCTGGATTCCTCCGCAAAGCGATGGCGGTGATGCGGGTCCTGGGCGACAAGGGCGCGATCCACGTACGATCCCAGCTCCTCGACACGCCGACTTTGTTCTCGCTGACCCTCGCGCTGCTCGAGCTCCACGAGCAGACCAAATGCTGGTGCATCGTCAACGACCGTGTCGACATTGCCCTGGCGTGCGGTGTTCAGGGAGTCCAGCTCACCCACAAGTCGATCTCGGTGCCCGACGTTCGCTCGATCGCGCCGGCGCTCAGGATCGGCGCCAGCGTCCACTCGCCCGACGAGGCGCGCGACGCCGAGCAGGCCGGCGCTGAGTGGTGCGTGGCGGGAAATGTTTTCGAGACGCCATCGCATCCGGGATTGCCCCGCCGGGAAACCACGTTCGTAAACGATGTCGTCGCAGCGGTAAGAATTCCGGTCATCGCCATCGGTGGCATCCGCCCCGAGCACGTGCGTTCGCTGGTGCATCGCGGCGCACACGGGGTCGCGGCAATTCGTGGAATCTGGAACGATGAGAATTCCGAACTCGCTGCAAGCCGCTATCTTTCACAGGTATGACGGAGTCTGCGGTGGCTGTGACGGAGATCGCGTCGGATGAAGTCGTTCTCACTGTGAACGGCACCGAGCGGCGCATACCGGCGGGATGGACGCTGGCGGACTTTCTCGCATCGCTGAGTCTCGACGCCCGCACCGTCGTCGTCGAGCGCAACGGGATCATCGTGCGCGACCGTTCCTCCTTTGCATCGCTCGAGCTCGCGCCGGATGATGTGCTCGAGATCGTCCACTTCGTCGGCGGAGGCTGAGATGGCGCACGCTGATCTGATCTCCGCCGAGACGCTCACCGATCCACAGCCGCTGGTGATCGCGGGGCACGAGTTCCGCTCGCGGCTCATGGTCGGTACCGGCAAGTACGCGTCGAACTCGCAGATGATCGAGGCGATCGATGCGTCGGGCGCCGAGGTGGTGACAGTCGCGGTGCGCCGCGTCGATCTCGATCGTACGAAGGACGAGGGGATTCTGCATCATCTCGATCCCGACCACTTCTTCCTGCTCGCCAACACCGCCGGCTGCTACACCGCCGGCGAGGCAGTCCGCTACGCTCGGCTCGCGCGCGCCGCCGGATTCAACGAGTGGGTGAAGCTCGAGGTGATCGGCGATCAGCAGACGTTGCTGCCGGATACTGCCGGTCTGCTTGAAGCAACGAAGACTCTGGTCGGCGAAGGCTTCAAGGTGCTGGCCTACACCAATGACGATCTGATCACGGCCCTCAAGCTCGAGGAAGCGGGCGCGGTGGCGGTGATGCCGCTCGCGTCGCCGATCGGCTCTGGTCTGGGGATGCTCAATCCTTACGCGATCCGCACCATCAAGCAGCGGCTCTCCGTGCCGGTGATTGTAGATGCCGGAGTTGGCACGGCGTCCGATGCCTGCATCGTCATGGAGCAGGGCGTCGATGGAATTCTCATGAACACCGGCATCGCGGCGGCAAAGGATCCGGTGCGGATGGCCGCGGCGATGAAGCTCGCCGTCGAGTCCGGCAGAAACGCGTATCTCGCCGGGCGGATGCCGCGGCGCGAAGTCGCGGTGCCATCATCACCGACGACGGGGATGCTGGGCCAGTGAACGCGACCGCCACCACCACCGGTGGAGTAACCGCCGCTCGCGCCGTCGCCGCTGAAGTCTGCGTCGATTTGCGTCGCGGCGAGTTCCTGGATCAGTCGTTCGAGCGGCGCATCGGCCCGCTCGACGCGCGCGACCGGCGCTGGACGCGCGAGCTCGTCTACGGCATGCTGCGCCAGCGCGCGGCGATCGACGCGGTGCTGTCGGAGCGAGTGCGCGGCGGACTGGTGCGTCTCGATCCCGATGTCATCGACTTGCTCAGACTCGGCGTCTATCAGCTGCTGTACATGGGGAGCGTGCCCGCGTACGCTGCCATTGCGCAGACCGTCGAGCTGGCGAAGCGCCGTCACGGCCTCGGCGCCAGCAAGCTGGTCAACGCGGTGCTTCGCCGCACCGATCGCGAGCGCGATCAGCTGACCACCGCGACCCCGGCCGACGCGATCGATGCGCTGGCGGTGAAGTACTCGCATCCGCGCTGGCTCGTCGCGCGGTGGGTCGAGCGCTTCGGCGAACAGGACACCGAACGGCTGCTCACGCTCAACAACGCCGACGCACCGGTGGTGATCCGTCCCTATGGTATTGTGCGCGAGCAGCTGGAGACGATGCTCGAGGCGGCGGGCGTCCACGTCGCCGAAGCGCCGTACGCCCGCGACAGCATCGCGATTTCGGGCGGGACGACCTTTACCGAGCTCGGCGCGTTCAAGAAGGGATTGTTCTTCGTTCAGGATCCGGCGGCGACTCTCGTCACCGAATACGCAGCGGTGCCGACCGGCGCGACCGTCGCCGATCTCTGCGCCGCGCCGGGCGGCAAGGCGCTCGAGCTGTCTCGCACCGCCGGCACCGTCGTCGCCAGCGATAAGTCCTTTGCGCGACTGCAGCGACTGCTCGCCAATCAGGCGCGTCTCGAGAGCGCAAACATCTTTCCGTTCGTCGGCGATGCTCGGCATCCGGCGATCGTGCCGGTCGATGCCCTTCTGATCGACGTCCCGTGCACCGGCACCGGCACTTTCCGCCGGCATCCCGATGCGCGCTGGCGCATCAAGGTGTCCGATCTCGCGGTGATGGCGGCGCTGCAAAAAACCATTCTGCGCGCTGCCGCCGAGGTCGTGAAGCCGGGCGGGCTGCTGATCTACAGCACCTGCTCGCTCGAGCCAGAGGAGAACGACGCCCAGATCGATTGGTTCCTCTCCGAAAATCCCGGCTGGATACTGGAGCCGCCGCCGGAAGGCAGTGTCGCGCCGGATCTGCTCGACAACGGGCGGCTCCGCGTTCTACCCCAGCGCCACGCCACCGATGGAGCGTTCGCCGCGCGTCTGCGCAGGATCAGCTAGGTGAACTGGCGCGCTGCTCCGCGGCGTGCGCTGCCCTATCTGATTGCCGCGGCCGGCGGATTTCTGCTCGCCTACACGGCGGTCTTCCTGTTCGCATTCCCCGCCGAAGTTCTTCCCGACGATGGGATTCTTCCCAACGTCGTTGGCGCGACTTTCGAGGACGCATCAGCTCGTTTGCAAAAAGCCGGCTTTCCATCGCAGCAGGGTGAATCGCGCTACCACAAGAGTATTCCCGCGAATATCGTCCTGCAGGAGGATCCGCCCGCGGGCAGCAGGCAGAAGCGCGGTACGACCGTGGTGCTCGCGCTCAGCGCCGGTCAGAAGACCGCCGAAGTTCCGGTCACCACCAACATGTCGCAGCAACAGGCGCGCATCGCCATCGAGAACACCGGCCTCACCCTCGGCAACGTCAGCGAGCAGCTTTCGGACTCGCCGCGTGGCCTGGTGATCGCGACGACACCGCCTGCCGGCACCCAGATCCAGCTGCCGGGCACAGTCGATATCGTGCTGAGCAAAGGACCGGCGACGGTAATGATGCCCGACCTCTACGGCCGCAGCGTCGGCGAGGCACGATCGATGGTCGAGCAGCTCGGCCTTCGCATCGCCGGGATGTCGCGCGACACGAGCTCGTTGCAGCCCGAGAACACCGTCATTCGTCAGATCCCCGCCGCCGGACAAAACATCTCCGCCGGCGGTCCGGTGAGTCTCACCGTCTCGCACTTCCCGCCACCACCGACGATCCGGATCGACACCGGCTTCACCGCTCCGCCGCCTCCACCGGCACCCCCCGCAACGGCTTCCGTCGCTCCTCCCGACTTCCGCGTCCCGCCGCCAACCGCCGACCGCCTCCCGCTTCCCGCATCCCGCTGATGTCCGTCCGCATCGCGCCATCGATTCTCAGCGCCGATCTCTCCAGGCTCGCCGACGAGATCGCGATGCTCGAGGCCGGTGGAGCTGACTGGATCCACATCGATGTCATGGACGGGCGGTTCGTTCCGAACCTCACCTTCGGCGCCAAGATCATCGAGTCGGTGCGCAAGCTCACCAAGCTTTCGCTCGACGTGCACCTGATGGTCGTTCAGCCCGAGAACTACTTCGACGATTTCGCGAACGCCGGCGCCAACGGGATGTCGATCCACACCGAGGTCTCGCCACACCTGCAGCGCCAGCTCACCCGCATCCGTGAGCTGGGCTGTCGCGCCGGCGCGGTGATCAATCCCGCCACTCCGCTCAGCGCGGTCAGCGAAGTCATCGCCGATCTCGATCTGTTGCTGGTCATGACCGTGAACCCGGGCTTCGGCGGCCAGAAGTTCATCCGGAATTCCGTCGACAAGGTTCGTCGCGCGCGCGAGATGCTGGCGCGCAATGGCAGCAAGGCTTTCCTCGAGGTCGACGGCGGAATCGATCGCAAGACCATCAAGTCCGTCTTTGAGGCGGGCGCCGACACCTTCGTTGCCGGCAACGCCATATTCTCGGCGAAGAATCCAAAGGCAGAGATCGAAGAGCTTCGCTCTCGCTGCACCATACAGGTATGACCGGCAGGCAGCAGCTCGCGATCGGCGCTCTCGTCGTCGGCATCACCGCCGCAATCGCGTACGGCGCGACGCACTACCTGCGGAAGGAGCTCTTCCCCGTCGAGATCGGGAGCAAGGCGCCGGAGTTTACCGCCTACACCCTCGACTCAGTCCCGCGACAGAAGACCCTCGACGACTATCGGGGCCAGGTGCTGATGCTCAACGTCTGGGCGACGTGGTGCCTGCCATGTCGCGTCGAGATGCCGAGTATCGAGGCGCTGCACAAGGCGTACGGGCCGAAGGGCCTGAAGATCGTCGCCGTCAGCATCGACGACCCGGGAACCGATTCGGCGATCCGCGCTTTCGCCAAACAGTACGGGCTGACCTTCGAGATCCTGCACGATCCGAAGGGCGAGATCACCGAGCATTACGACATCAGCGGCTACCCCGAGACCTTCATTGTCGGCAGGGATGGCGTCATCAGGAAGAAGCTGATGCAGGCCACCGACTGGAATTCGCCGGACGCACGCGCGTTGGTCGAGCGGCTGCTCACCGAGCGCACCGAGTAGATGACGCGCATCCTCGGCATCGAGACTTCCTGCGACGAGACATCGGCGGCGGTTCTGGAGGGCAGCGGCGACGACGTCGTCCAGAAATCGCTGGTGATTCTATCGCAGGATGTGCATCGGGTGTTCGGCGGAGTGGTTCCGGAGATCGCGTCGCGCGCCCACCTCACCAGCATCGTACCGGTGGTGCAGCGCGCAGTCGAAGAAGCCGGCACGACGCTGGATGATATCGATGCAGTTGCCGTGACTAACACGCCGGGACTGGTCGGCGCGCTCCTGGTCGGGGTGAGCTATGGCAAGGCGATCGCGTTCGCCCGCGATATTCCGCTCGTTGGCGTGCATCACATGGAAGGTCACCTCTTCGCAGCCGCGCTCGAGCACCGCGACGCGGTCCCGCCGTTCACCGCGCTTCTGATCTCGGGCGGCCACACCCTGCTGCTCGACGTCGAAGCCTGGGGCAGGTACAGACTGCTCGGCGCTACACGCGACGACGCCGCCGGCGAAGCGTTCGACAAGGTGGCCAAGCTGCTCGGGCTGCCGTATCCGGGCGGCCGCTACGTCGAGCAGCTCGCGGCGCAGGGGAATCCGACGCGCTTCAAATTCTCGCGGCCGATGGTCCGCCGGAATGCACAGCCCGGGGACGACGACTACTACGCGTTTTCCTACAGCGGGCTCAAGACGGCGGTGCTCAACGCAGTGCGGGGCTCGGAGAACATCGAGACCGACAAGGCCGACATCGCGCGCGGATTTCAGGACTCCCTGATCGATACCCTCGTCGAAAAGACGTGGCGCGCCGCCGATGCCTACTCGCGCGAGCGGGTCGTGCTCGGCGGCGGAGTCGCGTGCAATCGCACCCTCGCCGCGGCGATGCGCGCGCGGCTCGAGCCCGAGGGTATCAAGGTGTTCACGCCCAGTCCGCGTCTCGCCACCGACAACGCGGCGATGATCGCGCGCGCCGGATTTTTCCGCTTCGAGAGCGGTGAGCGATCGGGTCTCGACCTCAACGCCTACGCGAGCAGCCCTATCCCGGGCCTCGTCGCCGCCTAAATTGAAGCCATGCCATCGATCTTTGCTTCCATAACGCACGTCCCGCTGTCCTACGATGTCGGCCCACTCCAGCTCACGGGTTTCGGGCTCGCAGTGCTGATGGCCTTCGTCATCGCGCAAGTCATCTCGCAACGGGAGCTCGCGCGCCGCGGGCGCGATCCCGAGCCAATCGGCGATCTCATCTTCGCCGCGGTGATCGGTGGACTGCTCGGCGGCAAGATTTACTACGCGGTTCTGATGCGCGACTTCGGCGCGCTGCTCAGCCGAGCGGGGTTTGTGTTCTGGGGTGGACTGCTGGGCGGCATATTCGCCTGCTACCTCGTGGTTCGGTACAAGCATCTCAGCTTCACCCGCATCAGCGACGTCGCCGGTCCGGCGATTGCGGCTGCGTACTCGATCGGCCGCACCGGTTGCTGGGCAGTCGGCGACGATTACGGCCGCCCGTGGAACGGACCGTTGGCGGTGAGCTTTCCCCATGGCGCGCCGCCATCGACGGTCGCCAACATGACGGAGCTGTTTCACATTCCGGCGCCGCCGGGTTCATCGCCCAATCAGGTGTTGTCGGTGCATCCGACCCAGCTCTACGAGGTCGCGCTCGGGTTCGTGATGTTCATGATCCTGTGGCGCCTTCGAGATCACAAGCACGCCGAGGGGTGGCTGTTCGGTCTGTACTGCCTCCTCGCGGGTATCGAGCGCTTCATAATCGAGTTCGTGCGGGCGAAGGATGACCGTTTTCTCTTCGGCACTTTCACCGGAGCCCAGGTCATCGCCCTCATATTCGCGATCGGCGGCGCGCTCTGGATGTATGCGAGGAGGAATCCGCATGAAAACGCTCCCGGGATTTACGCCGCCCAGGCGGCGTAGAGCTTCGACCATGATTGGCGTCGCGGCGATCGCCGCGGCCAGCGTGGTTATCACTGTAGGCTGTGCGACGGTCGACACCGCCGTAGTCGCCCAGCCGGGCGCGACGTTTTCGCTGCCGGTGGGCAGGACTGCCGTCGTCTCCGGCCACTCCGCGCGCATAACCTTCAATCGGGTGACCAACGATTCGCGCTGTCCGATCGACGTCGTCTGCGTCTGGGCCGGAGACGCGCCAATCGAGCTGACCATCGCCCGCGACGGCTCGACTGAAACGCGAACGTTGAGCCTGATCGCCCCCAACAACGAGGTCGTCGTCGGCGATGTGCGAATTCGGCTGGTAGGGCTGACCCCTGCCGCGAAGCAGTCGGAGCCGCCCTCGACTCGGGCTTACGTGGCGCAATTGGTCGTCACGCCGATCTAGTCTCGCGCGATGCGGCGGTATTCGGTCAACGCTGCAGCGCTGCTGGAATCGGCGCGGGTCGGCGCCGATTCGCTGCGCTCCAACCCAACGCGGACGACGCTCTCCACGACCGGCGTAATCATCGGAGTCGCCGCGCTCGTGGCCGCATTCTCCATCACCGATGGCGTCGATTTGTGGGCGCGGGCGCTGATTGCGCGCGAGAGCAGCGTACAGGACGTGTCCATCACTCCGCGCACCAGCACCGTCGTCGCAGGACGCACCGTTCCAATCAACGGTTATCCCGTCCTCACCACCGAAGACGCCGAGCTGGCGCGCGCCGAGGTGCCCGGCGTCGCGCAGTATGCGCTCATTCTCACCGGCAACGCGCCGGTGGAATTTCTTGACCGGCGCGCCACGGCACTTCTGACGCTGAGCACAGCCAGTCTCGCGGATTTCACGACCATCCAGATTCTGGCCGGCCGCTTTTTCACGCCAAGCGAAGTGATGCACTCTGCACCGGTGATCGTGCTCGGCCATCGCCTCGCGCAGGAGCTCGCCGGCGGGCGCGACGCGTTGTGGCTGATTGGCCGCGCCATCAAGGTCAGCGGCCGGAAACGCGAGGTCGTCGGGGTTCTCGCACCGCCGGCAGTCGGACCCGAGCCCGATCTCGCTGCCTTCGCTCCGCTGCGCGGCGGCGAGTCATTGCTCGAGCCGTCGAACGAGCCGCGTCTTCCGACACTCCGACTCAAGGCGCAGAGCATCGAGGGTGTGGATTCTCTGCGCACTGCCGCTGTGAACTGGCTCGCCGAGCGCTACGGAACGCGCGTCGAGAAGCTGAACGTCGAGGTTGGAACCGAACGGCTGGAGAACACCCGACAGGCGATGCTGCTCACCAAGCTCCTGCTCGGCCTGCTCGCCGGGTTGATTCTCGCGGTCGGTGGGATCGGGATCATGAACGTGCTGCTCGCGGCCGTCGCCGAGCGCACGAGGGAGATCGGCATCCGGAAAGCCGTCGGCGCTCGGCGCGCCGACATTCAGGCGCAGTTTCTGGTCGAGTCGGTGACCGTCACCGGGGCCGGCAGCGCGATCGGTTTTGTCGTCGGAATCATTCTCGCGGAAGCCGGCACCGCGGTTTTTCGGATGTGGGCGCACGCGGCGATCTATCCCGTCATGCACATCAGCACCGGCGTGCTCGCAGCGGGCTCGGCAATCGTCGTCGGGCTGGTTTTCGGAACGTATCCCGCGCGACGAGCCGCCGAGCTGGCGCCGATCGAAGCTATCGCGCGCGAATAAGTGGCGACGCCAGCCGCGCCAGTCGAGGCGGCAGGACACGTTGACCGTACGATGTCTCCGGCGGTGAAAGCGTCACCTGCTGGACTTCAGTGATGTCGAGCCAGAGGCCGTGCAGCGTCTGCGATGGAATCGTGACCGTCTTGTGGGATGGGACGGTCGGTTCGTCGAGAGTAAACGGCTCGAGCACTATCTGACCCTGCTCGTTGAATGCCGCGAAATTACAGCTGCCTGCCTTGGCGTAGGGCGGCAGCTGTACGCTGCACTGCTGGTTCAGGCTGGTGACGGCAGTCGTGATAGTTCCTGACATCGACGACATCGGCTCTTTTTCGCCTTCGGTATAAAACGCGAACGCGGGAAGCTCCTCGGGAACAGCGTCAAAATCAAAGCTGACGGTACCGGGGTCGGTGACCACGAGCAGCATTCGATCCGGTACCTCAGTTGCGGAGTGGGACTGCCAGAAAAACAGCGCGGTAGTCTGAGACGGCGGGGTGCAGATTGCCGGGTCGCTGGGGAACTGGGGATCGACGAATAGATCTTCCTCGCACGTGCCATCGGGAAAGCTTTCCCGCACCCCCAACCCGTACACCGGCTGCGCCTTTCCATCGACCGTAATTGTCGTCTGTGTCAGCAGCGGCGCGATTCCAGCGAAATTGCTGCCG
>DASSNV010000227.1:0-31916 GCA_035701245.1 Gemmatimonadaceae bacterium | reverse complement strand
GTCGCATAACCCTGCTGCAGCAAACCCGACAACACACCGCGGCGTCCCTTGGGCGCTTTTTCCATCGCCAGCGAAGCGCCCACTCCCCACTCACCGCCCATCCCGATGCCGAACAGCGCACGCAGGATGAGAAACACGGTGTAGGACGGCGCGAGGCCGGAGAGCACTTCGACGATCGAGAAGAAGACGAGATCGATCATCAGCGGCAGCTTGCGGCCGTACCGATCGGCCATCAGGCCGAAAATGAAAGCGCCGACCGGGCGGAAGGCGAGCGTGATCGTGAGAGTGAGCGCAAGCTGCGCGTCGGTTTTGCCGAATTCCCGGGCGATCGCCGTCAGCGCGAAGACGACGAGAAAGAAATCGAAAGCGTCGAGAGTCCAGCCGAGGAAGCTTGCGAATACCGCTGCACGATGGCCGCGGGGTGCGGCCTGCGAGATGGACGAAGGACTGATCGCGTCGGTGCTTGGCATGCGCCAATATGCGCCAATCGGGATGTGACAGGAATGGCTCGTCTCGCTGTCGCCGCCGCGCTATCCTTGAGCATGCGAACCAACAAAACGATTTCCGCTGTTGCGGTGCTGGTCGCCGTTGCGGGATGCGCGACGACAGCCACTCCGCCCGTGCGCACCGCACCGCCGGTCAACACCGAAGAGACGGCCGTCGCGCCCGACGCGGTTGCCGACACCCTTCTCGCCGACGTGCGCACGCTCGATCCCGAAATATTCGTCGAGATGAGGTATGCGACGTCGAACAACTTTACCGGCGCGCCGTTGCCCGGCTATCTGGCGAACAAGGCGTTCTTGAGACGCGAGGCTGCCGCCGCTCTCGCGCGGGTCGAGCGCGACCTCAAGCCGCGTGGACTCGGCATCAAGGTTTTTGATGCGTACCGCCCGGTGCGCGCGACGCTGGCAATGGTCGACTGGACGAAACGAGTCAACCGGCCCGATCTCCTCACCGACGGCTACATTGCGAGCCGCTCGCGCCATAACCTCGGCCTCGCCATCGACTGCACTCTTGTGGACCTGACGACGGGGCGCGAGCTGGAGATGGGGACACCGTTCGACACCTTCTCCGCCGCCGCCCACACCGCCAACGCATCCGGTGAGGCAGCGCTCAATCGGCAGAAGCTCAAGACGGCGATGGAGGCCGAAGGATTCGTGAACTACGACCAGGAATGGTGGCACTTCAGCTTCGACGTGCCGAATCCATTGCGCTTCGACCGCGTAATCCAGTAGCCATTGACATAGGGGAGGGGGGTATATTGATTTAGCCGCGGGAGGACGCACGTGGCTACTTCAGTTGAAACAAGAGACAAGAACGAAGCAACCGTGGCATTCCCTGTCACCGGCATGACCTGCGCTGCCTGCCAGGCACGCGTCCAGCGCGCCCTCACGACCCAGCCTGGGGTGGTGGACGCGACGGTAAATCTTCTGACCGGTAGCGCAGCGGTCCGCTTCGACCCTGACGCCGTGACTGCTGAGCGCCTCGTCGAAGCCGTCCGCGCCACCGGGTACGACGCCGAGCTTCCCGTCGCGCAGCCGAGGACCCTTGCTCCCGAGCAGAACGAACGCGCAGAGATCGAGCAGGCGCGGTCTCTCGCGATCAAGGCAGCGGTGAGCGTTCTGGCCGGAGTGGTGATGATGGCGCTGTCGATGTCGGCGGCGCACATCGCGCTCACCAATTACTCGCTGCTCGGACTGACCACGGTCATCCTCGTTTGGGCAGGGAGCGACATCTACCGGCGCGCGTACAAGGCTGCGCGGCACGGATCGGCTGACATGAATACCCTCGTCACCCTCGGCACCGGCGCGGCGTACGTCTATTCGGTCGTCGCGACGCTCGTCCCCGACGCATTCGCGCGCAACGGCATCCCGCCCGACGTGTATTACGAAGCGGTGGTGTTCATAATCGGCCTCGTGCTGGCGGGTCGCGCCATCGAAGCCCGCGCCAAACGACGCACCACCGACGCTCTCAGAAAGCTCGTCACTCTTCTTCCGCCCGTCGCGCGCATCGAGCGTGGAGGCGAGTGGATCGACATTCCACTCGCCGACGTCCGGCCGGGCGAGATCGTCGTCGTGCGCCCTGGTGAGCGAATTCCGGTCGATGGCGAGATCGTCGACGGCTCCAGTGAAATCGACGAATCGATGCTCACCGGCGAGCCGATGCCGGTGGCGAAGTCGGTGGGCGAGCGCGTGGTTGGCGGTACGGTGAACACCACCGGGGCGTTCCGATATCGCGCGACCAGCGTCGGCGAGGACAGCGTGCTGGCGCGCATTGTCAGGTTGATGCGCGACGCGCAGAGCTCGCGCGCCCCGATCCAGCGACTCGCGGACAGGGTGAGCGCGGTATTCGTTCCGGTCGTCGTGGGAATTTCGGTGACGACGTTCGTCGCATGGTATTTCCTGGCCGATGCAGCGGCGTTGCCGAGGGCGATCGCCGCAGCGGTGTCCGTGCTGATCATCGCCTGTCCATGCGCGATGGGCCTGGCAGTTCCCACCGCTGTAATGGTTGCGACTGGACGCGGCGCGGAACTCGGGCTGTTGATCAAGGGCGGCGAGATCCTGCAGCGAGCCGGTGATGTGGACACCGTTGTGCTCGACAAGACGGGGACCGTGACGGAAGGTGCGCCTTCCGTAGTCCGCGTTGTCGCGACAGGCGATGTCACCGAGTCGGAGCTGCTCGCGGTTGCTTCTGCGCTCGAGCGGCACTCCGAGCACCCGCTGGCCGGCGCAATCGTCCGTCACGCCGTGGATCGCGGTGTGAAACCGGCGGACGTCGCCGAGTTCAAATCGCACACCGGCACTGGAGTCACAGGAGTCGTCGGCAAGCGGAGCGTCGCGGTCGGCAATGCTTCCATGATGAGCCAGCAAGGCATCGAGGTGCCGGCGATCGCCGACGCGACAGAGAGCGGCACAACCGACATCTACGTCGCCATCGACGGTGCGGTGCAGGGAATCATCGTGCTAACTGATTCGATCAGGCCCACCTCGCGTCACGCGGTGAGCGAGCTGGGCGCGCTCGGGATCGACGTCGTCCTCGTTACCGGAGATCGCTGTGCGACGGCTCAGTCGATCGCGCGAGCGGCTGGAATCGACAACGTCGTCGCCGAAGTTCTGCCCGCGGACAAGCTGGCCGAGATAAGATCGCTTCAGGAGCGCGGCAAAGTCGTGGCAATGGTGGGCGACGGCATCAACGACGCGCCGGCGCTTGCACAGGCCGACATCGGAATCTCGATGCCCAGGGGAACCGACGTCGCGATCGAGGCGAGCGACATTGCGCTGATGCGCAGCGATCTGCGCGCGGTGCCGACGGCGATCTCGCTCTCCCGGCGCACCATGCAGACAATGAAACAGAATCTGTTCTGGGCGTTCGTTTACAACGTGATTGGTATTCCGATCGCCGCCGGTGTGCTCTATCCGGTCACTGGCTGGATGCTGAGCCCGATCATCGCCAGCGCGGCGATGGCGTTGAGCTCGGTGAGCGTGGTCACCAACAGCCTGCGGCTCCGCACCGTCAGGCTTTGATTCGAGGATCGAAGATGCCGGGCAACTCGAAGACGAAAAAAGCCTCGTCTGCCGTCGAATGTGGGTGCGCCGTTCGCGATGCCGCGGCGAGCGCACGCACCGCGGTCGCCGTCGATCCCGACGCGAAATCCAGAAATCTGAACCGCCTCCGCCGAATCGAAGGGCAGGTTCGCGGGCTCCAGAAGATGGTCGATGAAGATCGCTACTGCGCCGACATCCTCACCCAGATCTCGTCGGTTCAGGAAGCGCTGCGCGGGGTCAGCCGGGAGCTGATGCGCAACCATCTAAAGCACTGCGCCTCGAGCGCGATCCGCAGCGGAGGCGAGGAGGCGGATCGGATGTACGATGAGATCGTCGGACTGATGGATCGGCAGGGGAGATGATGCTCCCAACAATGCTCCGGGTGATTAAAGGCAACGGAACGGGTGCGAGACGTCAGTAGCATGGTGGCCAGTTTTTAGTTCACTACGTCGGGACGTCACTCGTGGCATTTGCGGTACTAGCAGTTGTGCTCCAAATGCGACCGGTGACGTCCCGACGTAGTGAACCGGCAACTGGCATCTACGCTACTGACGTCTCGCACCCGTTCCATTGCTTTTGAGACCAGCAGCGCGGCTCAGGCCTAGGCCCTCTATCGGCCCTGAAACCATCTCCCTATTGACCGCGTATTGTCCCAATGTAATAGTACAAGTGCACAATGGCCTATTTCCATGTTGATTCTGCCAGCCCCACCCCGATCTATGCCCAGCTGGACCGGTCCATCCGGGCAGCGATCGCGACTGGGGAGCTCGAGCCGGGAACCCAGCTACCGACCGTACGACAGCTGGCGGTTGACCTGGCCGTGAACGCCAACACGGTCGCCCGGGTCTACACCCAGCTCGAGCGCGATGGGATTCTGGAGACTCGACGTGGAGTCGGCACCTTCGTTCGTGACTTGCCGTTGCCGCAACCGGCGCGGGCACGACGCGAGCGGGAGCTGCGCGAGCTCATTCGGCGCTTCATCGGCGACGCCGCGCTGCTGGGATTCACTTTACCCGAGCTAGTCGATCAGCTCAGAAACGAGGAGAAAAAATAAATGCCTGGCATGGACGAAGTTCTCGCAGCACGCCGCGCCGCGCGGGCTTCGCGGTCGCAAACGCAGGTGCGGGCGAATGTTGTCTCCGTGGCAATTCTGCTTTTGTCCCTACTGATCGGAATCCTCATGACGGCGTCGACCCAGCAGCCCCTGTGGCTCGTCGCGTGGATTCTGTTCGGGGTCTTCATGTCGCAATCGCCAAAGATCGCCAAGCAGTGGGAGCGCGCGGTCGTGCTCCGGCTCGGCAAGTACACGGGCCTCCGCGGGCCGGGCCTGTTCTGGATCACGCCGTTCGTGGAGACGATTCCCATCTACATCGACCAGCGTGTGATCACCACCAGCTTTGCCGCCGAGGAGACTCTGACCTCGGATACCGTGCCGGTGAACGTCGACGCCGTCCTGTTCTGGATGGTCCACGACTCCGAGAAGGCGGCGCTCGAGGTGCAGGACTACGCTCAGGCGGTGAGCTGGGCGGCGCAGACCGCATTGCGCGACATCATCGGTCGCACATCACTCAGCGAGCTGCTGCACGGCCGCGAGCGCATTGAATCGGAGCTGCAGGCGCTCATCGATCAGCGCTCGAATCCGTGGGGCGTGACGGTCCAATCAGTGGAGATGCGCGACATCGTGATTCCGACTTCGCTCCAGGACGCGATGTCCCGCGAAGCGCAGGCGTCGCGCGAGAAGTCGGCACGGATCATTCTCGGTCAGGCGGAAGTCGAGATCGCTAATCTGTTCTTCGAGGCGGCCAAGTCTTATCAGAACAATCCGACCGCGCTGCACCTGCGCGCGATGAACATCCTCTACGAGGGACTCAAGGAGAAGGGCGCGCTGATGCTGGTGCCGAGCACTGCCGTGGAGTCAATGGGGCTCGGCGGATTGATGGGTGCTGCCGCGATCAGACAGCAGACCCTGAGCGAGGGTGAAGCCCGACAGGGGCCGCCGGCGATCTAACTGCCGCGGACCGTTTCCGGAGCACGCTGGCCGGCGCCGAGCGATGGCGCCGGCTGGCCTTCGGAAAGAAGCTTCGTCACGAACCGCTGCCCCTCCGATACGCGCTCGATTTCAATCGCGATCGCGTCAACAGAAGCTTCCAGTCTTTCCAGGCGGTTGGCCGTTTCGCTGAACACTGCCGGCGGTGGACCAGGTCGTGCCGATCTCTTCATCATCGCACGAGCGACGCCGACGGCGAGCGGAAAGAGAACGAAAATTATCGACAGGACCGATAACGTCATCACCTGGCTCTGTCGCAGGCCTCCGAAAACCGGTACCGAGCTGCTGGCGAGCAATCCCGCCGCCGGACTGGTGAGTGCCTGACCCGTTGCCTGGATGTCGGACTCGAGCTGCAGCTGTCTGGCGTCGAGCAGCGCAATCCTGTTCTCCAGCCCCTTGATGACCGTCGGGTCGCTGGCCTGCTTGAGCTGGCTCATCAATCTGCTCCGGCGACCGTCCACCGACTGGAGCTGGTTCGAGAGCTCCTCGCGACGCGCCTTGAGCGCCTCGATGTCCCGCGCGGTCCGCGGAAGTTCGATAGTTGTCGCTTGCGATCCCGGAGTGGCAGGCACGAAGACGAACGGTCCGGGGGCTGTTGGAGCCTGCGGCGCGGGTGTACCGACGGTCGTCGGGACGGGATCCTGTGTGAGGTACTGCACGGGGGACATTACGGTTGCGAGGCCGGGACGGTTGCAGACACGCTCGAGTGCGATTGTCGGTTTCTCATCGCGAATGGCTACGCCGAGGCAGGCGGGCCGTCAAACTCGAACGGGCTTTTGGGCTGCTCGATCCCGACTCTTCCCGATGCGATGTCTGCCTTGACGTAAACCTCGGAGCGGACCGGAGAAAGATCCTGGCGCCTGAGCATTGCCAGTTGCCCGATGTGGGTGAGCACGTCGGATATCGGTCCCTGAAAAAGTTCTTCGACCGTCGTTCCGAGCGGCGCATCGGATGACAGATATCGATCGAGCGCCAGCAGTGACGCGTGAAAGCGCTCGACTTCCTTCCGCCACGAGCGCGGCTTCTGGGGTGTCCACTCCGAGCCGCCCTGTGCCATCCGGAGCGCCCAGTCCAGCAGGTCACCCATGTGTGCGAGGAGCTGCACCGCTGTGCGAGATCCTCTGCCGAGCGAGAAATCGGCAAAGCCCGCCGGCACGTCGCGCTCGACCTTTGCCGCGCGGTACGCGATGGTCGCGAGCATGTGGCGAACGAACGCGCGATTCGGATCGCTCAATGCCAGTCCGGCTCGTCGGTGAGCGTATCGACATGGACCCGCGCCAGCGACGCTTTACCGGAGAAGCGTTCCCAGGTGCCGCTGGTGTTGCGGTGTGCGACAGCGATCTCGAAGCTGTCCGGCGCGAACCAGCGCGCGTGGTTGAGGTCTTCGTCGCAATCACAGCCGCCGCCGCCCGGGCCTCTCGCGACGATCCGTCCAGACTTTATGTCGCGGACGACCGCGTAGGTGCCGGGATTCGCGGGAGTGCTGTCTTCGGCGACGTAGGCGAGGAAGCGGCCGTCGGGCGAAACGAGCACGTCCTGATACGACGGCCAGACATCGTCAGGGATCGGCGTCGTCTCGACCCGGTGTTGGCCGAGCCGAAGCCGGAAGATCTGCCGCTGCGGTGTCGAGGAATCTTCGGAGGCTTGCACGAGCCCGATCACCAGGGTGTCTCCGACGACGATCGGCGCCGGCGGGATCACGTTGCGGATGGTGTCCGATCCAGCCGGAGACACCACCTCTATGCGATAGACGATGCCCGTGTCTTCCATCGGCGCCCACGACGAAGTGTAGGTCGAGTCGATGACCCGAATGTCGGTCGCGGATTCATTTTCGTCGTGGCTGCACGCGCCGCTCGCCGCCACCAGGGTGGCGCCGATCACGATGAGGGTGAGGCGTGTCGGCAAAGCAATCATCGATCGTCGGCGTCGTCTGCCGGGGCGACAGCGCTGGCCGAACCCGTCGTCGTCGGCTCTGTCGCACTTGGCACGATTGGCGGCAGTCCCGCTTCCTTGAGCGTCGCGTTCAACAACGGAAGCGTGACCAGCAGCGGCCCACGCATCGCCTGCAGCTGGCGATCGAGCTGGGCGGAGAGATCATTGAAGACAGTATAGGACTGGCTCGTCGGTTTCGCATCGGTACCGCCGACCACGCCGGCGAGGGCGGCGATCTTGTTGTTCAACCTGATCGGATAATTGAGCGGATCCTGTCCCGAACGGTTCTTGACCTGGTAGATCTCGCTTTCTACCGAGTCGAGTCGAGCGGTCAGATTTGCCGCCAGCTGCGTGAACGAGGTTGCCTTGGGGCCAGTGATCCTCTTGCTGCGATCCGCGAGCTGTGCCTTGACGTTTCGAATCGTCTTCACCGCGTCGTTGGCCTCGCTGGTCTTGTCGCGGACGCGGATCAGGAAATCGAACTGCTCCTTGAGATCGGCGTCGGTCGCAGCGCTGCGCGGATCCTTGACCACGGTGAAGGGCTGAGTGAATCGCTGCCCGCCGACATTGAGCCGAACGCTGTAGTTACCCGGCAACGCGATCGGACCTGCGACGCTGCCCGCCCACATGATCATGTTCTGAAACACCGATGCGTCCGGATACCTCAGGTTCCAGGCGAAGCGGTTGAGCCCGGCCTTGTTGGGCACTCGCGGCGGTGGCGGACGGCGCACGGGGCCGTCTTCTCCCGCCGTTTCCTCACCGCGCGCTTCGCTGTGCGTCGTCGTGTCGGGTGGCAGCCCCGCGCGCCGCAGGCTGTCATTGCGCGCGGCACGAATGCTGTCGGCGCGCACCGAATCGGCGGCGACGGTCGGATCCTGCTGGCTGGTGAAGCTGCGAATGACCTTTCCCTGCGGGTCGAGAAAATCCATCGTCACTATCTGTCCCGGCTGCGCGAGCCAGTAGTAGATCACCGCGCCCGACGGGGGATTCGCGCCGGTAGGGTGATCGCCGGCGGCGCCGTTACCGCCGCCACCGCCGAAGCTCGCACGATAGACCTTGCGTGGCTTGAAGAGGTGCGCGCGCTCCCGCGGCACCGCCGGCGACAGCTGTCGCAGCGATGACAGGTCATCGAGAATCCAGAACGACCGGCCATGCGTCGCGGCGATCAGGTCGCCCTCCTTGATCGCGAGATCGTGGACGGGGACGATCGGAAGATTCCGGCGCAGTGACTGCCAGCTCGCGCCGTCGTCGAACGAGACCCATACTCCGCGCTCGGTACCCGCGTACAGCAGGCCCGCGCGCTCCGGGTCTTCGCGCACTACGCGCGTGAACTCGGTTGCGGGGATGCCATTGGTGATCAGAGTCCACGTCGCGCCGTAATCGCTGGTCTTGTACAGGTACGGCTTCATGTCGTCGAGCTGGTAGCGATTTGCGGCTAGATACGCGGTGCCGGTGGCAAAGTTCGATGCGTCGATCATCGAGATCCGGGTCCATTCCGGCAATCCGCGCGGGGTGACGTTCTTCCAGGTCCTGCCGCCGTCGCGGGTGATGTGCACGAGTCCGTCGTCGGAACCGGCCCAGATCACGCCCGCCGTGCGTGGCGATTCAGCGATGGTGAAAACCGTGGCGTAGTACTCGACCGATGTCTGATCCTTGGTGATCGGGCCACCCGATGCGCCAAGGGTACGGGGGTCGTGGCGGGTGAGGTCGGGGCTGATGACTTTGTAGCTCTGACCCTCGTCGTCGGTCTGGAAGATCACACTGCTGCCGACGTACATCCGCGACGGATTGTGCGGCGAGATCACAATCGGAAACGTCCACTGGAATCGGTACTTCGCGTCGGCGGCGTCGTGACCCATCGGATTGTTTGGCCACGGGTTCACGTCGCGCTCGAATCCCGTCTTGGTGTCCTTGCGGGTCAGGAGTCCGCCGTACGAGCCAGCGAACACGACGTCCGGAGTGTCGGGTCTCACGGCGATGTAGCCGCTCTCTCCGCCCCCGACATCGTACCAATCTTCGATATCAATGCCGCCGCTCTTCCGGCTGGGGCCGCACAGCGTGGAGTTATCCTGCTGCGCGCCGCACACCCGATACGGGAAATGCGTCGTCGTCACGACGTGGTAGAACTGCGCGGTCGCCTGGTCCTGTTCGGTCCAGGACTTCCCGCCGTTGAACGACACGTTGGCCCCGCCGTCGTTTGATTCGATCATCCGCTGCGGATCGTTCGGCGCGATCCAGAGGTCGTGGTTGTCGCCGTGCGGAACCTGGATGCTCTTGAACGTTTTGCCGTCGTCCGTCGAACGGTACATGCCGGTGTTCAACACGTAGATCGAATGTTCGTCCCTGGGATCGGCGAAGATCCGCGTGTAGTACCACGCGCGCTGCCGCAGCCGGCGATCGCTATTGGTTCGCGTCCACGTCGCGCCGCCATCGGTCGAGCGGAACACTCCGCCCGAGTCGGCTTCGATGATCGCCCAAATGTGACTCGAGTTGCTGGGCGAGACCGCGAGGCCGATGTTGCCGATGACTCCCTGCGGGAGACCCGGATTCCGCGTCAGCTCGGTCCAGTGCTCACCCCCATCGGTCGATTTGAAGATGCCACTCCCGGCGCCGCCGGAGACGAGCTGCCAGGGAGTGCGCCACGCCTGCCAGAATGCCGCGTAGATGATCTCGGGGTTGTTCGGGTCGAGCACCAGGTCGGTGATGCCGGTCGAATCGTTCCGATAAAGAATCCTGCGCCATGTCTTCCCGCCGTCAGTCGTCTTGAAAACTCCGCGCTCGCTGTTCGGTCCGAACACGTGACCCTGGGCGCCGACGTAAACGATGTCGGGATTGGAAGGATGGACGCGCACCCGTGAGATCTGTCGGGTGTCAGCGAGGCCGACGGATGCCCAGGTCTTGCCGCCGTCACCGCTGCGGAACACGCCATCGCCGTGCGACACGTTGCCGCGAATCGGGTACTCGCCGGTGCCGACGTACACAATGTCGGGGTTCGATTCGCTGATCCCGATCGCGCCGATCGTACCGCCGAAATATTTGTCGGTGACCGGAGCCCAGGTGACACCGCCGTCGGTGGTCTTGAAAACGCCGCCGCCGGTGGTCCCGAAGTAATACTCGTAGGGTCGTTTGCTAGACCCTGCAACAGCGACCGATCGGCCGCCACGGAAGGGGCCGATCTCGCGCCAGCGCAGCGCGGCAAACACGCTCGTGTCGTATGGAGCGGCGGCGGTGGGCAGACTCCCACCTACGCGGCCGGGAAGTGGAATACGCTGCGCGGTTGAAGGGTGTGCGCAGACGAGCAGCGCACCGGCGGTAAGCGCGACTGCGTGGGTAAAGCGCATTTGCACTGAGGAGTCTCCGGACGGGTGGGTGGGTACGCGGATACTATGTAGCAATCCCGCTGCTCGCTCGGCAAGTAGCCCCCGCGTGTGCGGCGCGCCCCGCGCCGTTCAGGCATCAATCCAACTGCGAAAAGAGTAAGCTGGAGCGTGCGAGGTGATAGGAAGGAGGGAAAGAAGGGTGCGGGCGTTGTGGTCCGTCCGCTTAGAAACGATGCGGCAGGAGCCGACCGGACGCGGCACCGTCAGGAATGAGGGATTTCCGGAAGCTTCTCGTCTGGCGGAAGGCGCACGTTCTCGCGCTCCGGGTGGATCGGGTGGCGGGCACACTCCAGCGGCCCACGGACGCTTCGCTCAAAAACCAGATGACGAGGGCAGCGATGTCGATTCCCACTAACATTGTCGAAGGAAGCAGTCAGGAAAGTAGAAAAGACTTCAAACGCTTCCTCCGCTACGCCTCAAACTCCGCCACGGAGCTGGAATATCACCTGCTCCTCGCGCGCGACAAGGGCGCCATCACCACGGGCGATTACGCGAACCTGTCGGCTCGGACGGTGGAAGTGCGCAAGATGCTGATCGGCCTGATGAAGAGGGTGGAGCAGACACTATGAAACGCCCGCACCCCTCCTCGCCTCCTCCCTATCACCTCGCACCCTCCACCATACTCAGTTCGCCCTTGGTTTTTGCTCAGCGCAGGAATCTCTCCGCCAGCTGCGCCAGCCGCTCGTCGCCTTCCTGCTCGGCGCGCGCACGGATGGTCTTGACGTAAGGGCGCAGTTTCTTTTCGCCCCAGTAGTAACCCGTTGCGCTTTCGGCACTGCCGGTGTCGCCGGACCGCGCCGCGTCGAGCAGCGCTTCGGCAGCCGCTTCGTCGTACCCCGGATCGCTGCGAGAGGGAAGAGAATATCTCCTGCCCGGATCGCCCCACCCGCTGTCTTCCTTTACGAACGCGCGTGACATGGTCTCACCCTCGACGGAAGTTGTTGATTGTCGCAGCTTTCACGCCGTTATCACGGGACTTGCAGAGCATTGGGGTAACCCGAGATCATGGAGGCTGGATGAGAGAAGAATCCTACGAAGAGCTGCAGGAAGATCTGGACCCACACCGGCAACAGGAGCGTGATGGAGCCGCGCTGGAAAACGCCGGGCGACTTCGCCAGAAGGGCGTCCTCCTCACCGGACGCGAAGCGAGCGCCGAGCTCGACGACATTCTCACCGCGGTCGAGAGATTCGAGGCGGCTGTGATTGCGCGCGGCGGCGATTCGTTCGTCAACACTCCTTTCTCCGATCAGCCCGAGGATCCCCGCTTCGTCATTCCCCAGCGCATTGCGGGTGAGGACGCAGAAGCCTACGCATTGCGCATCAATGAGGCGGCGGAAAGACTGGAGAAAGCCGACCTATAATTGGCAATCGCGGTGAATAACGCCACGCGACGCAGCATTCGCTGGGCGCAGGCGGGACTGGTGGTCAACGCGGTGCTCGTCCTGGTGAAGTTCGTCGCGGGAATCGTCGGCCACGCCAACGCGCTCGTGGCCGATGCGGTCGAATCGTCGGCGGACATCTTTTCGTCGATGATCGTCTGGATGGGACTGAGCATTGCCGCCAAGCCCGCCGACGAGGACCATCCCTACGGGCACGGGAAAGCGGAGCCGCTCGCCGCGGCGGTGGTGTCGCTGATGCTGCTCGGAGCGGCGGCGGGGATATCGATCCTCGCGATTCGCGAGATCCTGCACCCACATCATTTGCCGGCGTCGTTCACGCTCTTCGTCGCCGCCGGTGTGATCATGGTGAAGGAAGTGCTCTACCAGCGTGTATCCAGAGTCGGCCGCGATGTCGGAAGCACCGCAATCTCAGCCGATGCCTGGCACCATCGTGCCGACGCAGCGAGCTCGCTGGCTGCGTTCATCGGAATCAGCATTGCACTCATTGGCGGACCGGGTTGGGAAGCGGCAGACGACTGGGCGGCGCTCGTCGCGGCGGTGCTGGTCGCGGTCAACGGTGTACGCACGCTGCGGCCGGCGATTTCGGGCTTGATGGATGAAGCTCCGGACAGCGCCGTAAACGCGCGCGCCCTCGAAGCGGCCAACACCATCGATGGCGTGCGGCGCGTCGAGACTCTGAATGTTCGCCGGTCAGGACTTGGGTTCTACGTCGATCTACACGTCCAGGCTGACCCGGGGATCTCGCTCGAGGAGGCGCATGAGATCGCCGCGAAGGTGAAGTACGCGATTCTCGAGGCAATCCCGAGCGTCATCGCCGTCCTCGTGCACATGGAACCCTATCGCGGTCCTGCCGCCGTGCCAGCCGATACGGTTCTCAGCCTGCCGCCGGCCTGAGCTCGTCGGTAATGCGTGCGCGCATCCCTTAGGCCCATCCGCAATCGCGCTCCGCACTGGGACTCAGCCGGAATCCGCGCTCCGCACCGGCAGTCCGCCGCTCTTGGCGGTGACACGCAGATTCGAGATTTCCATCTTGCGGTCGAGCGATTTCGCCATGTCGTAGATGGTGAGCAGCGCGACCGACGCCGCCGTCAGCGCCTCCATCTCCACGCCCGTCCGGCTGCGCGACGCTGCCCACGCACTGACGCGAACGCCGGGTATAGCGGGGTCGATCTCGAAATCGACACCGATGTCGTCGAGAGCGATCGGATGGCAAAGCGGAATCAGCTCTGGGGTCTTTTTCGCGGCCATGATGCCCGCGATTCGCGCGGTCGCTAGTGCGTCCCCCTTGACGAGCGCGTTGTTCTCGATCGCGCCCAGCGCGTCTGCATTCATGGTGATCGTTCCCTCGGCCGATGCACGTCGCGCGGTCTCCGGCTTGCGCCCGACATCCACCATTCGCGCGCGGCCTTCGGCGTCGATGTGGCTGAGGTCGCTCACCTCAGCACTTCTCCGAGATCGCGGATCAATCTCGAGGTGATCAGCTGGGGGCTGACATTGCCGCTGGCGTACACCCGAGCCTGCAGCACCGCGTCGACCGCTTTCGCCGCCGATGCCGCGGCGCGCAGGTCCTGGTGATGCAGGGCGTCGCGCGCCCGTTCGCCGAGGAGCTCGACGAGGGCGTCGAGGGTGTCGGAAAAATTTCCGCGCGCTCCCATTGAACCCTGCGCGAGGGCGGCGGAGTGCGCGAGCGCCGGCCGCGCACTGGTAGCGGCATCGACGATGCGACGGGCGTTGATGGTGGCTTTCGCCTCGGTCGCGCCAGTGAACAGCCGGCCGGGTGCGCCGGCGGCGAGTCTGACGCGCTCCGAGGCAGACGTCTTCGACACCGAAGCGAGTGCTTTTTTGACTGCCGGATCCTCGACGAACGCGCGCACGGCTTTCTCCGCGACCAACGGCACGCGCACGGTGACGACCCGGGACTTGATCGTCGGCAACAATGCACCGGGTTCGCTCGAGGTCAGGATAATTGTCGTGTCCGCGGGCGGCTCCTCGAGGAGCTTGAGGAATGCGTTCGCCGCCATGTCGGCTCCTTCCTGGGGCACCATTCTCTCAGCATCGCCGACGATGAAGACCTTGCGCTTTCCGAGTGCTGGTGAGATCGCAGCCTGTTGAACGATGGAGCGGACGGTCGCGACGTAGATGCCCTCCGATCCCGACGGTGCGGGGTAGAGGCCGTTATTCGCAGCGCGCTCCGCCAGCGCTTCGGCGTAGTCATCACGCACCTGCTCCAGGTCGGGATCAGAATCCCGAAGCCGCGGCCTCGGGAAGATCCAGTGCAGGTCGGGGTGGGTGAGCTCCCTGACATAGCGGCAGGAAGGACAATCGCCACAGCCCGAGAGCAGGGGTTTGTCGGCTACTTTCTCCGGCGCCTGGCAGAGCAGGCGCTGGGCGAGCCAGAGCGCGAGGCGCTGCTTGCCGACGCCCGGTGGACCCTGAAACAGCAGGCTCGCCGGGAGGATTCCCGCGCGCGCGGGCTCTGCAAGGCGCTCACGCACATGATCGTGGCCGTACAAATCGACGATTGGCACATCGAAATATGGTCAGCGTTACGTTGGCTTGCGCGATCGTTTTTTGGAGACGGTGCGGCCGGTCCGCGGCGACGAGGTTCCGGTTCGGGAATGTGCCGTTCCGCGTCTGTTTGCGCTCGACAGATGGCACAATTTCTGACCAGTTATCTTGATCATTGAGCGAATCACACCGGAGATTGTCATGCCCAACCAGCTGAAGGGACGCAAAGTCGCATTTCTCGCCACCGATGGCGTTGAGCAAGTGGAGCTCACCGCACCGTGGAACGCCGTCCGTCAGGCTGGCGGCGAAACAATTCTCGTCTCGGACCACTCCGGCGAAATTCAGGGAGTGAACCACGACGCAAAGGGCGAGAAGTTTCGCGTCGACGTCGAAGTGGGTGGTGTGAGCGCGCGCGACTTCGACGCGCTGGTTCTGCCCGGAGGCGTGGCGAACCCGGACAAGCTTCGCACCAACGACGACGTGGTGCGATTCGTCCGCACTTTCATGGAGCTCGACAAACCCGTCGCTGCGATTTGCCATGGGCCGTGGCTGCTGGTGGAGGCCGATGCGGTGCGTGGTCGCACGATCACGTCCTGGCCAAGCCTGGAGACCGACATCCGGAATGCCGGCGGCGCGTGGGTCGACAAGCAGGTGGAGCTGGATCAGAAGCTTCTGACCAGCCGAAAGCCGGACGACCTGCCGGCGTTCTGCGCCAAGCTGGTGGAGCTTCTCTCGACAGCGATCGAGGAGCGCCGCCTGGACAAGATGGTCGAGCAGACTTTTCCGGCGAGCGACCCCCTTCCTGGGCCCATCAGTCTGGGGTAACCGGACTGCGAGTACACAACCTGCCAGTAGGCCACCTGCGAGAAGAGTAAGGTTGGGGGGTGCGAGGTAATAGGGAGGAGGGAAGGGCGGGTACTGGCGCTCTGGTGCCTGCCGCTGCGTCTGCGTGGCGTGGCCCTCCCCGTTTGCAGGTGTATAGAAATCTGTGCGGCGGAACGACCCCCAACCCCCGTACCCCTCGCACCTCCTCCCAATCGCCTCGCACCCTCCACCTTGCTATTTTCGCGGTTGGTTTTCGCGGTTGGTTTGAGGCAGCCTTTGCGCCGCAAAGTACTTGACAGTCCGCAACTCCTACCCTAGCTTCACTCTACCATGGCCTCCGTAACCCCCCTTCACCGCGCCCGCGAGCCCGAGCCGCCCGCGCTCCACGTGCGCGCGATGGACAACCTCGCCTTCATTCGCGACACCATGGAGGCCGCCGGATCCTTCACCGCTGTCTCGGGGTGGGGAATGGTCGCCGTCGGTATCATCGCTACCATCGCTGCTGCAATCGCCGCCGCACAGGGCTCGGCGCTGCGTGCCATATATGTGTGGATGGCGGCGGCGGTGCTCGCGCCGCTGGTCTCGCTGTGGGCGATCGTGCGCAAGGCGCGCGGCGCCAAGATGCCCCTCCTGTCGGGACCCGGCCGGAAATTCATCCTCAGCTTCTCGCCGCCGATGCTCGTCGGCGCACTGCTCACCATCATCCTCTATCGCGGCGGGCTGATGGACGCCATTCCCGGAATGTGGCTGCTTCTTTACGGGACAGGTGTCGTCGCCGGAGGCGCGTTCAGCGTCCGCATCGTGCCGGTGATGGGGATCTGCTTCATGCTCGCCGGAACTCTGGCGCTCTTCACTCCGACGACCTGGAACGACTGGATCATGGCCGGCGCCTTCGGCGGACTCCATATCGCTTTCGGTATTCCGATCGCGCGGAGACACGGTGGCTAAGCACGGGACTGCTCGCGATGACCGCCGACCGGCTGTTGGCGAGTTGCGCACCCTCCGCGGAAAGTCCGACGGTATGACTGCGACCTCCGCGCGCGCCGATGCGCTCGACCGCCTGATTCACGAGCGTCTGCGCCTCGGGATCGTCAGCGCGCTGGCCGTCAACGATTCACTCAGCTTCAGCGATCTCAAGAAGCTGATGAAGACGACCGACGGCAATCTCAGCGTCCACGCCCGGAAGCTCGAGGAAGCGGACTACATCACTTGCACAAAATCCTTTGAAGGGCGGATGCCCAAGACCGAATACAGGCTCACCGCAGCCGGCAGGCGCGCGCTGGAGCGCTATCTCGACCACATGGAGGCGCTCATCCGCGCCACGAGGGAGCGCTGAACGTGTCGACGCCGCATACCGTAAAGCATGGTCACGCGCGTCCCCATCCGACGACGGCACAGTCGGGAATTCACGTCGCGATCATCATGGATGGCAACGGTCGCTGGGCGAACGCCCGCGGCCGTCCGCGCACCGCCGGCCACATCGCCGGCGCGCGGGTGGTGCGGCGCATCGTGGAAGCGGCGCCCGACTGTGGAATCGGAATGCTGACGCTGTACGCGTTCTCCGCCGACAACTGGGCGCGTCCGTCGCGCGAGGTCGCGCTGCTGATGCGACTCTTCCGCCGCTACCTCGTGGCCGAGACCGACCGCTGCGTCACCAACGACGTGCGGATGCGCATCATCGGCCGTCGCGATCGCATTCCTGCCGAGTTGTTACGGGCGATCAGAGTCGCCGAGGAAGCAACCAAGCACGGCACCCGTCTCGATCTGCGCATTGCCGTCGATTACTCCGCGCGCGACGCGATGGTTCGCGCCGCGAGAAATCTCACCAATGCGGCACAGATCGATCGGGAAACGCTTTACCGCACCATGTGCGAGGTCGATCACTGGTACGGGGACTGCCGCGACGTCGATCTCTTGATCCGCACCGGTGGCGAGCAGCGGCTCAGCGATTTCCTGCTCTGGGAGTGCGCGTACGCCGAGCTGTACTTCACTGATCGCCGCTGGCCGGATTTCTCGCCGGCCGATTTGCAGGCGGCGGTGAAGGAATTCCATTCGCGCGAACGCAGGTTCGGGGCGGTGCCGGAAGCTGCTGCTGGCTGACATCCCGGCGTCTGGCTGTTGAGCGCTTCGGCTGGCCACCACCTGAAAGAAAGCGGGCAGCCCGAAGCCTAACAGCTGTTACGCTGACAGCTCTCGGGAAGCATCGCGTCTCGTCGTTCTGGTCCCTGGTTAAAATGGCGAAAAGACCCATGCGTGCCGTGCTCTCAGCAGCAAGCTGACTCGCTTAAAGCTCCCCGCTTTTGTTTTGTGGATGGAAGTCGAAGCGCCCCGATCGATTCCCCGAGAAAAGGCTGTCAGCGTAGCAGGTGCAAAGCTTGCCGCTGCCCGCTTCAGTACTGTTAGATCCCCGCCCAAGCCTTTAACGACTCAGAATCCGCCCTTAACAGCAGCCCCCACACAGCGTCTAATGAACGTCCGCGCAAAGCGCGCGGCGCTCAACTGTCGTGGAGGTTCTTTTAATGTCGTCAGTGCGTACCCTGGCGCTCAGCGCCATGATGCTGGTTGGCCTTGCGGGGATCTCCGCAGCCCAGTCGACAACGCCCGCACAGCCCCGTGCTGACAGCGGATTCCACCGTGGTGGCCGCCACGGAAACTCCGAAATGCGCGCTCGCAGAGCGGGCCGTGGCTTCGGAGCGGATCTCAACCTGACCGACGCCCAGAAGGCGCAGATCAAGGCGATTCGCCAGAAGTACCAGCCCCAGGCCCAGGCGCTTCGCACCCAGGCCAAGCCCTACATGGACGCAGCCCGCGCGGCTCGTCAGAAGGGTGACACCGCAGCGTTCCGCTCCAACATGGAGAAGGCTCGCCAGGTGATGCAGGGTGGTCAGTCGTTCCGCACCCAGGAGCAGGCCGAGATTCGCAACGTCCTGACCCCGGATCAGCGCGCCAAGTGGGACGCGCGCCAGAAGCAGATGGCCGATCGCAAAGCCAAGGGTGGGAAAGGATTCGGTAAGAGAGGCGCCTGGAGCAAGAAGGCGAAGACCGCTCCGCCCGCCAAGTCGTAAGTAGTTCTACTCGCAGAAAGCAAAAACCTCCGGCGCAAAAGCACCGGAGGTTTTTTGCATTGCGTCTCAAGACTACCCGCACGCCGCCGCAAAAACTAACTTTGCCATGACAGCGCTACCTCTGCCGACTACGACGCGCCAAGCGCGAGGCACCTGATCAATGGCATCTGAAGTAGTCCAGCTCACTCGTCGCGGCTTTGGCCAGACGATGCGACGCGACGCGTGGTGGATCCAGCCGCTCGTCGTCTTCGTGCTTCTGTCAGCCTTCCTCATTTACGCAACCTGGGCTGCGTTCCAGAACAAGTTCTACACCTTCGGCAACTATCTCTCGCCCTTGTATTCGCCGCTGCTGTTCTCGGATTCTCCGCACGCCTGGATCCACGGGTCCCGCCCGTCGTGGATTCCTTCGTTCCTCCCGTTTTCCCCCGCGCTCCTCATTCTCCCGTTCCCCGGCCTGTTCCGCGTCACCTGCTACTACTATAGGGGAGCGTACTACAAGGGCTTCTGGGCCGATCCTCCGAACTGCTCCGTCGGGGAGCCGCGCAAGAGTTATCGCGGCGAGAAAACCCTGCCGCTCGTGCTCCAGAACGTTCACCGCTACTTCCTCTACTTCGCGCTGATCTTCCTCGTCATCCTCGCCAGCGATGCCTGGCGCGGGATGTGGTTCTTCGATCGGAACACCGGCCGCGAGAATTTCGGCATCGGACTCGGCACCATCATCCTCACGGTCAATGTGATCCTGCTCAGCGGCTACACTCTTGGCTGTCACTCGCTGCGCCATCTCGTCGGCGGGTACATGGACCAGCTCTCCCGCGCGCCGGTGCGCAGGAAGACGTACCAGTGCGTGAGCTGCCTCAATCGCGGCCACATGCGCTGGGCCTGGCTCAGCCTCTTCTGGGTTGCCTTCACCGACATCTTCATCCGCCTGTGCGCGATGGGAATCTGGCACGACGTGAGGCTGTTCTAGGTGGCTGAATACCAAAGGCACGAGCACGACGTGCTCGTGATCGGCGCCGGCGGTGCTGGGCTCCGCGCGGCAATCGAAGCCGCGCACGGTGGTGCATCGGTCGGCCTCGTCTGCAAATCACTGCTGGGTAAGGCGCACACGGTGATGGCCGAAGGCGGAGTAGCCGCATCTCTCGCCAACGTCGACGACCGCGACAACTGGAAAGTGCATTTCGCCGACACCATGCGCGGCGGCCAGTATCTCAACAACTGGCGCATGGCGGAGCTCCACGCGAAGGAAGCGCCCGATCGCGTCAAGGAGCTCGAGGCGATGGGAGCGGTTTTCGATCGCACTCCCGACGGAAAAATCCTCCAGCGCAATTTCGGCGGTCACAAATATCCGCGGCTGGCCCACGTCGGTGATCGCACGGGTCTCGAGATCATCCGCACGCTCCAGGATTTCGCCATCCACCAGCCCATCGACGTGCACATGGAGTGCACCATCGTGTCGCTGCTCAAGGATGGCAATCGCGTCGCGGGCGCGCTTGGCTACGATCGCGAGCGCGGCCGGTTCAAGCTCTTCTCAGCGAAAGCGGTTGTTCTCGCCACCGGCGGAATCGGCCGAGCGTTCAGCGTGACGAGCAACAGCTGGGAGTACACCGCCGATGGCCAGTCGCTCGCGTACAACGCGGGTGCGGCCCTGCAGGACATGGAGTTCGTGCAGTTCCACCCGACAGGGATGGTCTGGCCGCCGAGCGTGCGCGGTATTCTCGTCACCGAAGGTGTGCGCGGAGAAGGCGGAATTCTCGTCAACCGCGAAGGCCGTCGGTTCATGTTCGAGGACGTTCCCGAGAACTACCGCAGTCAGACGGCAGACAACGAAGAAGAAGGCTGGCGCTACACCCAGGGCGACAAGAGCGCTCGCCGGCCGCCCGAGCTGCTCACCCGCGACCACGTCGCCCGCGCGATCATCAAGGAGGTGCGTGAGGGACGGGGCAGCCCGCACGGCGGCGTCTTCCTCGACATCTCGTGGATTCGCTCGAAGCTCCCCAACTCCGAGGAGCACATCAAGAAAAAGCTCCCCAGCATGTACCACCAGTTCAAGCAGCTGGCCGACATCGACATCACCAGGGAGCCGATGGAGGTCGGCCCGACGACGCACTACGTGATGGGTGGCATCCGCGTCGATGCCGACACCCAGATGTCGACGGTGCCCGGGCTATTCGCCGCCGGCGAGTGCGGCGGCGGCCTCCACGGCGCGAACCGACTCGGTGGAAATTCGCTGTCCGATCTGCTGGTGTTCGGAATGCGCGCGGGGAAATACGCGACGGAATACGCGGGACGGCAGTCGACGCCCCGCGCCGATGCGCAGCAGGCGGACGCCATCGTCCAGGCTGCGCTCGCGCCGTTCGAGCGTTCCGGTGGCGAGAATCCGTATCAGGTGGAGCACGATCTGCAGTCGATGATGCAGGAGCTCGTCGGCATCGTCAGGCGCGAAGAAGAAATGCGGCGTGCGCTCGATGCGCTCAGGACCCTGAAGGAGCGGGCGGCGAAGGTTTCGGTGACCGGTAACCGGGAGTACAATCCGGGATGGCACACCGCGCTCGACGTCCAGAACCTGCTCACGGTTTCCGAGATCATCGCGCGGTCAGCGTTGGAGAGAAAGGAAAGTCGCGGCGGCCACTTCCGTGACGACTTTCCGGAAAAGGATCCGAATTACGGGAAATTCAACATCGTCATCAAGCGCGGCTCGGGCGGGGAGATGCAGGTGACCCGCGAGCCGATTCCCGAGATGCGGGAAGATCTGAAGAAGATCATCGAGGAGAACAAGTAATGGCCGGCTCCGCGAGCGAATCACTGGCGCGCAATGTTGTCGAAAGCGGGCAGCGGGCTGCGGCGCGCAGCAACACCAGCGCCGGCACTCAGGCGCGCCGCGCGACGTTCCGGGTCTGGCGGGGCGCAGGTCCGACAGGCGCGCTCCAGGACTATTCGACCGAAGTATCGGAGGGCATGGTCGTCCTCGACGCAATCCATCGCATTCAGGCTGAAAGTGCATCGGACCTGGCGGTGCGCTGGAACTGCAAGGCGGGGAAGTGCGGCTCGTGCTCGGCGGAGATCAACGGCATGCCGCGCCTGATGTGCATGACGCGATTGAGCGAGCTCGATCTGAATGAGCCGGTGACCGTCGAACCGATGCGGGCATTTCCGCCGCTCAAGGATCTGGTCACCGACGTGTCTTCCAATTTCCGCGCCAAAAAGCGAATCAGGAGATTCACGCCGCGCCCACCCGATTCTCCCGACGGTACCTGGCGGATGGCGCAGTCCGACGCCGATCGCGTTCAGGAGTTCAGAAAGTGCATCGAGTGCTTCCTCTGCCAGGATGTCTGTCACGTGCTCAGGGATCACCGCCTCCACGAGCAGTTCGTCGGCCCGCGGCTGCTGGTGCACGCCGCGCAACTGGAGATGCACCCGCTCGACATTCTCGATCGCCGCGACGAGCTCAAGGAGAGCCACGGCATCGGCTACTGCAACATCACCAAGTGCTGCACCAAGGTTTGTCCGGAGAACATCACCATCACCGACAACGCCATCATTCCGCTGAAGGAGCGCGTCGTCGACAGGCACTTCGACCCCCTCGCGAAACTCGTGCGGCTGGTGCGGGGTAGGAAGGCGGGACGGGGGATGGGGGATGGCGGAAGCGGAGGTGCGGCGCCGTGAGAGAACAGTTCCAGCTCAAGCCGATTTCCAGGGAGGCGATCCCGGGCGCGATTCAGAAGGCAGAGCGGTATCGTCTGCTCAATGAATCGCGGGCGGCGGAGAGTATCTGTCGCGACATCCTCGACATCGATCCGGAAAATCAGCAGGTACTGGTAATCCTCGTGCTTGCGTTGACGGACCAGCTCGCCGAAGGACATGCCACGGTGATGAAAGGGGTGAAAGAGATTTTGCCGCGCATCACCGATCCGTATCAGCGGCTTTACTACACCGGGATCGCCTCGGAGCGGAGCGGACAGGCTTACCTGCACCGCGGCGGAATGGGGAGTGGCGGAATGGCCTACGACGCACTGCGGCAGGCAATGGAGTGGTACGAGAAAGCGGAAGAAATCCGGCCCGCCGGAAACGACGATTCGATCCTGCGCTGGAATACCTGCGCGCGCCTCATCAACACCAACTCGCACGTCACTGCTCACACTGAATCAGCTTACGAACCAGCTTTGGAAGATTAGATGCGATCTGTAGTCAGAAACTCCGTGGCGGCGCTCCTTTTTTCCGCCGCTCCGCTCCTCGCTCAGCAGAAGACCCCTTCGCCGGCGGCGCCCCAGCCAAAAGCACCCAAGGCTGCGATCGTCGGGAGAGTCCTCGACAGTCTCAACGGCCGCTACCTTGCCGGCGCGGACGTCATCGTTCAGGGCGCCAAGGCAACTCTGGTGACCGACTCGGCGGGCAGATTCTCCGTGGACAGCCTGGCCCCGGGGACCTATCAGATCGGAGTGTTTCACCCGTTGCTCGACACGCTCGGCATCTCGCTGGCGTCCCAGCCGTTTCATGTCGGCGCCGACAGCGTGAGCTACGTCGTACTTTCGGTGCCGTCGGCGAGGACGATGATCCGCTCGGCGTGCACGCACGTTAATCCACGTCTGCGTGGATCTTCAGCTGTGATCGGTCACGTCATCGATCCCGAGTCTCTGCAGCCAGTCTCAGGCGCGGACGTCTCGATTGCGTGGACGGAGATCGAGGCGTCCAAGGAAATCGGCGTCCGCCGCACGCCCCGCGTGCTCCGCGACAGCACCGACGAGCGTGGAAAGTTCAGCATCTGCGGGTTGCCGAACTCGATGAAGGCGACGCTCCAGGCGCGGAAGGGAAACGCGGTCACCGCCGAGATTCCGATCGAGCTCGGCGAAGACGATGCGGAGCTGTTCGCGCGCACGATGCTGCTGGCAAAAGTTGATTCGGGTGCCAAAACCGGGAAGGCGGTTGTGTCCGGACGCGTCATTCTCGAGGGTGCGCCGTCCAACGCCGGCAGCCGCGTCGAGGTGGTCGGTACCGACAAGGTTGTGTTGACCAACGAGAAGGGAGATTTCACGATCCGCGATCTGCCCTCCGGCAGCCACGTGCTGCTGGCACGCCACCTGGGATTCGGGGCCGAGACGGTGCCGGTCGATTTGTCCTCGCACGAGGCCGAGCGCGTCAGCATCAAGCTCCCGAAGTTCGTGGCGGCGCTCGATCCGGTACTGGTCACGGCACGGCGGGTGGCCAGCCTGGACAAGGTTGGCTTCACCCAGCGCAAGAAATCCGGCCAGGGTTACTATCTCGGCCCCGAGCAGATCCAGGCGATGCACCCAAACCAGCTCACCGACATCCTTCGCGTCGTGCCGAGTCTGCGCGTCAGCTACAGCCCCACGGGCGACGTCGTGACGGGCTCTCGCGGCGTGGGCGGCGGCAACTGCGTGCAATACTACGTCGACGACATGCCTTGGCAATCCGCCACCCCAGGCGACATCAACGATTTCATTAACGGCCGCGAAGTCGTCGGAGTCGAGGTCTATTCCGGGCCGGGCGTCCCGGCGCAGTACACCCAGGGAATGCGGGACTGCACGACCGTCGTGATCTGGACGAAGTTCAAGATTCGGGATTAGTTGTCGGGAGTGGGCCGGCAAAAACTCTTTCCCGGAGTCGAAGATGAAATTCCCAGCACGCACGGTGATGCTCGGCATCGCGCTCGTCGCGACCGCTTGCTCCTCGGCGCAGCGCGCGAGAAACGCGGTGGCCGTCGCCAACGCCATCATGTACAACACCGGCGGCGCGCCAATCGGCACCGCGCAGCTCACCCAGGATCAGAACGGCCTGGTGTTCGTCGAGATCGCCAGTATCTCTCTGCCGGCGGGAGTCCACGGAATTCATTTTCACGATGTCGGCAAGTGCGACGTCGGAACGACTCCGGCTTTTTCCAGCGCGGGCGGCCACTACAATCCGATGGCGAGGCAGCACGGGCTAGAGAATCCCAACGGCCCGCACGCGGGCGACAATCCGAACATCACGATTCCTGACAACGGCGTTGGGCGCGTGTCGTTCAGCACCGACCGCGTCTCGCTCACACCTGGCACGACCTCGCTACTCGACGCCGATGGCAGCGCGCTCGTCATTCACGCCGCTGCCGACGATCAGGTCAGCAATCCGGCGGGGAACAGCGGCGCGCGGATCGCGTGCGGTGTGGTGAAAGCGCTGCCCTGAGGGCTAGCGCGACAACGCGTGGGGGCGACCGCGACCGCGCTTCTGCTCGTAGAGCGCGGTATCGGCCTGCGCCAGCAGATCGGCGAGCATCGTTCCTTCCGCCTTGGAACGTGTAGCGCCAACGCTTAACGACAGCTCGTAGCCGCGCTGGGCTTCCTCGTTATGGGAGTCGACGCGAGCTTTGATGCGCTCGCAAACCAGCTCCGCGGTCTGGTCGGAATCGACGGTCAACAGCGCCACGAACTCGTCGCCGCCGAGCCGCGCGATGATGTCTGCTTCACGGCAGCTCTCGCGGAGCACCCGCGCCGTATCGATCAGCGCGCGGTCGCCGGCGAGGTGGCCGTAGGTGTCGTTGATGTACTTGAGATGATCGACGTCGATGAAGATCATGAGGACGTCACGCTCGAGGCGCATGGCGAGCTTGAGCGCCTGCTCGGAGAGAGTGATGAACGCGCGCCGGTTGGGGAGTCCTGTCAGCTCGTCGACGAGCACCAGCGCCTTGAGCTCGTCTTCGGCGCGCTTCCGCGCCGAGATGTCGTGATACATCGCGTACACGCGTCCGGGCTGATCGACGACCCCAAACGGCGTGGCCGAAATGGACACCCAGAATGCGTGGCCATCCTTGTGCCGGCGCAACGCTTCGGCGGTGAGCTTCTCGCCCGCCGCGACGCGCTCGGTGAGATTCTCGGCTTCCTCGACCAGCTCGCCCGGGACTATGAGATCGTTGATGTTGGCGCCGACGGCGTCGTCTTCGCCGTAACCAAACATGCTGGTGAACTGGCCGTTGATGCGGATGATGCGATCGTGTTCGTCGAGGATGGCAATTGCTTCGGGCGCGTTCTCGAAGAGTGCGGCGAAGTACACGTTCTGGGTCTGCAGCGCATCATAGAGACTCTTGCGGTCGGTCACATCGATTGCGATGCCGACGGTTCCACTGATGCGGCCGTCGGCCGCGCGGAGTGGCTCGACTCGAGTCTCGAACGATCGCCCGCGCCAATCCGTTTCGTAGCGCACGAGCTCTCCCTGGAGAGCCCGAAGGTGCGCGGCCAGCGGAGTGAACCGAGGATCCCTCGTCTTCAGGACCTCGTAGAGCGTCATCCCGACCTGCTCGTTCGGCTTGCCGCCGATGAGATGGAGTCCAGCGCCCTGCGAGAAGGTGATGTTGAGGTGCGCGTCGGTCGACCACAGGTTGACGGGAACCGACTCCAGCATGAAGCTGAGCCGGCGCTCGCTGTCGAGACCGTTCTGGCGCAGACCTGGAGCCGCGGATTCCAATGCCGGCCCGTGCTTTCCCAACACTCGCTTGATGAGGTTGGCGACGGGGGCAAATGGGCGTGTCACGAAAGAACGAGAGCTCAACTTGCCTCCCATTCTCTCATCGGGAACGCGCCCGCGCAATGATTTCCGCGCCCAGCCGGTCCACGCCGTGTTTAGCGGCTGCCGCCGCGATAGGTGATCTTCCAGATCGTCCCGCCGGTGTCGTCGCTAATGAACAACGATCCATCCGGCGCCTGGGCAACTCCGGTCGGACGCCTCGTTCCTCTCGCTGCGCGCGAAGTTCCCGGGTTGGGATGGAATCCGTCGGCAAAAGTCGTCCACGATCCGGCAGGTTTTCCGGCCCGAAAAGGCACGAAGACCACTCTATATCCGGCCTGTGGCAGCGGCGCCCTGTTCCAGGACCCGTGAAACGCGATGAAAGCGCCACCGCGATACGAAGCGGGGAACTGTGTTCCCGTGTAGAACACCATCCCGTTGGGGGCCCAGTGCCCCGGAAACGCCATCAGCGGCTCGGTCTTCTCCGTGCAGCGCGCCGTCTTGGTGCCGTCTCCTCTGTATTCGGGTGCGAGGACGAGAGCGCGCCTGTCGACATCGTAATAGCAGTAGGGCCAGCCGTAGTCGGCGCCGCGGGTGATCCGAACGAGCTCCTCGCCGGGATTCTCCGCGCTCTTCTCGGCGGTGAAAAGGGTTGGCCAGTTGTCATGGAGCTGGTCGCGGCCGTGCACTGTGGCGTAGAGATCGCCGTCGGCGGTTCTGGTCAGCGCCACCGAATTTCGCAGTCCCGTCGCGAAACGGCGGCCGTTGCTTTCTTCCTGGTGCAGCCGATTTGCGTCGAACTCCCAAATGCCCGCTCGCGTGTTGAGCTCGGTGCACGGGTCGTGGCCCTCGGACTGAACTTGCCGATCGCGTACCTGGCAGGCGTTCGACGCCGAGCCGATGTTGACGAACAGCGATCCGTCCTGGAGCACGAAGTTGTGCGAGTGGTGCGACCCGCTCATCGGCAAACCTGTGACGATGGTGTCGGGTTTGCCAACCGGCGTCAGCGACCCAGAACCGATCCTGTAGCGGACGATGGAGTTGCCGGAAGTCGCGTAGAGATTGTTGCCCTCGAGAGCGATGCCGGTGCCCACGCCGGCGCCAAAGTGCTCTTTCACATCGGCTTTGCCGTCGCGGTTGGTGTCGCGCAACGCCACGATCCCGCCGCCCGCTTCGCCGCGCGACTGGGTGTTCACGAAGACATCTCCATTCGGCGCCACGACGAGGTGTCGCGCGCCGTTCACACCATCGGCGAACAACGTCGCGCAGAAGCCCTCGGGTAGCTCGAGACCCGCGGTGCACGCCGTGGCGCGTGGAGCGGGGCCCGTCTGACCCTGCGTCGTCGACATCGCTGTCAGGAAGAAAACGAACGCGAGCTTCTTATACATGGGCCGCTCCATGGACGCTGGGTGAGAAGGGTGAGGCGGAACAACGACGACTGAACGAGAGTTGATCACCACCCTCGTTCAGTCGCAGTCAGGTAATCAGGCAGCCCCGCACGCGGTGCGAACGCGTGCAGCATCTCGTGGCATGTAGATGGCGAGGGCGGTCGCCTTCTGTGTCGCCGATTTCGCGCCGATGGCCTCTCCGAGCACTTTGACGCCGCTCTTCGACTGCTCGACGGGATTGATGATGACTGCATTGGCACCGACCTTGGCGGCACCGTTCCGGATCTGGGTCTGGAGCTGATTGTCGGTCGTCCACACCGAGTTGCCGGACGCCTCGATCCAGGCGAGCTCGTAGTAGTCGTATGGTACGTCGGCGCGGCTGTTGTAGACGGCAATGGCGGCGGCGCAGGTGGGCGCGCGCTCCATCGCGGGGTTGATGTCGGTCGTCGTCTTCTTCACTCCGGCGCAGGCAGCGCTGACCGCGAGCGCGGCCCCGAGCGCGATCCCTTTGATGGCGTTCGTTGGTTTCATTTTGCACTCCGTTGTTGCTGGTGAACGACCCCGTCCTGATCGGGGTCCAAACACATCTCTTTTTGCAAGGCAGGGGCCGCTCAGCAGCAAAAACGGGCACCCCATCAAGGGAGTGCCCGCCGTACCCGCGTCTGCCGTCTGGATTGCCAGTCGAGCGTTAGGTAAGGTCGACCAATTACCCGTTGGGGCCGAGCTCGCGTAACGGACGGGACCCGGTCAGAATCCTCCAATAACTACATGCAGCTGCTCGGGCCATCAGTCGTCACATCGATACTCATGTTCGCCCGGGCGGTGTACCCGTTGTCGTCAGTTACGTTGAGTTCGAGAATGTGAGAACCGAGCGAAAACGTTGGGTTGGTTGTCCACTCGTTGCCTGCCAAGCGAGTACCATCTAGGTACCACTGATATCCAAACGATGAGCTCGGGTTCGTGCCCGTGTCCGAAGTATAGCCGCAACTCGTAGCAAGATCTGGCGAGCGTTCCGACATACCAGAAATTGTTACCTGCCAATTCGGGACTATCGTCATCGCCAACATCAGCGCCATCTGCCTGAGACTGCGTTATTGCGCCAAGCACGAAGTAATCCGTTGTCACTGGCAAGGTCAACGACGAGGAAGTCTGATCTGTGAGCTCGCTGCCATCCTTAAACCAACGGTAAGAGTAAGGCCCGCTCGCGTTTTGCGCAGCAACGCTCCACGTTACATTCGTCCCGGGAGTAGGGGCAGCAGGGCCTTGGATCGATGTAGAGAGTCCTTTGCGATACGTGAGCATAACGCTCGCCACTCCATCGACCCCGTAGAAGGTTGGCGTACGACCTTCAGCCCGGTCGGAGAAGTATCCAGCCACGGGTGTTCCGGTGCCTGGAGTGTAGTAGAAGCTCACATCCACCTCTTTCGAGTCATATGTCGCCCAGTACCATTCGTCGATCTGGCCGCCGAGAGCGTCACCGGCTGCGTTCCAAACGGAGGAAACAAAGTAGTCGCCGCGCAGATTCTCAGCGGGAGCGGTAACCATTGCGTAGTAGGAAATCCATCCTCCGCCAGTAGCAGGCAGCAATATCGGACAATCCGATGGCTGAGTCACGTAGGCGTCGATTCTACTCCCGATCCATGCCGCACCCTCGACGCCCGAATACGTCACGGCGCAGTTTGAGCGGCGGCCGACCGTCTACGGGGCAACCTGCGCTCACGAGAGCGCATCCAAGCACAACCGCTGCGCGCGCGATAGAGACATTATTCATAACCGGATACCTCCGCGGGCTCGAAGCGCACCGGAATATCTGGTTTCCGTTTTACGCGAATGACATGATCGACGGTGCGCGTCACCCAACTCCATATCCCTACCTCGAGTTCGACGGGCTGTTCGGCGCTAGGTCTTTGCAGTGCGGATATGTCGTAGGCACCTGGGCCGGGGGGACCAAAAAAAACGGTGACTGTGCGGCCTATCGCTGGGCCACCCGCCGTACTAACCGCAGCCGGGAGCGAAAGGGACATTGACCAGCGCGCCGCGGCGGGACTGCCATCGCGAAAAGTTGGTAGAATGAGGCGCGGCACGGAATTCACTTTCGCCGCTGTGGCTCGCGCGGCGGCGTTTGCTGCGAATTCGGGGGTGACAGGTAGGTCCGTGCCGGCCCGAATTGCACGCCATACGAATTCACCGCCAGAAAACCTTGGTAAGCGGATGCCGCCGTTCTCAAGGCGGATATCCGTCGCGAAGGCTGCTATTCCGAGGAGCACTTGCGGCTCGTCACCGGCGCACAGTGGAACGAGCCACCAAGGACCATTTGTTCGTCGGGCGATGCCACCGTCGGACGTGTCTTGGACGGGTTCGTAGGGTGACTCCCCGTAATAAACTCGTGCGCAATCACGCAGTCGGGAACCGTCAATCTTCGAACCTCTTTGTGCCTCAAGCCGGGGCTGAAGTTTCGAAAAGCCATCTTGAATCCACGCGCGAGCAATCGCTCGCACTTGTGGCTCGCTCAATTCGTCTGCGTCAGTTGGTCCGGTCAAAGTGAACAAGCCGGCAGCTGTAAGCTGACTGGCAATTTCTGGAGTTAACAATGATGTGTCGGCCATGGCTAACGCTCTCGGTCTAGCCGCTGAAATGTCGTGCGAGCAGCCGGCCAGGAACGCTCCCGCTGTGACTAGGATGAGGCCTTGCGCAAGCGCATTTCGCTTCGGTCGCGCGTAGTACCGCGGTGTCTTTCGGGGAGAGGAAGTCTGGTTCATAATGATTCGCCCTCGTCTGCTCTGGTTGCGTCTCGCCCGTGATTCTGAAGCGGTCGAGGCTCTCTCATATTGCGACGTAAGCCTAGTTCGGAGCGTCGCCGCAACTAAGGGACCGCACGAGACGGTGCCGACTCCGCTTTTCTGCCACTCGGATGCCAATTTTATATCGTGATCCGCTCGCTAGCTCAATCCATGCAGAATGGCGTGTGCAACGCCCGTCAGACTCTCTTGTCCCGCTCCGAGCAAAATCAGCGTCATCGCCCACGGCGCATTTCAGTGGCCATCTTCGCTCGACAGCAAAGCGAGAGCGGATTGCGCTCCATTCTTCGCCAGTTCGATGTGGTCTACACAAGATCGTGGGCGGAACTTGAGTTCAGGCTCACAAACGGGGCGTTTCGAACTGCCATCTTGGATCCGGGGCTGTTAACGGTTAGCGACGCCAAAAGCGTGACTGCTTTCAAATCGCATCATCCCGAAGTGGCGTTCATCAGCTATGCGTCTTTAGACGGGGCCAGCCTACAGACGGTCGCAAGAATGGCCTGCGACGGTTTCTTGTTCAATGATGTATTGGTTCACGAAGGATGTTGCCGGTACACAGTCCGCCGCGCGGTAGAACGCGCGAGCAGCCAGGGCTTGGTCACCGAAGTCCTAGGCCAACTCGAGACCGATCTGTCCACGCTGCCCGAGAGCGTCGGGCAAATTCTCTTTGATCTTTTTGCGCGTCCCAGTCACTACACTAAGGTGTGCGATCTCGCTACGGCTTGTCGTGTCAAAGTCCGTACACTTTACAGGATTCTTAACCACGCACGCTTGGGTTCGCCGAAAAAGCCTGACGCTCGCCAGGGTTTGCCGCGCCTGCTTTCTTTTGCGCAATTCGGATGCTTCGGTAAGCGAAATCGCAACGCATCTCGGCTATCGCCGTAGCAGCACTCTGACGGAGAACTGCATGCTCATCTTTGGTTGCTGCCCGTCGAGCTTGCGGAACCGGTGGAACGAAAGACAACTCGCAACTGAATTGGTCGATTGGTTGTACTCCCTCTCTGAAGGCCACGCTCGCAATGTGCCTCCTGGTTGTCGGCAACGGTTTTCCGACCCACCAGTTACAACGATTGTTTGAGCTGCGTCGGGAGCAGGTGTGACTCGAAAACCAGCTCCGTAGGCGTCCGACCCTAGGTCGACGGTGCCTGAACGGGGGTGTGAGTTGGTCGCCAGCCGGCTTTTATCGTGCGTACTTGAAGGACTAAAGATCCGCGATGCGAGGAATAGTTACTGGCTCGGCGAGTTGTGCAGCCTTCAGTTCTAAGTACCCAAGGTTTATAACATCTATCAACGATTGATCACTCGTTGGCCGGTGGGCGCCCTTCTGGAAGTAGAAGTCAGTTACGAAATGAATCATTCGTGCACCTCCGCTTCCGGTGTACACGATTGGCGGGCGTGACGGTAGCCCAATTTAGAGGTCCGGAAATAAGTTGACAGTCCTTGATGCCGCTCTGGCGGCGAGGAGGACTGGTCGATGCGGAAGTCGAGATTTACCGACGAGCAGATCGTCGGAATTCTGAAGGAAGCTGAGAGTAGT
>DASSNV010000226.1:0-10800 GCA_035701245.1 Gemmatimonadaceae bacterium | reverse complement strand
ATCGCGGAGCCTGAGTTCCCGGCACCGGCGTAGGTAGGGCAGGGGTGGGCACCTGCGGCACGGGGCCCGTTCTGGTCGGACGTGAGCAACCGACGATGAGAACGAGCGAAAGGGAAATTGGGAGAGCGGCGATGCGCATTTTTTTTACGCTACTCCATCGCGGGGGAAATAAAACAACCTCCGGCACCTGCTTGCCGGAGGTTGTTCAGTGTTCGGCAGACGATCTATAAGCCGGGTTCTGTCGGAGCACAGAGCACTCCGGACGATCATTTCTCTCCGGGCACGGTTACCCATGCCCTCTAGCAGCCTACCCGCGGTGTCTTGATCGAGGTGGACGCCTCTCGCCGCATATTTGGCCTTGCTCCAGCCGGGGTTTGCCGTGCCGCACGTGTTGCCACGCGCGCGGTGGGCTCTTACTCCACCATTTCACCCTTACCACCCGAAAGTGGCGGTCTCTTTTCTGTGGCACTTTCCGTCACGTCCAGCTCTCGCTGTCCGTGCCCAGGGGTTACCTGGCGGCCTGTCCACTGGAGCCCGGACTTTCCTCGAATAAGTATCAAAAGAGCACTTACTCGCGATCGCCCGATCGCCTGCCTCCTCCAATATAGCAGGAATGACGAACCATTGCCGCCGTACCCCAGCGCGCGGAGTGGCGATGACGATTGTCTGACGAGTCGTCTTAGCCTTCTCAAAAGGCTCAACCCACCCAGTGAGGAACCTATGCCGATCGATGCCAAACGCGGGGTAACGCGTACCCCGGTTACTACGATCCTTACTCCAATTGAGCGCGCCAGAGTCGATGCCGCGGCGCAGGGCCTTTGCGATCCACTACACCGCGAGTCACTCGACGAGGTGATCTCGGACTTGCGACAGCAACGCGCCAAACTCGTTCTGATCTCCGTCACACGATACGGGCCGCAGAGCTCGAGTCATGTTGCGGCAATGGTCCGCGAGTTTCCACGCGTGCCAGCGGTAGCCCTCCTTACCGAGACACAGAACTCGACTCCGCATACCACCCTCGCCCTGGGTCAGCTGGGAATTCGCACACTGGTAGATGCCAGGGCTGCGACTGGATGGCAGACGTTGCGCAATCTTCTCGCTACGCAGGGAGGGACGGAGTTGCAGCGTTCGGCGCTCAGTCAGATAAGCCTCGATCTTCCAGGAGTATCGAAGGATTGCTGGCATTTCTTCGAGCTGCTTTTCGAGACGTCTCCAAGAATCTCGACTGTCCGCCAACTTGCACGTCAACTCAATATTCTGCCGAGTACGTTGATGAGCAGGTTCTTCAGGGCCAGGCTTCCCGCGCCCAAACGCTACCTGTCCTTAGCCAGGTTGATTCGTGCTGCGCGGTTGTTCGAGAATCCGGGACTTTCGGTTGCTCGGGTCGCTAACCATCTGGACTACTCGTCGCCCCAAAGTTTCGGCCGTCATGTCAGGACGATGATGAAGATGTCGCCCGTAGAATTTCGGTCGACTTATGACGGTCAGGGTATGCTCCAGTATTTCCGCACCGAGCTCGTGCTTCCCTACGTCGATGTACTTTGTGCTTTCCGGCCGGCGTCAGCTTATCCGGGGTGGATGCCGAAGGACTCCGCCGTCACTCCCCGGAGAGAGAGCTGACGAGCTCGCCTGCTGTGACGAGGCTGATGACCGCGACGCCGGCTTTTTCGATCGTCTGTCGTCCGCCCTCGTCACGGTCGACGAGGGCGAGCACGCCACCAACGGTACCCTTGGCAGCCTGTACCGCCTCGATGGCTCGCAATGCTGAACCTCCGGTGGTGATCACATCTTCGATTACCGCTACTCGGTCGCCTTCGCTGAATGGCCCTTCTATCCGTCGGCCGGTCCCGTGCGACTTCGGTTCTTTTCTGACAGTGAATGCACGTAACGGCTTTGGTGAGCGCGCACTCGCGTAGCTGATCGCGTATGAGATGGGATCAGCGCCGAGGGTAAGGCCCCCGACAGCGTCGACCATCCAGCCGGATTCATCCAATCTTGCCAGAGCCAGCGGTCCGATCAAAGCCAGGCCTTCCGGGCTCATTGTTGTCAGCCGCGCGTCGATGTACCACCGCGACTGCTTCCCGGACGCCAGAGTGAAAATGCCCTGCTTCACTGAGCGCTGGGTGAGCAGGCGGACGAGTGTGGCATGGTCGGTCATGGTGCGGGAGGTTAGGGATTCTTATGATTGGAGTCAATGCATTTGCTTTCGCAGTTCGGCTTCGGTCACTGGACCGGGCTGGTAGGCTGGGTCGTATCACTGGCAACCGTATTGGGTCTCGCGCTTGTCCTTCGCCACGAGCGTCGCCAGGCACGCAGCCTGGTAGAACGATCAAAGGAGCTCGAGAGGCTTTCTTCGGAGCTCCTGCGCGTGAACCGCATGAAGAGTGAATTCCTTGCCAACGTTTCCCACGAGTTGCGCACGCCCCTCAATGCCATTGTCGGATTCGTGGATCTTCTGCGCGAAGGGGTCTACGGTGAGCTGACTCCTCGTCAGGCGAAGCCCGTCGAGCGTATTGAAGCATCCGCGAATCATCTGCGGCATCTCGTCGACCAGGTCCTTGATCTTGCGAAGATGGCCGCGGGGCGTCTCGAGATCCACACCGAGACGATTGACCTTCGTCCATTCGTGCTCGACGTCGCCAGCGAGATAGAATCACTGGTCAGCGAGAAAGGCTTGAGCCTTTCACTCGTGATGGGAGCTGCGCTCCCCCGGATCCGAACTGATCCCACTCATCTGCGGCAGATTCTGGTAAACCTGCTCGGCAACGCGGTGAAATACACCAGTGAGGGTGGCATCGTCATTCGCACACGGCTCGTTGATTCACTTCCCGACAGCGGTCCACCAGCTACTGACCGCCACACCTTTCCCTCGACTCCGTGGATCGGCATCCAGGTGATAGACACCGGCATCGGAATCGACAAGGCGGATCAGAGTCGGATCTTCGAAGAGTTTGAGCAGGTCGATGCAGGACCCCGCGGTAACTCCGCCGAGCGAGGCACCGGACTCGGACTGGCAATCTCACGCCGACTGGCAGCGTTGATTGGGGGAATGGTTGAACTGGAGAGTGAGCTCGGGAAAGGATCGACGTTCACCCTTTGGCTGCCCGTTGACCCGAGTGACCTATCGAGTGCGGCGAAGTAAGCCTTTGAACTTGTCGAGCATTCGTGGCGGCTCTGGTGTTACCTTCGCCGCTGCTTCGAAAGCCTCCGCGAAAGCCATCACGCTCGGGTAGCGACTACCGGGCGATCGTGACAGTGCTCGCATTACCACCGCGTCGAGCTCGGGACTGAAAACCAGATTGCTGTTTTCGCCCCCGGCATTGCGGAGTGGTATCGGCGGCATCGTCAAAAGCTGAGTGAACATCTCGCGTGGGGCCTTGGCGGTGTAGGGCAGGCACCGGGTCAACAAGAAGTACGCGATCGTCGCCAGACTGTATTGGTCTGCCGCCGTCGTCACGATCTCACCTGACAATGCTTCGGGCGCGATGTACATGAGCGTCCCGACGAAAAACCCGGCCCGAGTCAGTCGCTCGTCACCGGAGGCCTGGGTATCTGTGGCAATTCCGAAGTCGAGGAGCTTAACCCGACGGGTCTCGGGATCGTACATCACGTTTTCAGGCTTCAGATCGCGATGCACGATTCCCGCGTCATGTGCAGCCTGCACGCCGGCAGCTATCTGCGAGACGATCGTGGCAACCTCATCACGCGGGAGAGGAGCGTTTTGCTTGGCGTAGCGCTCGAGGATCTCTCCCTTGGCCCACTCGATGGCAAGGAAGTGGAGACCATTTTCCGCCTGCCCGATTTCGATGGTCTCGACTACGTTCGGGTGCTTCACCCGCGCGCCATACTTCGCCTCGCGGACGAATCGGGTGACGGCAGTCTTGTCCTGGCGCAACTTTTCCCGTAGCACTTTGAGCGCGACGGTGCCATGATTCTGATGCTCGGCCAGGTAGACAGCGGACGTGCCGCCTTCACCCACCTCTTTCTTGACTGAGTAGCCAGCGACGACCGTGCCGACCATCTGCTCTCGAGACACGCCGCGAAGCTAATAGAAACCAGGAAGACCGGATAGGGTACTAGATCACTCATGCTGACTTCTGCGAGATATCGCCGTTACTCCCTCATTCTTAGCTCGGTCGCGGCTCTGGCCTGCAGCCCTTCCGTGACACGGGTGAACCGTGAACCCGATCCACGGCTTATTCCTGCCGCTGGCGCTCCGGTCCCGGATATAAGTGAGCTGTACCGCCAGATCGGTCTTATTGCAGCGCCGGGCGCTGTTTCGTTCGTAGGTAAAGTCTCGTCGTTCGCCAGCGCATTCCCGGACACGACCCTCGTGCTGGTGAGCATCTCGATACCGAACAGAGCTCTCACCTTTGCGCGTGAAGGCGAGCGATATCGGGCACCATACGAAGTGAAGCTGACCTTGAATCGTGGCGGGGCCGAAGCCGCAAGCGTGAACGTGATGGAGATCGTACGCGTCGGCTCGTTCAGGGAGATCAATCGAACGGACGAAAGCGTCATCTTCCAGCACTACTTTCACGTTCCACCCGGCAGCTACAGCCTCACAGCGATGGTGCGCGATGTCGGTGGATCGCGGTCGGCCAGCCAGGAGACCGCGCTCACGGTACCCGCGCTTGGCCCGGGGAAGCTGTCTACGCCACTTCTCGTCTATGAAGCAACGGGCAGAACTACTCTGGACTCGTCGCCTTCTTTGCTCGCCAGCCCGCGCTCGAGCGCCGTCTTCGGCCGTGACAGTACCGTCGCCATTTACGTCGAGGCGTACGGTCAGGGATCCAGACTTCCCGTGGAATTCACGGTACGGAACGATAAAGGAGCCCAGGTGTGGCGGGATTCGACCGCACTGGCGCGACGGGGGGCGTTGTTCAGTGGAGTGGTGAATGTGCCGATTTCCACAGTGGGTGTCGGCGTCGGCCAGGTGGCGTTCACTCGTCGCGATGGCTCCGATACGGTGAAGGCGCCATTGTTCGTCAGCTTCGGTGAAGACATTCCGCTGATGTCCTTCGAGGACATGCTCGGATTTCTGCGCTTCTTTGCCAATCCAGGGAGGTTGAATGCTTTACGCACCGCCCCCCTCGAGGCGCGCGCAACCGTGTGGGCCAGGTTCCTTCGCGAGACGGATCCGATTCCGGAAACTCCGATCAATGAGGACATGCAGGCGTACTTCAGCCGGATTCAGCTCGCCAATGCTCAATTCCGGATCGATCGGAACCCCGGCTGGCTCTCTGATCGGGGAATGGTATTCGTTGGACTGGGGGAGCCGGATCAGATCTACGAACGCAACGTCAACCAGGCAATTACCTCCACCCAGATGTCCAACTCCACCCGGCTTCAGATATGGCAGTACCGGAATTACAACACGCAGCTGGTCTTCTACGAGGAAACCGGCAGGTGGAGACTCACACGCCCAAGTGAAACGGAGTTTTTGTCGCTGCTTTCCCGACGGCAGCGATAGGCGCGCCGCCATCTGGTCCGTGCTCGAGATGCGCTGACTCGAGCCAATTTATATTGAGTTCATGACAGGTCCTGCCAGCCCGCGCCTGTTTCTTGTCGACGGGTACGCGCTCATCTACCGCGCCTTCTTCGCCCTGATCTCCCGCCCACTGACGACGAGCAAGGGCGAGAACACATCAGCGAGCTGGGGCATCGCCAATTTCCTGCAGCGCCTTATCACCAAGCACCAGCCCGAATACCTCGGCTGGGTGCACGACTCGGGCTTGTCGTTCAGGCACGAACGATATCCCGCGTACAAGGCGACGCGTGAAAAGCTGACGGAGGAGCTCCAGTCAGACTTCGATCGTGGTATGGACCGCATCTGCGAAATGCTCGATGCGTACCGGATTCCGATTCTGACGTTGCCCGGCTATGAGGCTGATGATGTCATCGGGACGCTGGTGGCCCGGAGCATCGAGCAGGGCGTCAATGCCGTTGTGGTTTCGGGAGATAAGGATTTTCAGCAGCTGGTGCGGCCCGGGGTATGGCTGCTCAATCCTGGCCGTGGCGGCCCGGCCAATGTCGAAGAGCACTGGGTGGGAGTCGACAATGCTGAAGAGCGCCTGGGCGTTCCGCCAGAGTTCGTCACTGACTATCTCGCTCTCGTCGGTGATTCATCGGATAACGTGCCGGGGGTCAGGGGAATCGGCGACAAGACAGCGTCGGAGCTGGTGCGCCAATACGGGCATCTGGAGTCCATCCTCGCGCATGCCGCCGATATAACGAAGAAACGCCCCCGAGAGGCTCTTTTGGAGCACGCGGAGAATGCGCGGCTCTCCAAGGAATTAGTCACAATTCGCGATGATTTACCGGTGGCGCTCGACCTGGAAACGCTGAAGGTAAAAACTCCCGATCAGCAGCGGCTTCGCGATCTGTTCATCGAGCTCGAGTTCCACGGTCTCGCGAAAGAGGCCGCGCTACAGGCACCCGCAGAGCCGAAGCAGCAAAAGATCGTCAAGTACGTTACAGCTGATTCGCCCGCCGCTGTGTTGGAGGCGGTCCAGCGCGCACGGGTAGCCGGCGTAATCGGATTTGCCACCGAAGCGTTGGCAGAAGCAGGGAGTCCGCAGCCGGCAGATCCACTGCGTTCTACACTGGTGTCGATTTCCATCGCCATCGCTGAGGGAGACGCCTACTATTTCCCCTTCCGGCATCGTCTACCGCGGGAAGGTCAGGTCGAGATGCTGGTCGATGTCGCAGGGGATCGATCGGCGACGGACGCGCCCGAAGAGAGAGGACTCATCCGCGGCGGTGACGAAGTGACATTCGAGCCGGCGCCCAAGAAGCGCAAAACCAGCAACGGCGAGCCGACGAGCATCGCTGCGCGGATGCTGCGACAGACCAGACCGGAGCGAGTACATAATCTGCCTGCGCTCGATTCGCCTGAGATGAAGCCGCTCCGCGATCTCATCGAAGATCCTTCGGTAAAGAAGACCGCGCAGAACGCGAAGTTCGACATGCTGTTGCTTCGCTCGATGGGGATTCAGCTGGCAGGCCTCGACTTCGACACAATGGTGGCGAGCTACGTTCTCGATCCGAGCCGCCGCTCCCACGGACTGGATGTTCTGGCGCTCGAGTTCCTCGATCACACCATGACGTCTTACACGGATCTCTGTGGGAAAGGGAAGACTGCGATCCCGTTCGACGAGTGTCCAATCGAAGCCGCACGGGACTATTCGTGTGAAGATGCGGACATGACTCTTAGGCTGCGTCGGGTCTTCGAGCCACAGCTCGAGTCCCACGAGCTGATGAGGTTGCTTGACGGAGTGGAGCTACCCCTCATCGACGTTCTGGCCGAGATGGAATGGACTGGCATCGCCATTGATCTGCCGTGGTTCGCGTCATTGAAGCAGCGTTTTCAGGCGGAGCGCGAAGGCGTCGAGTCGCAGATCTACCAGACGGCGGGGATGGAGTTCAACATCAATTCGAATCCCCAGCTGCGCGAGATCCTGTTCGACAAGTTGAACCTGCCGGTGCTGAAGCGTACGAGCACAGGTCCATCCACGGATGCCAGCGTTCTGACGGAGCTCGCTGAGGAAGGTCACGAGCTGCCCACCCTGCTCATGGAGTATCGCGAGCTGTCGAAGCTCGAGAATACGTATCTCGATGCGCTGCCACGGCTGGTCAACCCGAAAACAGGACGGCTGCACACCTCGTTCAATCAGACCGTCGCATCGACAGGCCGGCTGTCTTCGAGTGATCCGAACCTTCAGAACATTCCAATCCGTCGGGAGCTTGGTCGTGACATTCGGCGCGGATTCATTCCACGCAAGGGATGGCAGCTGGTGGCGGCGGATTATTCCCAGATCGAGCTGAGACTTCTCGCACACCTGTCACACGATCCGGCATTCGTGGAAGCGTTCCAGGCGGGGGGAGACATCCACCGGCAGACGGCGGCTCTGATCTTCGAGGTGCCAGTGCCGGAAGTCACGAGCACGATGCGCAGTCGGGCCAAGACGATCAACTTCGCCACCATCTATGGTCAGGGCCCGCATGCTCTGTCGCGCCAGCTCAATATCGAACACGCCGAGGCGAAGGAATTCATCACCAGGTACTTCCAGCGCTTCCAGGGTGTGCGGAACTACCTGGATGCAATGGTCGCATTCGCACGCGAAAATGGTTACGTGCAGACGATCTTTGGACGGCGCCGGTATATCCCCGAGCTGCGTGAACGCAACTTCAACATCCGCGCATTTGGTGAGCGCACCGCGGCGAATTCCCCGATTCAAGGGTCAGCCGCCGACTTGATCAAAATCGCTATGATCAGAATCGACGATGCACTTCGCAGCGAAGGTCTGCAAAGCAAGATGCTGCTTCAGGTGCACGACGAGCTGGTCTTCGAGGTGCCGAGCGGCGAGCTCGACACGGTGCAGGAACTGGTCAAGTACCAGATGGAACATGCCGCCCAGCTTTCCGTGCCGCTGGTCGTAGATCTCGGTGTCGGCCCCAACTGGCTCGAGACGAAGCTGGCCTGAAATCAGCGGCTGCGGGGACGGTCTTCGAAAGCAGCCCAATAGGCACCGAACGCGAGACTCGTAACCCAGAGTGCGCTGAACCAGATCGATTGCGTAACTGCCTCGACGATCGCAAACGAAGCCACATAGGTAAGAAGCACGAGGCCGGTTCCCAGAACGATTGTTCGCATCGCCGGTTGGTCTGCGTCGAGACTTCGCCTGACTGCCAGTCTGCGTGCCAGCCTGATAGGAAGCTCGTGGGTATGGCGTCCCCAGGCAGCGGCGGCTCGGAGGAAAAAGGATGTAATTGGGCGTTGATGTGTTGCCGGGGGGAAAGCCTCGCGTTCGAGGATCCGGCGGTGATCGGCGATAGTTCTGAGTCGTTCTGCGATTTCGGCAGTCAATTCGCCAGCATCACAGCCCGACCAGGAATCCATTTCGATTGAATCGCCGATGTTGACTCCTACGACGGAACCGGGTGCCGCTTTGTCCTCGAAAACCAAACCAACCGGCAGAATTCTTACGCCCCGAATTCCGCGATTGTCCCTTGCGCTAAACGCGAGTCGCGCCAGTCCGGTTTTGAGCGGCTCGAGACGGGTCTCGTTGTGACTCTTTCCCTCCGGAAAGATCAGTACGGCTCCGCCGGTCTCGAGAACATCGAGAATGTCGCTAAATGCTTCGTTATTGCGTGAGCGATCGAGACCATTGGCATCGGTTCTGGTGACTTCATCGCTGGCCCTTCGCAGAGGGACGACGCCTACTACACGGAAGAGCAGAGCGACGAACGGATTACCCATCAGCGTTGCTTTAGCCGTCATTGTCACCCGTCTGGGAACAACCCAGCCGGTGATGAGCGAATCGACGAGAGCGTTCTGGTGATTGACAGCGATGAGCAGCGGCCCGCCATCCGGGATCGCCTCGCAATTGGTGATGCGAATGTCGCGGTAAAACCAGTTGATCGCTATTCCGGATATCCAGCGGAGCATGTGGTAGATCATCGCTCTATCGCTGTGGGGCGGACGAAATTGTCGGGAACACGTCGCAGCATCCAGAATGCGAGCGCCATCCCAATCGCAACCGTGAATACGCCGGCCCGATACGCGAAACCTACTCCCATCGACGGTCTCAGCCCGTCTACTGCCAAAGCCCACACAAAAGGTCCAACCACCGCAGCTGCGCGTGAGGAGAGTACCATCAGGCTGAAAAATCGCCCTGCCTCGACGTCGGGAACCAGGCTCAGAAGCAGCGGCCGCTCGGCGGTCGATACACCTCCGTAGATCAGTCCGATGCCTGCTCCCACGATCCAGAACACATTTCGCGACGGCGCGGCGATCATCGCGACGAGAAGAATGATCCAACCCGTCAGGACCCACGAGAGAGTTCGCTTCGGTCCGATCCGATCGACAAGTCTGCCGATCAAATAACTGCCGATGACGGCGGGCACCGTCAGAATTACGAATAAGGTTGCCTCGGTTCCCTTGACGAAGCCCATCGCGAAAATGGCATAGAGGGCCATGTTGGCGATGATCGTCCCCATGGCATCCTGATACAGGAAGGACGTCAGGATAAAACGCATCGTGCCGGGATATTTCCTGGACTCGCTCAGCGTGTTCTTCACATCGCTGAATGCCTCACGCCATGCGATTCGCTTCTTTCCAGGCAACGCATTGTGATCCCGGCAGAATAGGATCAGGGGTAGCGAGAAGAGGAAGAAGATCAGCGCCGTCGGCACAAAGGTCGAGACTCGGCCCCCGTGCGCAGTGAAGGGCACTACGCTACGAAGAAATCCTATGACCCGATCAGGGATCGCGCCCAGAATCGGCATCTCGCCGGTAAAGAATGGAAACGTCAGCAAGACACCGGTGATTGAGCCGACGTAGCCCAGTGCCGCGCCCATCCCGGAAATTCGCCCGCGGTGATCCACCGGCACGAGCTCGGGCATCATCGCGTTATAGAACGGCTGGGCGCCCTGGTAGGTGTAATTGGCGATAGTGAAAGCTGCCAACACTCCGAAAAGAGCCAGTCCCGGATGGATCAACTGACTCCCGCCGCTCGAGCTAATCCCTTCACCTGTCAGTGGCAGACCCAGCTGCCCAAGTACGGCGATCAGAACTGTGCATACGCAGGCGATTATTGTAAATCCGACGACCCACGGCTTTCGTCGCTGTGTTGCATCGGAAATTGCGCCGAACACCGGAATCGAAACGACGACGAGCGCGGAAGCGATTCCGTTTACGAGCGCATACAGTGTGTTCGAATGTCCGAGATCCGCGACGAGCCATGCGGCGAAGTACAAAGTTGCGACGTTCATCGAGAACACCGTGTTCGCGAAATC